>JBBSKC010000182.1:0-1506 GCA_038256675.1 Solirubrobacterales bacterium | reverse complement strand
GTAGATCGCAGTCGGCAGGTCGAGCACTATCGCGTCGACCTGATCCTGCTTGAGGGCGCTGACCACGTCGTTCGAGTTGTTGAAGACCTTGGGGTCTGCTTCCGGGTCGATCGCCGATTCGGCGGCTTCGAGGCTGGTGGTGCCGACCTGGACACCGATGGTCGCGTCTTTCAGCTGGTCGAGGCTGGTGATGCCATCCAGCTCCGAGCCCTTCTTGACCAGGACCGCCTGGTTGGCTTCGTAGTACGGGGTCGAGAAGTCGACGACCTTCTCGCGGGCGGGCGTGATCGAGATCTGGTTCACGTCGAAATCGAACTTCTTCGGTCCGGGGGCATAAGAGGCGTTGAAAGGAACGGTGGTCCATTCGACCTCGGACCTGTTGAAGCCCAGCTCGTCGGCGATCGCGTAGCCGAGAGCGCTTTCGAAGCCCTTGCCGTTGGTCGGATCGTCGTCCTCGAAATACGGTGGGAAAGCCGGACTGTCGGTGCCGATCGTGAGCACGCCTTCGCTGAACGTGTCGAGGTTGTCGGGACTGCACGTCGACGCGGTCGTGGTCGAGTCGGCGCTGGAAGAGTCGTCCGACGAATCGTCGCTGCTGCAACCGACGACGAAGAAGGCCATGGCGAGCACGGGGATGAGAAAAAGGACGAGACGAAACCTGGTCATGTGTATGCCTCCGGTAAGTGGCTGAGAACGGCGGAAGCCTATTGGCTTTTAGAGTGAAGGTCCTCGATGACCCTGACCGACGTGACCGAAGCCTCGCTGTATGTCGTGCTGTTCGTCTTCCTGACGATCTGCGGATCCTCCCTGCTGCTGATGATTCCGAAGAGGCGAAAGGGCCGGCGCTGGGGCGAGATGGTCACCCACCCCCTCCGCTATTTCGCAATCCGGCTGGGCATCTCCTTCGCGTTCGGATGCATGTTCTTCGTCATCGTCTCGGCCGCCCTGACCCTCAACCAGCACCGGCCCCCGGAAGACCGGCCCCCGGTGATCACGGTCAGCGGCTCTGCCGGTCGAACGGTCGTGAACCTCGATCTCGATGAATGTGGCGATCCGGCGACCGGGACGATCCAGGTCGGTGGAGTCCGGCCCGGGGCGCTCGCCGCGACGATCCGGTCGGAAGATGACGGCCGCCGGCCGATCAAGCTGAATCTGGATGGTGTCGGCAAGTTCACCCTCAGTGATCCGAGCGCCAGGCGCAGCGTGCTCTCCTGTTACCTCCAGATGCCGGTGATCGAAGGCGGCTCCGGGTCTTCGGCCTCACTCACCCTCGGCGAGGGAATGGAGGTCGACACCGTCAACTCGGCACCCTCCCCTTCAGCTTACCTCGACGGGCGCTGGAGTTGGGACTGCCCGTCTGGAGAGCCCTGCGGAGTCCTGGCCACGGCCGGCCTGGCCATCGAAGAAGGGGTCCAGCAGGTCATCGTGCTCGTGCTGGCGGCGGTCTTCGGCGCGATCATCGCCTTGCTGATCGGCGAAGTGCTGATCGAACCCATCCGGCGCCGG
>JBBSKC010000181.1:0-1511 GCA_038256675.1 Solirubrobacterales bacterium | reverse complement strand
TGCTGCGGATGATCCAGACGCACCGGACCAGAGCGACGTGATCCCCCTCGACTCCCGACGCCGGCGTCGGTGAGCGTGGAGATCGAGCTGCTGCCGGACCCGGTCCGGCACGGACTGGCCACCAGCGGCGGGGTCAAGTGCACCCAGAAGGCAGTGATCACCGTCGACCAGGAAGTTTTCGAACAGATCTGGACGCCTTCAACGCTCGAACTCCTCGCCCGCTCCTATTGGCAGTTCATTCGCCGGCGGACGCTGGGCGCAATCCGTGTTTCGTACGAACCTGGCTCCCAGACGGTCGTCCTGGTTTCACGCCGGATCCCCCTTCTGACCTTCCGGTCACCCGAGTTCCAGACCGGCGGCGACGAGGCCTCTGTCACCTGGCCGATCGAACGGGGCCTGCTGGTCGCCCGCGCCGGCCGTGACGAGGGATTCCTGCGGATCGCGGTCGAACATTCCGGCGAATGCGAAGGCCGGCCGGGCCGCCAGAGGCTGGTGGTCACCTCCGAGGTTTCCAACTTCTATCCCTGGATACGCGGCTCCCGCTGGTTCGCCCGCCTCGGCACCTGGATCTACTCGCAGACCCAGCTGCGCACCCACATCTGGGTGACGAAGGGATTCCTCAAGTCACTCGAGGACCTGCCGGATGAAGTGCTGAAGCAGGGCGAGGATCCGGACTCTTTGCCCGGCAGCGACTGAACGCCCTCAGGCTTCCATCTCGGCGACGGCGGCTGCCATGGCTTCGTCGAGCCCGGTCGTCTCGACGTCGAAAAGTTTCATGCCGGACGGGTCTTCGACCACAGTCTCGGTGGACAAACCTTCGACCAGAGGGCGCGCGACCCCGGTGTCGACCGGGGTCACAAGGCCGATCCAGAGTGAAGACAGGCCGGGGGTCAGAAGCGGAACGGCAACCCGGCGCGGCGCGCGGCGGTCCATGGCCTCGGCCATCTTGTCCATCATTCCGCCGTAAGTAGTCACGTCCGGTCCGCCGAGCTCGATCGTCCGGTCGGCGTCTTCGCCGGTCAGGTTGCGGGACTCCGCCAGGTAGGTCACCACGTCATCGACCGCGATCGGCTGGGTACGGGTGGTGGTCCAGCGGGGCGTGACCATCAGTGGCAGGCGTTTGACCAGGTAATAGACGGTTCGGAACGACTCACTGCCGCCGCCGAGCACGACCGCAGCCCGCAGGTAGGTCATCGGCAGGCCGGTCGAGACAAGCGCCTCGGCGGTCTCCTGACGGGACCTCAGATGCTTCGACTTGCCTTCCCCGAGGCCGCCCATGTAGATGATCCGCTCCACCCCGGCCTCTTTCGCTGCCTTGGCGAAGTTGGTCGCGGCCCGGCGGTCTGTCTCAGCGAAGTCCTCCGTCGCCCCACGACCCATCGAATGGACCAGGTAATACGCGACCCCGACCCCTTCCATCGCCGGTCCGAGCGATTCCGGCTCGAGAACATCGGCCTTGATGACCTCGCAGCCGGCCTCCTCCAGATCTTTCGCCTTTTCCGGATTGCGGG
>JBBSKC010000180.1:0-1556 GCA_038256675.1 Solirubrobacterales bacterium | reverse complement strand
GCCGTCCAGATGGGCCTGATCTACGTGAACCCGGAAGGCCCGAACGCCAACCCGGATCCGCTCGCTTCGGCAGTCGACATCCGTGAGACGTTCCGCCGCATGGCGATGAACGACGAAGAAACGGTCGCGCTGATCGCCGGTGGCCATACCTTCGGCAAGACCCACGGCGCCGCCGACCCCGAGGAGCATGTCGGCCCCGAACCCGAGGCCGCCCCGCTCGAGGAGCAGGGCCTCGGCTGGAAGAACTCGTATGGCAGCGGTGCCGGTGGCGCCACGATCACCAGCGGGCTCGAAGGCGCCTGGACCAATACCCCGGTCGCGTGGGACCACACCTTTTTCGAGATCCTGTTCGGGAATGAATGGGAACTGGTCAAGAGTCCCGCCGGCGCGTCCCAGTGGAAGCCGAAAGATGGTGTCGGCGCAGATTCCGTGCCCGATGCCCACGATCCCGACGTGACCCACGCTCCGACCATGCTCACCACGGATCTCGCGCTCCGGTTCGACCCGGATTACGAAAAGATCTCCCGCCGCTTCCTCGAGAACCCCGATGAATTCGCGGACGCATTCTCGCGCGCCTGGTTCAAGCTGACCCACCGCGACATGGGTCCGATCTCGCGCTACCTCGGACCCGAGGTGCCGGATGAGGAGCTGATGTGGCAGGACCCCGTGCCCGAGGCCACCCACGAGCTGATCGGGGCCGAGGACATCGCCGGACTGAAGGCGCAAATCCTGTCCTCTGACCTGACTCTCTCCCGCCTGGTCTCCACGGCATGGGCGTCGGCATCGACGTTCCGCGGCAGCGACAAGCGCGGCGGCGCCAACGGCGCCCGCATCCGTCTCGAGCCCCAGAACGGCTGGGAGGTCAACGAGCCCGAAGAGCTGACCAAAGCGTTGAGCACTCTCGAAGGCATCCAATCGGAGTTCAACAACTCCAACGCAGGCGGAAAGGAGGTCTCGCTTGCCGACCTGATCGTGCTCGGGGGATGCGTAGCGATCGAGCAGGCCGCCAGGAATGCCGGCCAGGAAGTCGACGTCCCATTCACCCCCGGGCGTGGCGACGCGTCCCAGGACCAGACCGACGTCGAGTCCTTCGAAGCACTCGAACCGACCGCGGACGGGTTCCGCAACTACCTCAAGGGCGAACACCGGCTGCCCGCCGAGTACCTGCTGGTCGATCGCGCTAACCTGCTCACCCTGACCGCACCCGAAATGACCGCCCTGATCGGTGGCCTGAGGGTCCTCGGAGCAAACTACGACGGCTCTTCCCAGGGAGTCCTGACTTCCGGAACGGAGTCGCTGTCCAACGACTTCTTCGTGAATCTGCTCGACCTGGGCACCACATGGAAGCCGACTTCCGGAGACTCGGGAACGTACGAGGCCAGCAACGGAACCGGCGACCTCAAATGGATCGGAAGCCGGGTCGACCTTCTTTTCGGCTCGAACTCCGAGCTGCGTGCGATCGCCGAGGTGTACGCGAGCGAAGACGCAAAGGAAAAGTTCGTGGGCGACTTCGTCGCCGCCTGGGCGAAAGTGATGGACCTCGACCGGTTCTAGTG
>JBBSKC010000179.1:0-1564 GCA_038256675.1 Solirubrobacterales bacterium | reverse complement strand
GTTCCCTGGCGAATCGAGTACTCGGCCGCGCGGATCGGGAACTCGATCTCGAGGGCCTCGATCGGTGTGTTCAGCGTGTTCGACATCGCCACGTGAACCGCGCTCGGGCCGTCGGCGCCCGCCGATCCGGCCTGGCCGCCGCCAAGGGTCTCGTAATAAGTGAACCCCTCGTTGCCGAGGGTGAAGTTGTTCATCGTGCCCTGGCCGAGGGCCCGGCCGAAGGCGGCCAGGCAGAGGTCGGCGACCCGGGATGAAGTCTCGACGTTGCCGGCGACGACCGCAGCCGGTGAAACAGCGTTGAGCAACGTGCCCTCCGGGACGACCACCTCGACCGGACGGTAGGCGCCGGACGAAGCCGGTATGTCGGGGTCGGTCAGGACCCTTACCGCGAAATAGCAGGCGGAGGCGGTCACCGAAATCGGGCAATTGAGGTTGCCGGTGTCCTGGTCCGAGGATCCGGTGAAGTCGAAGCGGATGGTCTCGCCGCTGACCGTAGCGGTCAGCTTGAGCTCGAGGTCGCCGTCGACGGCCTCCAGCCAGTCGTCGGCGGTGTATTCGCCGTCCTCGATCTCCGCGATGCGCGCCCGGGTCCGGGCTTCGGCGTACTCGACCACCGACTGAAGCGCGTCGGCGAACCCCTCACCTCCTCTTTGATCGGCTAGCTCGAGCAGGCGATTGACGCCGGCCCGGTTGGCTGCGAGCTGGGCGCGGAGGTCGGCCCGGCGCTGATCGGGCTGGCGCATCGCCGCGATCACCTCTTCGATCGCCTCGCCGTCCATGACCCGGGGGGAGATTACGACGCCTTCTTCGTCCAGCGTGCGCGAGTCGGCCGGCATGGAGCCGGGCAGGCGACCACCGACGTCGGCGTGGTGGGCGCGGTTGGCGGCGAAACCGAGCAAAGTGCCTGCATCGTCGAACGCCGGGGTGACAACCGTGATGTCGGGCAGGTGGGTGCCGCCGGCGTAAGGGTCGTTGAGGAACCACGAGACACCGGGCTGATGGTCCCGGTCCGCGACCGCGCGGACCGAGGCCGGCATCGAACCGAGATGGACCGGGATGTGCTCGGCCTGCATCACCATCTCGCCGGCCGCGTCGAACACGGCGGCGGAGCAGTCCCGCCGCTCCTTGATGTTCGCCGAATGGGCTGAGCGGATCAGCACCGCGCCCATCTCTTCGCAGGCGGAGGCCAGGGCCCCGGCGACGATCTGGATCTCGACCGGATCGAGGCTGCTCATGCGGCCCTCGACCGGGGCCGGGTGTTCCTCAAGGATCGGGTCCTGACGTCTTGATCCACGCTTCGCGCGGATACAAGGCGGCGAGACCCTAGGGTCAGTCCCACCGCTTCAGCTCGATCGAACCATCTGGCCGGTAGATCAGGTGATGTTGGTCGAGTGCCGCGTCGGTTTCGGGGAAGTCCGAGCGCCGATGACCTCCGCGCGACTCCCTGCGAGCGCCGGCGGTGGCCCCGATGGCGCGGGCCAGCGGGTATCCGGACCCCGCGAGCTCTTTCAGTCTTGAGGCTTCCCGCATCGGCCCGGCCAGGCTCCAGACCGACTGCCGTGTC
>JBBSKC010000178.1:0-1607 GCA_038256675.1 Solirubrobacterales bacterium | reverse complement strand
TCGCCGATCTTGTGGGTCTTGCCGGTGTAATAAAGGATGCGCTCGGTCGTCGTCGTCTTGCCGGCGTCGATGTGAGCCATGATCCCGATGTTCCGGGTCTTATCTAGTGTGAAATCGCGCGGCATGGTTTCTCTTGTTTCTCGAAGTTTCTTTAGAAGTTCTCAAGAGCCGAAATCGGCTCCAGGCCAAAAAAAAGCCCCGCAGCGTGCGAGGCCTGCCCGAGCGACGGACGACTATACCAGAGCCGGAGCACTCGGTTTCAGCCTGACCAACGGATAACCTGCCAGTCCCAGGGTCTCGCCGCCTGTCTTCCGCGCGAAGCGGGGAAACAGACGTCAGGACCCGATCCTTGTGAGTGCCTGTGGAGGGTGGAGTTGGAATCGGCAGAACCGCATAAAGAGCCAGACGCGAAAGCGGGACAAGGGAAATCCCCTGCCGAAGACCGGGTCGAGTCCCTGACCGGCAAGCCGGATACCGGCACGCCGGAACCCGGACAGGCCTCGCAGCGCCTCCAGGAGCGAAAGCGTGCCGAAGGAAAGTCGGCCGGGACGGGCGGCGGCCTCACGGAGAAGCAGCGGATCGAGGCGCGGCAACGCCGGCGGACCCAGAAGAAGAAGCGGCGGCGGCCGGTCACCGGCAACGTGCTCTCGCGCGGGTTGCGGGCCACGGGCAACGAGGTCCAGCGCACCTTCAACTTCCTGGGCCGGAGCGTGCTGAGCGGATTCGACCGGATCAAGCCGCTCGGCGGCGTCATCGTCTCCGGCCTGGCCGGGCTTCTGCGCGCCATCGGCCGCGGCGCGATCATGGTCGCTGCCCTCGCCGGCGTCCTCCTCCGGGCGATCGGCCGGGTCCTGCTCGCCCTGGACCGGGTGGTCACGACGCGACGTGGCCTGATCGTCATCGCCCTTGCCGCCGGCGGCCTCCTGATCGTTTCGCAGTTCCTCGACTTCCGGGCGATCGAAGCCGGACAGGCCGGGTACGTCGAGGTCCAGGAGATCACCCAGGCCCCCCGCCTCGAAACCGAGACTCCGATTGACAACCATTCGCTGCTGCTGGTCGTGGGCGGAGCACTCGCCGTGCTCGCAGCCGCTGGTGCCGCACTCACCAGGAAACGCTTAACCGGGCTGGTGCTGCTCCTGGCGGGCGCCGGGGCGCTCGGTGTCGCACTGCTGATCGACCTGCCGGCCGGACTCGACACCGCCGACGCCGAGCTCGCCTACACCGGCGTCGAGGCAGTGCTGCTTTCCGGGTTCTGGCTCGAAGTAGGGGCCGGAGCAGTGCTGCTGGTCTCCGGCATCGGCCTGATGTTCGACGCGCCCGCCACGCAGAAATCCCGGGCCCGGCGGCGCAGCGCCGTCAACAGTCCCGCGACCGGATCCCGGGCATGAACCAGGCGTCGGCCGGCATGGCCCGGCTCACCGCGATCACCGCCCTCCTCGGCGCCCTGATCGTGATCGTCTCCCAGGTGGTTTCCGCCTACGCGCTCGAGGACCAGCTCGGCAACGTGATCGCCACGGTCGACCTGCTCGAAAAGCACGGGTTCATCACGGCACTATTCGGACTCGCAGCCGCCCTCGCCGTGGTCTTCGCCGTGGCTACCGGATCGC
>JBBSKC010000177.1:0-1637 GCA_038256675.1 Solirubrobacterales bacterium | reverse complement strand
CCGCCGGCCGTGACGACCGCCGCGAGGATCGGCCAGAGCCGGCCCCAGGCGATCCGCCCCGGCTCCTCCAGCGAGGCCTGCTTGCCCTCGGGAGTGACCGACCTCGAATTTGCCAGGACCTCCCGCATCGACTCGTTGGTCTTCCCCGACTCACCCATCGAAAGGCCGATCCAGGTAGCGGTGATCCACCAGACCGCACCGACGAGCAGGACGGTCGAGTCGTAGTCGCGCTGCGCGCCGATCACGGCGACTGTCGCCAGTGCGGTTGCGCCGCCGGCGGTGAGGAAGACGGTTGAGCGCAGCAGCTCGGCGAAAGGCATTCAGCCCGCCAGGGCGGCCAGGTCCTCGATCATGTCGATCCACTCGTCGGGCCCGGCGACCACGTGGTCAGCGATCTCCATCAGCTCCGGCGGGCCTTCGTCGGAATCGACAGCGACGATCATCAGGTTCTTGATCTCGCCGTCGGCCTTCATCTTCTGCAGGCGCCGCACGGCGTCGAGGTCAGTCTGGTCGTCACCGGCGAAGACCATGTTCTCGATCTTCCAGCCGGTGATCAATTCCGCCGCCGCCCCGGCCTTGCCCTCCATGTCGGGTGGGCGGAGCTCCATGACCTTGCGACCCCAGTGAGTGTCGAGGCCAGCGGCCCCGGCGTGGTCGGCGATGATCCGTACGAAGTCCTCGGTGCGAACACCGGCACCACGCCAATGGAGCGCCTGGATCGGCCCCTTGTCCTCGAGCCGGATCTTCTTTTCGACCCAGAACACGTTGTCGTGCGCGGCGACGAAGCGCTTGGCACGGTCGGCATCTTCACCCTCGAGCAGCAGCCGGGGGTCGTCGTGTCCGGGACTCAGCAGTTCGAGCCCGTGATTACCGAAATAGACGACGCTGTTGGCGCCGACCATCTTGCGCGCGGTCAGCGCGGGTCGGCCGGTGATGCAGGCGACCATCGCCAGCCGGTGGCTGAGCGCCTCCAGCGTCTTGCGGGCACGGTCAGGGACCTTTGCCTTCTCGGGCCGATCCACGATTCGGCAGAGGGTCCCGTCGATGTCGCTCGTCAGGGCTGAGCGACCGGGCTCGTCAAGCAGGAATGAGAGAGGGGAGTCTGAGCTGCTCATGGTCGTAGTATCGCCGGGATGGATTCCCGCCGGATATGGAGCTTAGCTGCGGTGGGCACCGTTGCGGGTGCCTTCAGTGGACTGTTCGGGGTCGGAGGCGGCACCGTGATAGTTCCGATGCTGATCGCGTTCTTCGCTTACGGCGAACGGCTGGCCACCGGAACCAGCCTCGCGGCGATCATCGTGATCGCCCTGCTAGCCGCCGGGATGCAGGGCGGGATCTACGGGAACGTCGACGTCGAGACCGGCCTGATCCTGGCCGGGCCGGCGATCGTCGGCGTCGTCGCGGGAACCGCCATCCAGCAGCGCATCTCCGAAAAAGCGGTCTCATTCCTCTTTGCCCTGCTCCTGATCGGGGTCGCGATCTACATGCTGGTGCCCTGATGGATCTCGCGATCGCCGGAATCCTCTGCATGATCGGCGGTATCGTCGCCGGCCTGATCGGCGTCGGTGGCGGAATCATCTTCGTGCCGGCGATGACCATCGTCCTCTCCAAGGGCCAGGTCGAGGCCGAGTCGACGT
>JBBSKC010000176.1:0-1649 GCA_038256675.1 Solirubrobacterales bacterium | reverse complement strand
GCCGGAGACGCTGCGCGACCGCAATGCCGCCGTGGTCGACGTGATGCCGCTCTACCGGACCGTCGCCGAAGCTCCGGATCCGGCGGCCCTCGAAGCCGCCGCCTCAGCCGACTACATCACTTTCACTTCGGCCTCGACCGTCAATCGCCTGATCGAGGTCATGACGGACGGGTTGCCCGCTGGAGCAAAGCTGGTCTCGATCGGACCGATCACCTCCGAGGCGATTCGTGAAGCCGGCCTCGAGGTGGCGATCGAAGCAACCCGCCACGACATCGACGGGTTGCTCGAGGCATTGCTTTCAGATCAGTCGTGACAGGAGCTTCCGCAGTAGGATCGCAAAATGAAGGCAGGGAAAACCAAGAACTGGAAGACGGCGCTGATCGGCTTGGCCTTGGTGGCCGGAACCTTCGGAGCCGCCGTCGGCACCGCCGAAGCTCGCGCGATCAAGTGCGCCTACGCGCAGGCCGGCAAGCCTGGACTGGCCGGGAACCGCCTGGACATCAGGGTCAATCGGGCCGAGGAGTCGACCGCCGTCAGAGTGACGCCGGGCGGGCGGATCCGCGTGACCGACGACAAGCGCATGCGCACGCTCAGGTGTGCCGGGCGCAAACCGACCGTGACCAACCTCGACCGCATCAACTACAAGGCCCCTCGGCGGGCCGGAAACACCAACTTCACCTTGGTCCAGCCGCTCGACTTCGCGCCGGGCACCCGGTCCTATGCCGATGGTGGCTCCGGCATCGCGATCCGCGCGTCCGGGAAATCGGTGATATTTGCTGCGGTTGGAACTAACGATGCTGACGCGATCCTGGCCGGCAATATCGGCCGGGCCGTGGGGCTCGATTTCGGTCCCGAACCCGCCAACAATGGTATTGACGCACGGATCTACGCGAAGAACACGAGCTTGATCAGCTTGCTGGGCGCGGGTAACGACCTCTTCTATGGCGATGGTTTCTCGTTCTTCGACGGTCCCCTGACTGGAACTTCGCTAACTGTTTACGGAGAGCAGGGAAACGACCAGATACGGGGCGGCAACGGGCCCGACATCCTCGACGGTGGGTCCGGCTTCGACAGCCTTCTCGGGCTAGGTGGGGGCGACCTCCTGATCGGTGGCCCGGGTACCGACGAATTCAGTGGCGGCGGCGGCCGTGACGACATCGACGCCATCGATCGGCAGGCAGAGTTTGTCGATTGCGGCCGCGGCAAAGATCTCGCTCAAGTCGACCTTAGCGACGAAGACTCGAACTGCGAATCGTTCCTCTTCCCTTGATCAGCAACCGCGCTTCATGCTGATTGGCCGGCCCCACCTTCACTATCGCTCGATCGGGTCGACCAACACCGAGGCCCGGCGGCTGGCCGAGGCCGGTGCCGGATCGGGCACCCTGGTAACGAGTGATTCGCAAACTGAGGGGCGCGGCCGGCAAGGCCGACCCTGGGCGACACCGGAAGGCGCCCTCGCGTACTCGTTCGTCCTCCGACGGACGATCGAAGTGCCGAGCACCCTGCCCCTCCAGGTCGGGGTCGCGGTCTGCGAAGCGGTCGAGGCGCTTGGGGTCGAGCGGGCCGAAGTCAAGTGGCCGAACGACGTCTGGATCGAGGGACGCAAAGTCGCCGGCATCCTGGTCGAGGCGAGGCCCCAGGAAGGCTGG
>JBBSKC010000175.1:0-1817 GCA_038256675.1 Solirubrobacterales bacterium | reverse complement strand
CTCGGGATGGGCGACCTCGAAACGATCCGGCTCGCCTACGCCGCGAAGATGCAGCCGACCCGCGGCACGATGCTCTCGGCGCTCGACATGATGAAAGGCTCAGACCTGGAGTGGCGCAATGACGACCTCCGGCCCGCCGACCAGTCGATCAGCCGGGGGAAATTCGATTTCAGCGGCCCACTCGGAGTACAGGCGATGGCTCGGTACCCGGCCGGCGAGCACGTGACCGTGCCGCGTCACGTCGAGACGAAGCGGGTCGAGACCATGCTGAGCGCCGGCTCGATCGTTCCCGGTCCCCTGTCCCGGCTCGCACCGGTGATCATGCGCCCGGCCAGTCTCGCAATGCGCACCCCTTTCAAGTCTCTTGCGAGCAAGGTGGTCAACCGGCTGCCCGAAGGGGCCGAAGCCGACGCCCGGGCGAATTCCACTTGGACCATCGACTGTGAAGCAGTCGCCGGGGACCGCGTCCGGCGCGGCACGATCAGCGGCCGGGACGTCTACGGCCTGACCGCGGCGCTGCTGGTCAAGGGCGCAGCTCTGGCCGCATCAGGCGGCCTGCGCGGCACCGGCGGACTCGCTCCGGCGCAGGCTTTCGAAGCAGAGAGCTTCCTCGCCGGTCTCGATTCCTTCGAGGTCACCTGGTCGGTCGAACCGCTGCCGGACGAATCCGGCCGCCTCAGCCCGGGTTAGTACCCTCGCCCGGCGGCCGGGCTCAGCCGAAAGTGAAGGCGTAAGCCTTCACCCCGGACTCCGGAGCGAGCGTCAGGGTGTGCTTGCCCGCGTCGGGCATGTCGACCAGGCTGTAGAGGCGCTCGTCCTCGATCGTGACAGTCCCGTCCTTCACGTCCTTGCCCTGGTCGGCGGCGGGGATCGGCTGCCCGTCGAGCATCACCTCCATCGTGCGTGGCTCGCCCGGCGACCCGAGCACGAGGAATACCCGTTTGGCGCCGAACTTGAGTTCCACTTCGCCGCCGTTGGCGGTGGCGAAGTCAGGCGAGATGTTCCATTCGCCGCCGTAGGAAAGCTCGTCCTGACCGGGGGTCTTCAGGTCACCGAAGTCGCGGACGCCGTCGAGGATGGTTCCGTTGGAGAAGTTCTGGGCCCTGGCCGAGCCGAGGTAGCTCTCGGGGGTCGTGACGCCGCCCGAGATCGTCTGACCGGAAGCCTCGGATTCACCCTTGCCCGGATTCCGCCCCGCTTCCGCCAGGAGTTCCCGGATCACCTGCTCCTTCTTGTCGTACTCGCCCTCGCCGAAATGGGCGTATCGCACCTGTCCGGTGCCGTCGATGAAGTATTCGGCCGGCCAGTACTGGTTCGCGTAAGAATCCCAGGTGACAAAGTCGTTGTCCTGGGCGACCGGATACTGAAGACCCGCGCTTTCGATCGCCTCTTCCACGTTGCCGGCATCCTTCTCGAACGGAAACTCGGGAGTGTGGACGCCGACGATCGTCAGACCCTTGTCGCGGTACCGCTTGTCCCAAGCCTTGAGGTACGGCTGGGTGCGTATGCAATTGATGCAGCTGTAGGTCCAGAAGTCGACCAGGACCACCCTCCCTTTCAGCGAATCGAGGGTGAGCGGAGTGTTTCCGGGCGTGTTGAACCATTCCTGGTTCCCGGCGAACTCGGGTGCCGTGCCGAGGACGGGCAGGTCCGACTCCGGTGACGCCGGCTCCTCATCCGCCGCGGCCACCCCGTTGGCCAGCTGCTGCGCCGACTTGCTGGAGTTGATCGATCGAACGTCGACCAGTGCATCACGGGCAGCATCGCTGTCCTCGAGGCTCTTCGTGGGATTGACCAGGAAGGCGGGCAGGTCGTCG
>JBBSKC010000174.1:0-1904 GCA_038256675.1 Solirubrobacterales bacterium | reverse complement strand
CAGTGGAGCTATCGATGCCGACGCGCTGATCGATTCACCGTCGACGCTCAATATCCAGGGTCAGGAACTTGCGAACGCCGACCTCAACGATTACGGTGAGATTCCGGTCGAAACTGCGCTGACCAACTCGGTGAATACCTTCTTCGCCAAGCTGGGCCGCAAGGTCGGCGAGGACACCCTCTACGAGTACATGGACAAGTTCGGCTTCAACGCGAAGCCGCAGATCGACCTGCCGGAGTCCCAGGTCGCGATCAGTGGCGTGTTCGGCCCTGACGGGCTGCTCGAGCCCGGAGAAGGAGTCGACATCTCGCGGATCGCGATCGGTCAGGAGAGGCTGCTGACCACGCCGATCCAGATGGCGGAGGTCGCTGCGACGATCGCCAACGGCGGCAAGCTGATGAAGCCCCGGATCTGGCAGGAAGTCCTTGACATCGACGGCCGGACCCTCGACACGATGGACCCGGACGAACAGTCGGACGTGATGTCGGAAGACAGTGCCGCGACGCTGACCGAAGCGATGAAGGCGGTCGTCAACGAAGGCACCGGTACTGCGGCCGCGCTCAGCGGCATCGACGTCGCCGGTAAAACCGGCACGGCCGAGGTCCCCGACCAGGAGCGCTGCGGCGCACTGCCGAACCAGGCCTGGTTTGTCGGCTTCGCGCCGGCGGATGACCCGCAGATTGCGGTGGCCGCCACGGTCGAGTGCACCGACGGGCAGGGCGGTACGGTGGCAGCTCCGATCGCGGCTGGTGTGATGCAGACCTTGATCGGCGACCAATGACTACGTCGAAATGAGCTTTTGAAGTGAGTCGTCCGCGCGAAGGAGATGTGATCGACGGCCGGTACCGGATCGAAGCGCTGATCGGTTCCGGCGGCATGGCCGACGTCTGGCTCGCCGAGGACCTCAGCCTGCCGCGCCGCGTGGCACTCAAGGTGCTGCACGGGCACTTCGCCCGCGACCCCGAGTTCATCGAGCGCTTCCGGCGCGAGGCCGAGTCCGCCGCCGGGCTCCAGCACGTCAACATCGTCTCGATCTTCGACCGCGGCCAGGTCGAAGACACCTATTACATCGCCATGGCCTACCTCGATGGACGCACCCTGCGTGACTTGATCCAGGTCGGCCTGACTCCGCCAGAGTCGGTCGCGATCGTCCGGCAGATCCTCGAAGCGGCCGGTTTCGCGCACCGCCATGGCGTGATCCATCGCGACCTCAAGCCGCTGAACGTGATCGTCGACGAGACCGGCCTCGCCACCGTGACCGACTTCGGCATCGCCCGGGCCGGCGTCTCCGACATGACCGAGACCGGTTCGGTGATGGGCACCGCCCATTATCTCTCTCCGGAACAGGCCCAGGGCCTCGAGGTCGGGCCCCAGTCGGATCTCTACGCGGTCGGCGTGGTCCTCTACGAATGCCTGACCGGCCGTGTCCCGTTTGAAGGCGAAAGCGCGGTCGCGGTCGCGCTCCGGCAGATGCAGGAGGAACCGGTGCCACCGAGTGCCTGGAACCCTTCGGTCTCGCCGGCGCTCGACGCGGTTGTCCTCCGGGCGCTGCGCAGGGAGCCGTACGAGCGTTTCCCCGATGCCGACAGCTTCATCGACGCGCTCGACGCGGCCATGGCGGATCCGATGGCCGGGTATGTCGAGCCCGAGAAGGACTCGAAGAAATGGATGTGGTTCGCTGCACTGGCGGCGCTGATCCTCCTCTTCATCGTCTTCGCTGCGACCCGGGACAACAGCGTCCGAGTGCCGGACGTCACCGGGGAAAGCCTCGACCAGGCGGTTTCGAAGTTGAACGACGAAGGGTTCTCGGTCGGTGACGTCGACCGAAAGACCCAGTCCGGGCCCAGCAACCGGGTCCTCGAGCAGGACCCGTCGGGAGAGGCCGACCGCGACTGCACGCTGTT
>JBBSKC010000173.1:0-1958 GCA_038256675.1 Solirubrobacterales bacterium | reverse complement strand
CCGATTGTGAGGATCTTTGCGTCTCTGTAGAACCGGCAGACCGGGTACTCCTCGATGAAGCCGTAACCGCCGTGGATCTGGACGGCTTCTTCCGTCGCCCTGACCGCCAGGCGGCCGGTGATCAGCTTGGCCTGGGCGGCGGTCAGGGTGAAGTTCTCACCGCGGTCCTTCATGATCGCCGCCTTGTAGGTGAGCAGGCGGGCGGCCTCGAGCTGGGACGAGATGTCGGCGATCTTCGCCTGAATCGACTGGAACTTGGAGATCGACTGGCCGAACGCCTGGCGTTCCTTCGCGTATTTGATCGCTTCGTCCAGAGCGCCCTGGGCGACGCCGACGGACATCGCGGCAACGCCGATGCGGCCGCCGTCGAGGATGTTCAGGAACTGCTTGAAGCCCTGTCCCTGCGGGCCGAGCATCGCTGACTTCGGCAGGCGCACGTCGTCGAAGCTCAGGGGGTGCGTGTCGGAGGCATTCCAGCCCATCTTCCGGTAGGCCTTCTCGACGGTATAGCCAGGGGTGCCGTTCGGCACGATGAAATTCGAAATCTCGACCCGTCCGCGGTCGTCTTCACCGGTGACGGCGGTGATCGAGACGCAGCCGGAGATGTCGGTGCCGGAGTTGGTGATGAACTGCTTGGCGCCGTTGATCACCCATTCGTCGCCGTCGAGCACGGCGCGGGTCTTGGTATTGCCGGCGTCCGAGCCGGCTTCCGGCTCGGTCAGTCCGAACGCGGCGAGCTTCTTCGCCGACGTGAGGACGGGCATCCACTCGTCCTTTTGCTCGTCGGTCCCCCAGTTGTAGATCGGGGTGGTTCCGAGCGAGATGTGGGCGGCCATGGTGATCGCCACCGACGAGTCGATTCGGGCGAGTTCCTCGACCGCGAGGGCGTAGGACAGGATGTCACCGCCACCACCGCCGTACTCCTCCGGGAAAGGAATCCCCATCAGGTCGAGGTCGGCCATCTTCTGCACGATCTCGTAGGGAAAAGTCTTCGTGCGATCGAGTTCTTCGGCAACCGGCGCGACCTCATTCCGCGCAAAGTCCCGAACCGTCTCCCTGAGCAGTCGCTGCTCGTCATTCAAGTCAAAGTCCATGGGGCTGATCTTATGGATCAGGTCAGGCTGTCGAGTCTCGGACGATCAGTTCCGTGTCCACGTGGACATGGGCCGGGGCCAATTCCGGATTCTCGATTGCCTCGATCAGCATGTTGACCGCCGCTTCGCCGAGCTCGACCGGCTTTTCGTCGATCGTCGTGAGTCTCGGCAAAGTCGAGTTGGCGATGTGGCCGTCGCTGATGGTCGAAATCCGGATGTCGTCAGGCACGCTCAGGCCTTCTTCTTCGGCCTGGCTCAGCAGGGCCTCGGCCAGGGTGTCGACGGTCGCGTAGACCCCATCCGGCCGGTCCGGTCCGGCGAGCACGTTCCGGGCCGCCTTGGCGGTATCCGGACCGAGCGGACGGTCGGCCATGACGACCCGCGACTCGACATCGTGGCGCGTGCACCAGTCCATGTACGAGTCGATGCTGTCGCGCTGGAACGAATCGATCGGTTCGGCCGCCAGGAGGGTGATCGATTTCGAGCCGCGTTCCCGGAGGTGGTCGAGCATGTCACTGGTCGCCCCCAGGTAATCGTTGTCGACGACCAGCCTGGTTTCGGGCTTGACGTCGTCATCGACCCGCCGACCGATCGTGACCACCGGGAGCCCGATCCTGTCGAAGGCTTCGATCGTCGGGTCGTCGACGGACGGATCGACGACGACGGCGCCGTCCACCGCAACCCGGTCCGGCTTGTCCGCGATGATCAACAGGCCGTGGTCCGTTTCAAGTGCCTTCGATGCGGCCGCTCCGAGCAGGCGGAAGAAGTACTGGTCCGAACCCATTATTTCGGGATAGGGCCCGATGCCAGGCATCGAGATCGCGATCAGCTGAGTCTTCCCGCCGACCAGTGAACGTGCGTTGG
>JBBSKC010000172.1:0-2006 GCA_038256675.1 Solirubrobacterales bacterium | reverse complement strand
TGGAGGAGGACATCGGATCCGGCGACGTCACCGCCGAGGCCACCGTTCCGGCGGAACTTCAGGCCCAGGCTCACGTCATCCAGAAGGAACCGGGTGTGATCTGCGGACTCGACATCGTCGAAGAAGTCTTCCGCCGGACCGGCGCCACCGAGATGGACCGCACGGTGATCGAGGGCCACTGGCACGACTCGGTGCCGCGCGACGTCGCGCTGGTTCAGGGACCGGCCCGCGCCCTCCTGGCCGGCGAGCGCGTGGCCCTCAACTTCCTTGGTCACTTGTCGGGGATATCGACCGTCACCGCGCTGTTCGTCGACGCCGTGGCCGGGACCCGCGCCAAGATACTCGACACCCGCAAGACGACGCCGGGAATGCGTTTGCTCGAGAAGCGGGCCGTTTCGTGGGGCGGCGGGATGAACCACCGGTTCGGCCTGTTCGACGCGGTACTGATCAAGGAAAACCACATTGCGATGGCGGGCGGGGTGGAGGCAGCGGTCGACGCGGCCCGACGGGCTTCACCTGACCTCAGGATCGAGGTCGAAGCCGAGACGCTCGACGAGGTCGCCGCCGCGCTCCGGGCCGAAGCCGACCAGATCCTGCTTGACAACATGGGCGTCGACCAATTGACGGTCGCGGTGGCGGCCCGGGACGACGCAAGAGGAGCGACCAGTCTGGAGGCATCGGGCGGCATCACTCTCGCCAACGTCGCCGGGGTGGCGGCAACCGGGGTCGACTTCATCTCGATCGGAGCACTGACCCATTCCGCACCCAGCCTGGATGTCTCCTTGCTGGTGAACCCACTGTCGTAGAATCGATTCATGGCAACCGAACTCCCAGTCATCCAGCCGGGCCTGCCGGCACCCCTCGATCCAGGGGTCATCACCGAGCTGAGCGCGGAGATCCGGGACCTCGCGGTCGAGCGGAACGCGGTAATTCTCGCTCACAACTACGAACTGCCGGAAGTCCAGGACGTCGCCGACTATATCGGTGACTCGCTCGGGCTTTCGCGCCAGGCGGCGGCCGCCGACGCCGAAATCGTCGAATTCTGCGGAGTGCACTTCATGGCCGAGACCGCTTCGATCCTGTCGCCCGAGAAGAAGGTGCTGATCCCCGACCTCGATGCCGGCTGTTCGCTGGCCGACTCGATCGACGCCGACCAGCTGCGTGAATGGAAGGCGAAGTTCCCCGGGGCGATGGTCGTCATGTACGTCAACACATCGGCCGAAGTCAAGGCCGAGACCGACTACTGCTGCACGTCGTCAAACGCGGTGAAAGTGGTCGAACACATCTGGGCCGAACACGGGCCGGAGACGGAGATTCTCTTCGGCCCCGACATGTGGCTCGGTGCGTTCGTCGAACGGGAGACCGGCCTGGCCGAAGACCCGGAGCGGCGCAGCCGTTTCCACGTCTGGGACGGCGAATGCCACGTTCACGCCGGGATCCGGCCGGAAGACATCACGCGCACCCGGGCCGAGAACCCCGAAGCCGAGTTCCTGATCCATCCCGAGTGCGGTTGCTCGACCCAGGCAATGGAATACGTCGCCTCGGGCGACATCGATCCCGAAGGCGTCCACATGCTTTCCACCTCGGGCATGATCGAGCACGTCAAGGACAACCCCGACGGCAGTTTCATCGTGGCCACCGAGAACGGCATGCTCTATCCGATGCAGCAGGCCGCGCCCAGGGCGAACCTGATCGAAGCCAACCGCATGGCCTACTGCAAGTACATGAAGATGATCACCCTGCCGAAGCTCCGCGATTCATTGCGCGACCTCACCGGCGAGGTCAAGGTGGACGAAGCGATCGCCAGAAAGGCCCGCCTCCCGATAGAACGCATGGTCTCAATCGGCTGATCGGATGGCCAGGAGAGCTCCGAGCATCACCGCCCAGACAGTGCCTGATGGTAGCGATAGGCTCTGGTTGTGCTCGACGTTCTAGCGGCAGCTTCTTCTGCCTTCCCCGCGGTCGATCAGGATTACCTCCTGGAGGCCCGCCAGATGCAGGCGCTG
>JBBSKC010000171.1:0-2058 GCA_038256675.1 Solirubrobacterales bacterium | reverse complement strand
GATTTACCCATCGCCGCCCGCCTCGGCTATCCTCGTCCAGTCCTCGCAGCAACATCGCAGGGCATGCGCCTGTAGCTCAACGGATAGAGCATCTCACTACGGATGAGAAGGTTTGGGGTTCGAATCCCTACAGGCGCACCGCACGTGAAACCGCAGGTCAGTTCGCTGACCTGCGGTTTCTGCGTTTTCGCCGACCTCCCGTGAGGTCGACCGGGCGTCGGCCGAAAAAGGGTTGGGGACACCAGGGGGACACCAGCCTGGCGGCTGTGACCGCTTCCGCGACGCGGCAAAGCTCGCTCTCCTCGACGGAGCCGTCAACTCGGACCGCGAAGTGGTCCTCCTTCGAGACCAACCAGCCGATACGTCTCTTCATGACCGATACCAGCGCCCGAGAGGCGCCCGTGCCTTTCGAGCCCCTCATCGGGATCGCTGACCTCGCCGTGTGGCTCGATGTCTCCGCCCACACCGTCAAGAAGTGGGTATCTCGTGGTCCAGCCGCCGGGTTGGTTCCGCGTGTCATCCACGTGAATGGCGTTCGAAAATTCCGCCCCGAGGATGTTCGTGCCTGGATCGAATCAAAGGCGGACCGACCATGAACGGCTCGTGGGGTGTCTACGAAGTGCGTGGCCGCCTGCCCGGCGGCAAAGAGGTCCCTGCGGCCGAGAAAGGCGCATCAGGGTTCTTCGTCCGCTGGAGGGTGAACGGCGTGAAGAGGCGTCGCAGCTTCAAGACACGAGGACCGGCGAGAGAGTTCCGCGAGACGCTCATCACCGCCAAGAACCGAGGGTGGGAGGCCGACGCGAAGGGGTGGCCCATCGACCCGGCGGTGCCTGTAGCGCCCTCGCCCGCGGCGGCCGCGGCCGCTGTGCCCGGTTGGACCGTCGAGACCTACATCGAGCAGGTCTGGTGGCCAACCATCAGCTCCAACCTTGCCGACAAGAACCGCATCGGACAACGCCGCAACGCCGACCTCGCCATCCAACTACTCAGGCTCAAAGAGGGCGACCCGCGGCTCCACTCTGGCAACTTGCGCGCAGGGGAGTCGATTCCCATTGAGGCGTGGATCTCAGACGACACCAAAGCAGCACTAGTCGCAAGGAGTCGCATCAACTCTCGCACCGCCGCTGTCAACCAACGCCGACTGCGCTCAGCGTTGGGCGATGAATCACAGGCGACACTCGACGTCGTCCTCAAGCCCGAGATTGCGAGCAAGGCCACGGTGCTTCACTTCAAGGTCACCCTGGGCATGATCGCCAAGTCGGCTGTTGCCAGCGGCAAGGTCTCGGGAGACCCGATGGCAGACACCTCAAGATTCGCCCCGAAACCTCAACCGTCCAGGCGACGAGACCGCCTGGTCCCCGACCTCGACGAATTGTTCGACCTAGCCGATGCCATTAGCCAACTCGGCCCCCTCATGGGCGACGGTCGGCCAAGGGGCGCCCGGTTCCGCTCGCTCATCTTGTGTGCCGGAACGACCGGGCCCAGGACAGGAGAGTTGGTGGCGCACCACCCCGAGTGGATCGATTGGGACTCCGCGGCTGCGGAGATTCGCTTCCACAAGACCGAGGCCGCCGTCTACGGAGCGGTACTCAAGCCCGAAGAACGCGGACGACGCGAACGGCCCCTGAAACACCGCGAGGACGACGACTACCGGGCGGTCCCACTGATCGCGGACGTCCGCTCTGCGCTCGCCGAGCACTGCGAGCGCGGCTACTCCTCGAACAGCCGTACGTGGCTCAGCTCAACAGGTCGGGGCCACTTGGACTTCGCCCTTCTCAAACGTGACTACTGGATCCCTGCGCTCAGCAAAGTGTTCGGCGACACCGCGAAAGATCGTCTCGCCAGCGCGCAGCCGGGGATCCTTCGTAAGACAGCGATCACGTGGTGGTCCGACAGCGGGATCAATCAAGCCCAAGCCGCGGAGTGGGCAGGTCACGCGGAGGAGGTCGCGACGATCTACTACGCCTCCCGCGCAAGCACGACGTTCACACGAGAGGTAGCTCGTCTCGAATCAAACGGACGCGGGCCTTTCGAAGCACCAGGAGACCCAAGCCAACT
>JBBSKC010000170.1:0-2070 GCA_038256675.1 Solirubrobacterales bacterium | reverse complement strand
GCGGCCCGGGTCTTACGCCCGGGCGGGCGGTTCGCGGTCTCCGACGTCATCGCCGACCCCGACATGGACGAAGCGACCCGCGCTGACATGCAGGAGTGGACCGGTTGCATCGCCGGCGCCCTTACCCGCGACGAGTTCGAACGGGAACTGCTCGCCGCCGGTTTTGAAACGGTCGGGATCGAAGAGACTCACCGGGTCCACGACCAGGCTTCCTCGGCGATCATCAGGGCGACCCTGCCGTCGTGAGCGATGACGGGATCCAGCTGAACGACCCGCAGACGCTCTATCGGCGTTGGGAGGAGTCGCAGTGGAGCCCGTTCGAGATCGACCTGGAGCGCGACCGAAAGCAGTGGACCGGCCTCGACGAATCTGACCGCCGGCTCATTCACTGGGTGCTTTCCTCCCTGATGGTTGCCGAGGAACGGATCACCACCAAGTTCTCCGGGCTGGTCGGCGCGTATGGCTCGGAGGAGGAAGCGACTTTTCTTTCGACCCAGCAGGTCGACGAAGCGCGGCACATGCAGTTCTACGCCCGTTTCCAGGATGAAGTGGTCGCCGATCCGGCCGCCGTCGCCGAGCACGTCGAGCGGGCCCGCGAGGAACTCTCGCCGGCCTTTCGCCAGATCTTCGACGTCGAACTGGTGAACGCGCACGAGGAGCTGCTGGCTGCGCCGGCCGACCTGGCAGCCAAGGTCCGTTTCATCACCCTCTACCACCTGATCCTCGAGAGCACCCTGGGCCTGACCACCTTCCGGTTCGTCACCGGTTACCTGAAAGGTCACGACCTCCTGCCCGGTTTCGTCGAGGGCTACTCGCTGATTCATCACGACGAGACCCGTCACATCGGTTACGGGATCTGGTTCCTTCGTGAATCGGTCCGCGACCATCCGGAGGCGGCCGATGCGGTCCGGGAGATGCTGCGCCGGCTGTTGCCCTCGGTGGCCGAGTCCCTTTCCCCGCCCAATGCCGACGGGGTGGCCGGCCCGGAGGTCCTCGGCGTGAGCGGCGAAGAACTCCGCGACTTCGCGCTCGGCGGCCTGACCCGCCGTCTCGACATCATCGGCGTGCCACTCAGCAGCCTTCAGCCCACCGGATAGGCGGATTCGCCCAGGCCACCTTGCGCATCCGACCGGCCTGCGGGAGAATCGCTCCGCGTCACGAGCCATTGGTCGCGGCGATCAGGCAAATCGAGTCAGAACGGACGGGGATCAATTGGGCAGCGCACGCAGGGTGGGTATCCGGGCAGCAACGGCGGGCCCCCTTCTGGCGATCCTGGCAGCGGTCGCTTTCGTGGTCACTCCCTTGGCGGCCAACGCAAGACCCGACTCGAAAGCCGTCCTTTAACCCCTCGCTTTCCGCGTACTCGCAGTCCCGAGCGCGGTTCGCGGCGCCGACAGCCGCATGCACCTCGCCTATGAACTCCAGGTCGTGAACCAGTCGAACCTCGACGTGACGATCGAAAAGATCGGCATCCGTAGCGGCAAGAACCTGCTTGGCAAAGCGATGACCGAAGCCGACGTCGCCGGGCGCATCAACAACGCCGGGGGCGGAACTGGAGCGGAGGTCGTTGCCGGCTCTAACTCGATGATCATCATGGACGCGATCTACAACCGCAGCCGGAAGACTCCGAAGCGGATCAGCCACGGCATCGCCCTCTCCTGGACCGACCCCGCCACCGGTGATCTCACGAAACAGCGTTTCTCCGGAGTCAGGACCAGGGTCAGCCAGCGCAAGGCGGTACGCATCGATCCACCGCTCCGTGGTGGCAAGTGGGTCGGCGTCAACGGCTGCTGCGTTCTGAATGCCCACCGGGGCGCGACCCTGTCGATCGACGGCACCGTGAGGGTGCCGGAGCGCTTCGCGATCGATTGCGTCCAGTTGAACGACGACGACCGCCTCTTCAGCGGGCCGCTCAATGACAATTCCAGTTACGCCTACTTCGGCGACCCGATCCATTCGGTCGCCGGGGGCAAGGTCGTGCGTGTCCGTGACGGGCTGCCTGAGCAGACGCCGGGTTCACTGCCCGCCGGGGCGACGCTCCAGGTGGCCGGCGGCAATCACGTCGTGGTC
>JBBSKC010000169.1:0-2100 GCA_038256675.1 Solirubrobacterales bacterium | reverse complement strand
TGAGGAACTTCTTGATGTCCTCGTGGACGATGGTGTGGTGGGTGACGTCGTGGACCCAGGATTCGAGCTGGGGACGCGTCGGAAGGGCGCCGAAGACCAGCAGGTAGGCGACTTCGAGGAAGGTCGACTTCTCGCAGAGTTCTTCGATCGGGATGCCGCGGTGCTGGAGGATCCCGGCATCGCCGTCGATGTAGGTGATCGAGGAGCGGCAGGACGCCGTATTGGTGAAAGCCGGGTCGAAGGCCATCATGCCGAAGTCTTCTTCGTGGACCCTGATCTGGCGGAGGTCCATCGCCTTGATCGTGTCGTCCTCGATCGGCAATTCATAAGTGCGACCGGTGCGGTTGTCGGTCACGGTCAGGGAATCTTCGGCTGTGGCTACGTCGCTTCCGTCAGCCGCCGCCGCATCTTCGGTCTTTTCTTCGGTCCCCATCGATTTGCTCCTTGGCCGGTCGCATCAAGATTGTCTATCCCGGCCAGTATCGCAGTTCCCGTCGTCTGTCTGGTCGGAGTGCCAGCCCTGGCAGGGGCTACCCCACGTCGAAAGCGGTCATCGCGCGCAGGGCTTCCAGCCGGGAATCGATTTCGTCACGCGTGAGGCGGGCGACCCGCTCGGTGCCGAACTCCTCGACGTTGTACGAGGCAAGGACCGTTCCGTAGCCCATCGCGGTGCGCAGCGCCTGCTCGTCGATCGTGTCGCACTCGCCATCGAGGTAGCCGAGGAAGCCGCCGGCGAAGCTGTCGCCGGCACCGGTGGGATCCCGGACGTCCTCCAGGGGGAAGCCGGGCAGGGCGAAGAAACCACCCGGGGTGAACAGGGCGGCCCCGTACTCGCCCTGCTTGGCAATCACGGCCGACGGGCCGAGTTCCATCACGGCTTTGGCGGCCCGGGCCAGGTTCGATTCCCCGGTGAGCTGCCGGATCTCGGCGTCGTTGATCAGGACGCAGTCGACTTCGGACATCGCCGCGAGCAGTGAATCCTTGGCGATGTCGATCCAGAGGTTCATCGTGTCGAGACCGGCGAAACCGATGCCTTCGCACTGGTTCCGTACCTGGCGCTGCAGGTCGGGCTGGATGTTGGCGAGGAAAAGCATGTCGGAGTTCTTCGATGCTTCCGAGAGCTTCGGTTCGAAGTCGCCGAACACGTTCAGCTGCGTGTCGTCGGTGTGGGCCGTGTTGAGGTCGAACTCGTAGTGGCCCTTCCAGAAGAACGTCTGGGCGCCGGTGACCCGCTCGATGTCGTCGGTGATCACGCCGCGGTTCTCGAGCACGTCGATCTCCGTCTGCGTGAAGTCATCGCCCACCGGGCCGACCACGCGGACCTCGGTGAAGAAGCTGGAGGCGAGGGAAAAGTGCACGGCCGAACCGCCGAGCATCTTTTCGCGTTCGCCGAAGGGCGTATGGACAGCATCGAATGCGATCGAGCCGACAACGGTCAGCGACAAGGTGGACCCTTTCGTTTCAGGAAACTAAAAGACCGGTCGCGTGACCGGAAAGGACAAGTGCCGGGAATCCTAGAGCGACGGCGTCGATTTAACCGTGAGGTGCGAAGATCAGACCGTGAAAGCCATCCAGATAGAGGAATTCGGCGGCCCCGAAGTGATGGGTCTGGTCGACCTTCCCGAGCCTTCGCCGGGTCCGGGGGAGAAGCTCGTCCGGATCTCGCGCACCGGCATCAACTACGCCGACACTCACACGACGCAGAACAAATACCTGGCGAAACAGCAACTGCCGTTCATCCCCGGACAGGAGCTCGTCGGCGTAACCGAGGACGGACAGCGGGTCGCCGCTGTCGTTCCCAGCGGCGGTTACGCCGAAGTCGCGGTGGTCCCCGAGTCGCGCCTCGTACCGATTCCCGATCAGGTCGATGACGAGCAGGCCGCCGGGCTGCTGATCCAGGGCACAACCGCCGACGCGATCCTCCGGATCTCGGCCAACATGCAACCCGGAGAGTCGGTAGTCGTCAACGCCGCGGCGGGCGGAACCGGAAGCCTGGCCGTCCAGATCGCCCGTTCGATGGGGGCGGGAAACATCATCGCGATGGCCTCTACCGAAGAGAAGCGAGACCTGACGCTGAAACTCGGGGCCGATGTCGCGGTC
>JBBSKC010000168.1:0-2137 GCA_038256675.1 Solirubrobacterales bacterium | reverse complement strand
TTCCGAGACCAGCGTCTCGAGCTTTTCCGGGTACCAGCGGTCATCCTGGTCGCTGAGAGCGATCAGCCCGTACTCGTCCGGCGCCAGTGAGATCGCCCGCTCGAAGTTCCGGTAGAAACCGAGTCGTCCGGGCGCCGGGGAGAAAGTGAAGCGCTCGTCGTCGCCGATGACCGCTTCGATCACCTCGAGGGCGTTCGCACCCGAGTCATCGTCGCTGATGAAGCAGTGCCACTGACAGCCGGTCTGGGCACGGATCGATTCGACCTGGACCCGGAACAGTTCCGGGTCCGGGTTGTAGGTCGCCATGCAGATCGCGACCGGTGAGTTGCCGTTCTCCGGGGACCGCCGGTTCATGGGCGCGAGGCGTAGGCCACGAAGACTCCTGTGCCCTTCATGCTCTCTTCCTGATCGATGGTGAGCACGAACCCCTGGGTCTCGAGCAGCTCCCGGAGGGCTTCCAGCCGGCCCCCTTCATCGTGGACCTCGGCCACCACCTGACGGATCCGGGGCCAGTGCTCGGACCTGATCCCCCGGAGGACGTCGAGTTCGGCGCGCTCGACATCGATCTTCAGCAGGTCGATCCGTTCAACACCCTCGTTGTCGATCACCGAGGACAGGGTCACGAGTTCGCAGGTGACCGTCTCGGGGAGGAAGTCCCCTTCGATGCGGGCGTCGGCTTCGGCTTCGCTCAGGCCCATGTCGCCCAGCACCGATTTGACCATGTCGTGATCGCGCTGGGGATCGGCGTAACGGCTGGACATTGCGGCGGCGCCTTCGTAGTAGGTGAATTCAGCGGTGCCGGGCCCATCGGAAAGCCCCGCCATCCAGGTGCGGGATCCCGGGAAGCGGGTCATGTTCTCGGCGAGCATCTCGTAGATCGCGGGAATCGGCTCGAAGCTCAGCACCTCGGCCGCATCGCATTCCTCGATGAAGAAAGCCGCGGCCACTCCCACGTTCGCGCCAGCATCAACGACGACGTCACCCGGTTCCACGGTGATTCCGTGTCTCAGGTAGGTGCGGTCGTTGACGATCTCGGTGAGCTGGAACCAGAGCTGGGAAAGATCGTGGTGCTTGAGCAACCGCTTCAGCTCGGGGCGATCTTCCGGTTGCCCCGCGGTGGTCATGTCCGGTGATTCCTGGCAAAGGCCCACACCTGGACCGGGATGTCGGGCTCGTTGTGAAGCGGATGCCATTTCCTCTGGGCGGACCAGCGGTCGAGATTGCCGAGCACGACTTCGTGGTTGCCCCAGGCGCCGACGCTTTCGACCTCGAGGCCGGCCCGCTCGAGGAGGGTCCTCAATCCGCGCGGCGTGAACCGCCAGTAGTCATACATGCCGAACATCGGCAGTTCGTGGACCTTGATCAGGAAAGGCGTCGAGACGATCACGGTGCCGCCCGGGCGGCAAAGACCGCGCAGGTTGGCCGCGGCGGCGTTTGGATCGAGCACGTGCTCGAGTACCTGCTCGCAGATCACCACGTCGAAGCGGCCTTCGACCTCGGAATCGAGCGGTGCGCAAAGGTCGAACTCGGGGTAGTTCAGGGAGGTGAATGACTGCCAGCCGTGATTGGCCTGGGCGTCGCCACTGATCTCGGCCGCATCAAGCCGCTCCGGACCGAGGTCCTGAATCTGGTCCTGGACGGCGCGGTTGAGCATGACCCGCTGCCACATTTCGTCCGGCCCCGTGGCCTCGGGGAACACCTTGCGGCTCAGCGCCGCCAGCAACTTCGCCACCTGGACTCGAAGGCTTCTCAGCGGGCGCCGCATCAGAATGCGCCCCGCCAGCGCTCGGGGATGTGCTCTACCCGGAGGGGGAAACCCTCGAAGCCGGTCTCACCGAAGAACCAGCGGTCGAACTCGGCCTGCTCGGTGATCCGGTTGTGGGCGGCCCAGCCGGAATCGGAATCCTCGGTTCCCCACTTGCGGTTCTTCCTCAGCTCGTGCCGGGCGAGGCAGGTGTCGTAATCGGCCCGGTGGAGGTGAACCATCAGCAGGTCGGGGTCACCCCGGAAGTGCTTGTCGATGCGGCGGTGGAAGCCCGGCTCCCACCGTGACGGCTCGG
Source organism: Solirubrobacterales bacterium (assembly GCA_038256675.1). Lineage (GTDB taxonomy): Bacteria > Actinomycetota > Thermoleophilia > Solirubrobacterales > 70-9 > 67-14. The sequence goes on along the minus strand of JBBSKC010000168.1, from coordinate 77 downwards.
TCGCCAGCGCCGACTTGTTGTAGGCGGCGTTCTCGGTCCAGTACCCGCGCTGCTCGACGATCGGACGGTCCGGATCC
>JBBSKC010000167.1:0-2162 GCA_038256675.1 Solirubrobacterales bacterium | reverse complement strand
TGGGCGAAGCCTGACCCTCCGTCCCGAAGGCACGGCACCGATCTGCAGGGCTTACGTCGAGCACGGCATGCACAAGCTGCCGCAGCCGGTGAAGCTCGCTTACGCCGGGCCGTTCTTCCGCCACGAACGGCCCCAGGCCGGGCGTTACCGCCAGTTCCACCAGATCGGTGCCGAGGCAATCGGGTCCGACTCGCCGCTGGCTGACGTCGAAGTGATCAGCCTGCTGAGCGACCTGGTCGAAGAGCTGGGTGTGCCCGGGGTCGAGTTGAAAATCGCCAGCCTCGGCTCGCTGGAGGCGCGCGCCTCCTACATGGACGAGCTCAAGTCCCATCTGCGGTCCCGGTCGGATGAGCTGTCCGAGGACGTGCGCGAACGGATCGAGATCAACCCGCTGCGAGCCTTCGACTCCGATGACGACGGAACCCGGGCGGTGATGAAAGAAGCGCCGCACCTGCTCGACCACCTTTCCGCCGAGGACGCCGAACACTTCGCCGAGGTCAGGGACCTGCTCGGTGCGGCCTCGGTCGAATACGTCCTCGATCCGACCCTGGTCCGCGGCCTCGACTACTACACCCGGACGATCTTCTCTTTCGTCTGCAGCCACCTCGGTGCCCAGTCCGAGATCGGCGGCGGGGGGCGATACGACGGTCTCATCAGGCAACTCGGCGGACCGGACACACCGGCAGTTGGCTGGGCGGCCGGCATCGAGCGAATCCTGCTCGCGCTCGACGAAGAGGTCGAGATCCCCGGCATCGACCTATTTGTCGCCGTCGTGGACAAAGCGCATCAGGCCAAAGCCGTCGCCCTGGCGACTGAGCTCCGTCACCACGGCCTGTCGGTCGAGATCGACCTGGCCGGCCGCAGCATGAAAGGCCAGCTCAAGCAGGCGGTCCGGACCCGCGCTGCCCACGTCCTGACCTTCGAGGAGGGCGGTTCAGTACGGCTGCGCGAGGCCGGGACCGGCGAACCGCGTGATGTGCTTCCGGCCGAGGTGCTGGGACTTGTCCGCCCGACCTGAAGAAAACTGAGACCCGGACCCGCCAGCGGTTAGGATGGCAGGTGAACAATCGAAAGGTTTGGGGCATGTTGAAGAGATTCGTAGTTCTGGCAATGACGGCGCTGGGGATGCTGGTTGCAGTTCCGGCCGCTCAGGCGGTGGACATTTCGGTGAATACGACCGCCGACGAATACGGCGGGTCGCCGGCGAGCTGTTCGCTGCGCGAGGCGATCACCGCGGCCCAGACCAACGCCGCCTTCGACGGCTGCAGCGCCGGACTCGGCTCCGACGTAGTCAAGATCCCCGCCGGCACCTACAAGATCACCCGGGCCGGCGACGAAGAGGACGGGAACGTCACCGGCGACTTCGACGTGACCGGGACCAACGCTCTGGTGATCGAACCCGCGACCAACACCGACAAGGTGGTCGTCGACGCCAACGCCCTCGATCGCGCCTTCGACCAGCAGGGCATCAACTCGCTGGCGATCCACGGCCTCGACGTCAAGGGTGGCAAGACCACCGGCATCGGGGACGACGGCGGCGCGATCCGCAACGCAATCGGGGCCCTGTCGATCGACGCGACGACCGTTTCCAGTAGCAACACCAACTACAGCGGCGGCGGCATCGCCGTCTACAGCGCCCTGGCCATGATCAACAGCACGGTCAGCGGCAATTCGGCGATGCAAAGCGGTGGCGGTCTCTACTTTCCCGGCAACCCGGCTGCCACGGTCCGGAGCTCGACCATCACTGCGAACGTCGCGGACTCCGAGGGTGACGGCACCGGTGACGGTGGGGGGTTCTTCGGTGCGGCCACCGACCCGGTCAACTTCACAAACGTGATCAACGCCGGCAACCAGGATCTCTCGCCTAATCCGGGCGACAAGTCTCCGGACTGTGCCAGCGGTCCTTTCTACTTCGCCCGCTTCGTGCTCTCCAATCAGGCAATCGGGTCCGGGACCTGTCTGGTCGCGTTTCCGCAGCCCAGCAACAAGGTAGTTGCCGATGCCGAGATCGGTCCACTCGCTGATAACGGCGGCCCGGCCCCGACCCACGCATTGATTCTGGGGAGTCCGGCGATCGGTGCGGGTGGCTCGACCGCACCGGACCAATGTCCGGCGACCGACCAGACCGGGCGCGACCGTCCGGCCGGGGCCTGCGACATCGG
>JBBSKC010000166.1:0-2207 GCA_038256675.1 Solirubrobacterales bacterium | reverse complement strand
GCCGAGCTGGACTCGAGCGACGCCGTCCTGATCGACACTCGGGAGCCTCACGAGTACGCCGAGTCGCACATCGAGGGCGCGAACTTGATGCCGCCCGCAATGGTGGCCGACAACATCGGGGACAAAGTGCCTGACAAGTCGGCCCGCGTCCTCGTTTCCTGCCGTTCGGGCGCCCGCTCGGCGACCGCGGCCGAAGTTCTGATGGCGTTGGGTTACGAAGATGTGGCTTCGGTGGCCGGTGGCATCCTCGGATGGCAGGAGCAGGGCCTGCCTGTGATCACCAGCACCGCGCTCACGCCGGAACAGCGCGACCGCTACTCGCGCCACACGCTCTTGCCCGAAGTCGGGGTGGACGGTCAGGTCAACCTGCTCGAAGCCAAGGTGCTGCTGCTCGGTGCCGGTGGGCTCGGCGCTCCGACCGCGCTGTACCTCGCCGCGGCCGGCATCGGCAGGATCGGGCTGGTCGACGACGACGTGGTCGATTCCTCGAACCTCCAGCGCCAGGTGATCCACAAGACCTCCACCGTTGGAAAGTCGAAAACCAGCTCGGCCCGCGAAGCGATCGAAGGCCTGAACCCGGACGTGGAAGTGGTCGAGTACAACTTCCGCCTCGACGCCGGCAACATCCTCGACGTGGTCGGGGACTACGACATCATCGTCGACGGTGCCGACAACTTCCCGACCAGGTACCTGCTGAACGACGCGTCAGTCCGGCTGAAGAAGCCGGTCGTCTCGGCTTCGATCCTTTCGTTCGACGGCCAGATCTCCACCTTCATGCCTTACGAAGGCCCCTGCTACCGCTGCCTCTACCCGACCCCGCCGCCGCCGGAGCTCGCTCCGAGCTGCTCCGAAAACGGCGTGCTCGGCGTGATGGCCGGAGTCATGGGCCTGCTCCAGGCGAACGAAGTCATGAAGCTCGTCCTCGGCATCGGGGAACCGCTGATCGGCCGCCTGCTGCTTTACGAAGCCCTCGGCACCCGCTTCACCGAGCTCAAGGTCCGGCGTGATCCGGCCTGCCCGATCTGCGGACCGGAAGCCCCCGAGGTTCCGGAATCGGAGATGGGTCAGTTCCCCGATTACGACGCCTTCTGCGGCGGCCACGTCGGTTCCTGAGCCGCGGCAGTTCCCGATAGGATCCGGACCATGCCGACCGTAAGGATTCCCCCTGTCCTCCGCCAGCACACCGACGGTGCCACCGAGGTGGACGCCGGCGGCTCAACCGTGGGCGATGTGCTCCAGGCCTTGGTCGAACGGCACCCGGCGACCAAGGAGCAGCTCTTCTCCGAAGGCGGCGACCTCAACCGCTTCGTCAACGTCTACCTGAACGACGAAGACGTCCGCGTCCTCGACGGACTCGAAACCGGCGTCAAGGACACCGACACCGTCATGATCCTGCCCGCCATGGCCGGAGGACGTTAGGCCCAACCCGGTACCGGTCACTCCCCGGGGAGGGGTTCGCTGGCCACTTCGAGGTCTGCGAGGATCTTCTTTGCCTTTTCTCCGGCGCTGGCCGGGACGATCACGTGGCGCGGGCCCATTCCGAAAAGGTCGGTGAGGAAGGTGTTCGGCGGCTTCCTGGTCATGCTCGGGATCCCCTCCTCGCGGAGGATGCCTTGAATCAGTTCGGCCTCGGTCTGGTTGGCGGCGAATGCCACCTCGACCGGTTCCGGGAGCCGGTCAGACCGGCTGAAAATCGACATCTTCGACCGAGTTGTCGTTGATCCGGAAGCCCCGGATGTAGGGCTCGTCCGGACTTTCGAGCGAGACTATGAAGTAGACGGGGTCCGGCCAGCCATTCGCCAGGTTGATGTCGGTCTGCGAGGGAATCGCGGCGGTCTTCGTGTGCGAGTGGTAGATCCCGACGATGTCCTCGCCGGCATCGAGGATCGTTTTGTAGATCTCGAGCTGCTCTACCGAGTCGATCTCGTAGCGCAGGGGACTTGCCGCCTTGTTCTTCGCCCGGTGGAGCGACTTCGCTTCCTCGCCGACGCCGCCGATCAGCCCGCAGCACTCGTTGGGCACATCCGCCTGACTGTGCTCGATCATCTCGTCGAGCAGTACTTTCGGGATTTTCATCCAATTACCACCAGTTGGTGGCGTCGATATCGCCCAGCTCGTCGAGCGACTTCGTGTAGACGCCGGAGGAGAGGTACTTCCAGCCGCCGTCGGGTATCAGGAAGACGATGTTGCCGCTCTCGATCTCATTC
>JBBSKC010000165.1:0-2223 GCA_038256675.1 Solirubrobacterales bacterium | reverse complement strand
TGGTTCGACCACGTCACCGACCTCAGGTGAAAGGTTTCGCCAGGGCTCTAGAACCGAAGAAGTTATAACTCAACTTATAACAAATGATTCGGACGCCTATCTAATGTGCGCAGAAATATCACTCATTCACCAATACGCTTTTCGATATGGAAGCGCACCGACTGCCCGTCAACGAGATGCCGGAGATGGCGACTGCCGACAAGATCGCCAATACGGTCGCCGTTATCCTGCCTTTCGTCGCAACGCTCGCGGCCGTCATCCTGTTCTGGAACCGGATCGTCACCCCGGCCGACCTGCTGATCCTCCTGGTGATGTACCTCGTCACCGGTCTTGGCGTCACGGTCGGCTTCCACCGGCTGCTGACCCATCGCGCATTCCAGACGTCGAAGCCACTCCGCTATTTCTTCGCCATCCTCGGATCGATGTCGGTCCAGGGTCCGGTGATCACCTGGGTCGCCGACCACCGCAAGCATCACGCGCACACCGACAAAGAAGGCGATCCGCACAGCCCGCACGTCGGGTACGGCGACGGCGTCAAAGGGGTGCTGGCCGGACTCTGGCACTCGCACATCGGCTGGTCGATGCGGGAGCACGGCCGGGCCGATGAAGAGCAGTACTGCCGCGACCTGGTCGAGGATCCCGGCATGAGGTTCATCAGCAAGTACTTCCTGATCTTCCTCGTGCTGAGCCTCGCGATCCCGACCGCGGCCGGATACTTGATCAGCGGTGGCACGCTGGCCGGCGCGGCGGGTGGATTGCTCTGGGGTGGGCTCGTCCGGATCTTCTTCGTCCACCACATCACCTGGAGCATCAATTCGATCTGCCACTTCGCCGGAACCCGGCGATTCGACACGGACGACGAATCGACCAACGTCTTCTGGCTCGCCCTGCCTTCGTTCGGCGAGGCCTGGCACCACAACCACCACGCGTTCCCTCGCTCGGCCGACAACGGCCTGAAAAAATGGGAACTCGATCCCTCCGCATGGGTAATCACGGGAATGGAAAAGGCGGGCCTCGCTCACAACGTGGTGAGGATCACACCCGAGCGCCAGGAGCAAAAGCTGGCCAGGGAGTCTTAACCGCCGCCCAAGTCCGCCTCCGCCAGCCTCTTCCACTCGGGCTTGTCGTCTCTCCAGCCTTCTTCTGTTCTCGAATATTTCCAGTAACCGGTTGCCGACAGCGCCTCCTTCGGCACTCCACGTTCGATGACGAGGTGCTTTCGGATCTCACGGACCATGCCGGCTTCGCCGTGGACGAAGGCATGGACATCGCCTTCCGGGAACTCAAAGCCGGCGATCGCCCCGGGCAGCCGGCTTCGCCCGGCGGCATCGGTCCCGCGATGCAGCCATGTGGCCTCGAGTTCACCCGGTGATTCGAGCAGTACCTCCTCGGCTTCGTTTTCGACCTCGAGGAAAACGTGAGCGGGAATGCCTTCAGGGATTCTTTTCAGCGCCACGCTGATCGCCGGGATCACCGCCTCGTCTCCGACCAACAGGTGCCAGGCAGCGGTGGGGGATGGCGAATAGTCGCCTCCGGGTCCGACGATCTGGAGGCGGTCGCCTGGTCGGGCGCTGTTGGCCCAGGGGCCTGCCAGACCGATGCTCCCGTGGTGGACGAAGTCGATCGTCAGGCGATTCGCCCCGGGATCCCAATCGCGGACCGTGTAGGTCCGCTGGCGAAACCATTGTTCTTTCGGCCGGCTTGCCTTGATTTCCGCGGGGTCGAACGGTGCTTCGTAGTCGGCACCCGGTGGGGGCAGCTGGAGCTTCACATACTGGTCGGTGAATTCGCCCACCGGAAAGCCGTTGAGGTCGTCGCCGGTCAGGACGACCCTGATCAGATGAGGGGTGATCTCGAAGGTCTCGACCACCTCGGTCAGGATCCGTCGTCTCGCTGGTTTCGGGGCCTGTGGCATCAGACCCCATGCTAGAAGACGGCCTCCCATCGGCGATTAGTGCCGAAATGCACATATGAACACGACCGGTCCGGTACACCGAGGTTCAAATGCGGACGCCAAAGTTCATAAAACGAGTGTTTACAAACGCATTGATTGTGTATATGCTCCCATTCGGGTAGGGAGAATTACACCCAGAGGAGAGGTATGCGACTCAGGACCAAGATCGGCTCGTTCATTGCTGTTGTTTGTGTCGTCGGCGCCGTCGGCGCCGCCCCGGCAAATGCCGCGGGCACCGGTATCAACATTTCCAGCCTCAGCACGCTTTG
>JBBSKC010000164.1:0-2350 GCA_038256675.1 Solirubrobacterales bacterium | reverse complement strand
GTCGATGGATCGTGTGCCCCTCTGGCATCGGTCAATCCTGCCCCGAGTAGCGTTGGCCGAGAGCATCAGTGGTGGAACTGGCAGACACGCAGGGTTTAGGTCCCTGTACGCGAAAGCGTGTGTGGGTTCGAGTCCCACCTGATGCACGAAGCCTCAATGCTGTGACCAGGACATTCGCGGCGCGATCGTCGTCTGAGATGCTACGAGAGTCCGTAGCTGGTCACATTTTGGTCACGGTTCACGCCGAGACGCCGTCCACGAGCGCGGCGACGGCCGCCGCTGCCTCGCCGTCAGCCTCGGGCATCAGGTGCCCGTAGCGATCGAGCGTGAAGGAGACGGACGCGTGGCCGAGACGGCGACTGATGGTCTTCACATTCACCCCGGCGCCGATGAGATGCGCGCAATGCGTGTGGCGAAGGTCGTGAAATCGAAGTCGTGGACCGTCGAATCGTGTCGCCCGAGTCTCGAACTTCTGAGACACCCGATCGGGGTCCAGTTGTTCGCCCGTATCGCGAGTGAAGACCAGGCCCGAGTCTGTCCAGCCCGCACCCACGGCAAGCCGCAGCTTCGCTTGACGAGATCGGTGGGCACGCAGCACCGCGACCGTCGTCCGGTCGAGGTCGATGTGCCGACGCCCCGCGTCCGACTTCGTGGTCGCTTGCATCACGGCGACATGTCCGCCGTCGCCAGCGGAGACGATGACCAACTGCTGCCGAACGTCGATCGTGCCCTTGTCGAGATCGACGTCGCCCCACCGGAGTCCGCAGGCCTCGCCTCGGCGGAGCCCTGACATCGCCACGAGCCGCAGCATCGGGAAGAGTTCGTCTTCCTGGTTCGCCTCGAGGAAGCGATGAAGCTCGGCCGGTGTCCAGAACGACATCTCCGGGGCTCGCGCCGCCTTCGCGGATGGCGGGGTGGCCGCATCCGAAGGGTTGCGGACGATCAGACCCTTTCGGGTGGCGTCGGAGAGCGCCTTGCGGAGGATCGTGTGCACGTACCGAACGGTCCGCGGGCTGAGGGCTTCCCCCTCGGTCCGCATGTTCCCGCTGGCGAGCAGTTCCGCGTACATCGAATCAAGGTGCAACGGAGTCAACGCTTGAAGTCGGATGCCACCGAGCCGAGGAATGACGTGCACCCGAAGGTTCCGGCGATACGAAGCCACGGTCCCAGGCTTCCGGCCGGCCACGGCCAGTGTCTCTCCCCACTGATCGAGGTACTCACCCAGCGTCATCCGATCGATGGCGACATGCGTGCCCTCCCTCGCGTTCACACGAAGCCGATCCAGCGCCGCCTGTGCAGCCTTCTTGGTCGCAAATCCGCGGCGTCGTGCTTGCTGCCGCTTTCCGTTGGTCCCGACGCCGAGGTCGACAACGAACGACCAGGTGTCGGTCTCTGGATCCCTGCGCGGTGCACTCATGGCTTGCCGCCCTTCTGATTCGACACATCAGACGTCTCGTCGGGAGCATCCTCTTCGAGGATGCGGATGGCTTCGGCGAGGCGTTCGAGGACTGCGGCGGCGTCGGTGACGTCGCCGAAGGCTTGGCGAAGCATCGCTCGAGCCCGACTCGCTCCGAGGGTCTGGAGCCGGTCGGCGAGATCCTTGGGCGAGACGTGAGGCTTCTCTCGCTTGTTCCTCGGCTGGGGGGCGACGCTGGCGGAGTAGTCACGGAGTTCGGCTTCCCAGTGTTCGAGGTTGTCGGGGGTGCCGAGGATGGCGTCGAGGATCACGATCGGGTCCAGGCCCTTCATGCCGGCGTCGGGCGCGTGCAGCGCCGCGTCGGACGCGGGTGGGAGCGGAACGAAGAAGTAGCCGATCGGCAAATCGAACGCTCGGGACAGGGCGAGGAGCTCGTCGGCAGAGAACTGTTTGATCCGGTCAACTTTCACGGCGGAGCGTTCCAAGGCGGAGAAGCTGGCCCCGGACAGCTTGGCGCCGAGGTAAGGCGCCAACTCTTCAGCCGCTTCCTCCTGGGTCCAGCCGCGCAAGGCGCGGGCCTTCGCCACGTTGAGGGCGACGATCTGGTTGGGGGTCATGGTGCGCCGGATGCCGAGCTTTCGCGTTGCCATACCCACGATCCTATACCAACGTACAGAACGAGTCACTAGCCAAACCGTTGAGTCTCTGCTACTCTGTACGATCGTTGGAATATCTACGCACACGTTCAGTCACCGGTGATGAGCTTCCCGACCTGTTGACGGTCGAGGAAGCCGCCGCGATCCTGCGTATCGGCCGCACCAAGGCCTACGAACTGGCGCGAGAGTGGCGGGCCACCGACGGCGCATCTGGTCTCCCGGTTCTTGATCTGGGCAACGTCCTGCGGGTCCCTCGCCGCGCCCTCGAGGCGATGAT
>JBBSKC010000163.1:0-2393 GCA_038256675.1 Solirubrobacterales bacterium | reverse complement strand
TCGCAAGAAACTCATCACCTGTGGCGCAAAGACGGTCAAGGTGGTCGCCAAGTACAGCAAGAACCGAAGGGGCAAGAAGGTCCGGAAGGCGTCGCGTAAGAAGACTTTGGCCAAGCAGACGTCCCTCTGTCCTCCGAAGCCGCCGACTCCGCCGACTCCGCCGACTCCGGTCAAGTCGACCTGTGATCCGCTCGATCCGAAGGTCTGCATGCAGCCTTGGCCGAGCAACGTCTACACAAAGACCGCGAGCACCCCGACCGGAGTTCAGGTGGACATCCCGATCGAGGCGATGCCGAAGAACCGCGAAGGCGTTTCGATCGACCCCACCGATCACAATCGCGCCGACGGCTTCAGCCCCGGCAACCTGATCACCACCAGGATCCCCGAGGTCTCGACCCCGGCGGCCTTCAGCAACTCGGACATCGTGCCCGCCACTGAGATCAGCAAGTACCAGGACGCCAACGCCCCGGTCATGGTGATCGACGCCGACACCGGCGTGCGTCAGCCGATCTACGCTGAACTCGACGCCAACCCGACGACGAAATCGACGGTCGAACTCACGCCCGGCCAGCCGCCAGTGACCATCACGGGCGGCTCGCCTAACGACAACCCGAGCAACACCGGGGACGTCAACCTGATCATCAGGGCGGCCGAGAACTACACGCCGGGCCACCGGTACGTGGTGGTGCTGCGCAACCTGAAGAGCGCCGCGAACACGGACGTTCCGGCTGCTGCTCCGTTCCAGGCCTGCAAGGGCGATCTGGACGACATCACCGATCCCGGCCTGCTCTTCCGCTGCAACCAGCTCGCGGACAAGGTCTTCCCGGTTCTCGAACAGCGCGGCATCGCGAAGGACGACAAGCTCTACATGGCTTGGGACTTCACGGTCGCCAGCAACGAAAGCACCACGGGCCGGGCGACCGACATCCGTGATGACGCGTTCGCCGAGCTCGGTGACACCAACCTCGCCGACCGTGTGATTCAGGGCACCAGCCCGACGGTCAACGTGGTCGCGTTCTGTGACCGGAGCGAAATCATCCCCGGTCCGGCCCCCGCCAAGTGCGGCAACAACTACCCGGGGCTCTCGAGCTTCAACCCCATGAACCCCGCTCAGTCACCGTCCCCGGGTTCGAACGAGCAGCGCACTGTCACCGGTTACATCGAGGACGTGCCCTGCTATCTGGACGAAAACGGCTGCCCGGTCGGGTCCGAGTTCGCGTTCGATTCGAGCGGCAAGCTGACGTGGAACGAATCATTCACCATGGACGTGCCGTTCCTCTGCACCATTCCGAAGTCGATCACCAATGGCGGAGTGGTCAATCCCGGCGGGACCGGCATCTACGGTCACGGACTGCTCGGCCTGCTCAATCAGGTCAGGTCAGGCGGTTCGACCCGCGAGATCGGCAACGTCAACAATTCCCTGTATTGCGGCACCAACTGGGACGGGTTCTCCGAACTCGACTTCAGCACCGTCGCTGCGTCGCTGAAGGACCTGTCCAATTTCAACAAGGCGACCGACCGCATGCAGCAGGGATTCATCAACTTCATGATGATCCAGCGGGCGATGGTCCACCCTGACGGGATGGCCGACCTGCCGGCGTTCAACATGACTCACGACGAGACAACGCCGCTTGCCGTACCGGGTTCGGCGATCGACACGTCGGCCGGGACGAGCACCCGCGGGGTTTACCACGGCATCAGTCAGGGCGGCATCATGGGCGGCGCGCTCGCCGCGCTCAGTCCCGATTCCGACAACGCGGTGCTGGGCGTGCCCGGCATCAACTACTCGACCCTGCTGGCCCGCAGCGTCGACTTCGACGAGTACGCCAACGGGATCATCTCGGGCGTCTACCTGCCGAACGTCGGTCTCTACGACAACTACCCGAACGATGCCGAGCTGCCGCTCGTGTTCTCGATCATGCAGATGCTATGGGACCGTGGCGAGGGCAACGGCTACGCCGATTCGCTCAACCCGGCCAACGAACAGCTGCCGAACACCCCGGAGCACAACATCATGCTCGGCCTGGCGTTCGGTGACCACCAGGTGGCGAACATCACCGCCGAAGTCGAGGCCCGGACGATCGGCGCCAAGCGTTACTCGCCGACTCTGCTGCCGGGACGACACTGGGACGGCGGCGACTTCCTCGGAATTCCGCCGTTCACCCCGACGCTCCCCGCCGGTGAGCACGCGATGGTCTACTACGACGGCGGCCCCGAGGGCTATAACTGCACCTCGCCTGGTGTCCCGGCCGGTTGCCGTGGCCAGGGTTCCAAGACACCGCCGGTCGAGAACGTGCCGCCGCGGCCCGAGTGGGGCTACGGAGGCGATCCGCACGCCTACCCGCGTCACAGCGTCGACGGCATCAATCAGGCGGCCGACTACCTGGACAACC
>JBBSKC010000162.1:0-2407 GCA_038256675.1 Solirubrobacterales bacterium | reverse complement strand
TGCCCAAGGCCGTCGTCATCCACGATGAAGGGGTCAGTCAGGACGTGCAGGTAACCGCGGGAGTGGGCGAAGCGGATGTCTTCGTCGCCTGCGCCGGCGACGACCGGGCCAACCTCCTGGCGGCGATGAACGGAAAGAGGATCGGTGCCGATCTCTGCATGGCGACGGTCTCGCGCGAAGAATTCACACCGCTGGTCGACGCACTCGGCGTCGACGCCGCATTCTCTCCGAGGCTGATCACGGCCGAAGCGATCCTTCGGTTCGTCCACACCCGCAGCGTCAAGGCGATTCACCTGACCCGGACCGGATTCGAAGCGATGGAACTCGAGGTCCGGCCGGGAGCGAAGATCGTCGGCATGGCGGTCGGCGAGACACATGGAATGCTGAGACATTGCCGGGTCGGCGCGATCCTCCACGAGGACGAGGTATCGATTCCCCAGCGTGGTCATCAGATTTCAGCCGGCGACCGGATGCTGATGCTCGGGCCCGTTGGGACGATCACCGACGTCGAACCCGTTTTCTCAGGAGAGAATTGAAAGGTCAGACCCGGACGGTGTTCTCCCCGCTCGTCGGGATTACCGTCGGCGGAGCCTTCGTCGCCTCCGGGGGCGCGATGCTGATCTGCGCGGTGGTCGGACTGTTGGACGGTGAAGATGCGATCGAATTCGCGTTGCCCGGCGTCGCGGTGATGCTCGGTGGCTGGGCGCTGCTCATGGCCTCGGTGGTCCTGCAGCGCTCGGAAGTCGTGGTCCGGCCGATCACCGGCCTGGTGGCGGTCACCCTCGCCTGGGCACTTGCTTCCGCGGTCGGGGCGATCCCATTGCTCCTGGCCGGCTCCTTCACCTCTCCCCTCGATGCCTACTTCGAGGGGGTCAGCGGCTTCACGACCACCGGCGCGACTCTGCTCGCCGACATCGAGGCCCAGTCACAGGCCGTGCTCGTCTGGCGGAGTTTCATGCAGTGGCTCGGAGGAATCGGGATCATCGTGCTCGTCGTCGCGGTTGCGCCGATCAGTGGTCCGGGGGTCCAGCGGGCCTTCTACGCCGAGACATCCGGCATGGTTTCCGACCGGCTCACCCCCCGCATCATCGATACGGCCAAGATCATCGCCGGCATCTACCTCGTACTTTCCGTGATCGCGGCAGTCGCCTACCTGGTGGCCGGCATGGGTCCCTTCGATGCGATCAACCACTCGATGACCACGATCGCAACCGGTGGATTCTCGACCAAGAACCTCTCGATCGGGGCTTTCGACTCGATGGCGATCGAGGCTGTTGCCGTCTTTTTCATGATCGTCGGCGGCATCAACTTCGCCTTCTACTGGCGGGCAATGAGGCGCGAGTCCCTGATGCCCCAGCTCACCGAAGTGCTCGGGTTCCTGGGAATCCTGTTGTTCATCTCCGCGGCAGTGGCGTTGAGTGTGTTCCTCGCTGACGACGTCGACGGGATCGGATCCGGCATCCTCGATTCACTCTTCAGCGTGACCACGGTGATCACGACGACCGGTTTCACCACCGCCGACTTCGATGACTGGAACTCCTTCGCCCGGACGACAATCCTCGTGACGACGTTCATCGGGGCCTGCGCCGGTTCCACCGCCGGTGGTATCAAGGTGATCCGGGTGATGCTGCTCGGCAAGTCGGCGCTCCAGGAACTCCAGCGGCAGCTTCGCCCGAACGCGGTCCAGGTGTTGCGCGTCGGTGGACACGTGTACCGGGAAGACGTCCGCCGGGCCGTGCTCGGTTTCTTCCTGATCTACCTGCTCGTGTATGCCGCGGGCGTGCTGGCGATGGCCGCGAGCGGACTCGACCCGCTGACCGCTATCAGCGCTGCCTCGGCGACCCTCAACATGATCGGGCCGGGGCTGGGCGAGATCGGCGCCTTCGAGAACTTCGAAGCGATGTCCCCTTTCGCCCGGGGTATCTCGTGCGTGCTGATGATTGCCGGACGGCTGGAGGTCTTCACCGTCGTCGCCCTGGGGGCGGCTGTATTCGATCGCGTCCGCTCGGTCCGTCTGGCCCGCTGACGGCTACTTCCTGCGGCGGACGCGGAGAAGCTTCACTGGTTTCTGCAAGCCCTTGAATCTGTGTTCTCCGGCCCGCGAGTAACGAAAGGCGTCTCCGGCGGCTTCGACTGCGCCGGCCTCGGCAAGGACGCTTTCCGGCCTCGCCGCTTCAGTGATCCGGCTCGCCAGGTTCACCGGCCGGCCGAACCAGTCCCCTGCCCGGGGGATGGCCGGGCCACGAGCCACGCCAACCCGCAGTGCCGGCAGCTCGTCTCCGGCTTCCTTGCCGGCCTCGATGAAACGCAGGGCGGCATCGAGCAGGGCGGCCCCGTCTTCGGAGACGAGCATTGCAGCATCGCCGATCAGCTTGACCAGGCGAACGTCCGGATTGGTCACGTCGAT
>JBBSKC010000161.1:0-2470 GCA_038256675.1 Solirubrobacterales bacterium | reverse complement strand
TGCAGTTCATTGAACGTTTCGTCAGCTTGCCTTGCCCCCGGACCCGGTCTAAGGTGGAACTGGAACCACCAGTTTCCCGTCACCTGACGGGACGTCAGAAGGAGGAACGCGTGTCAACCGTCATTCCGAACCAGACCGGCACCAGTATCGACCTGCAGGCCGAGGCACGCAAACACCTCTGGATGCACTTCTCCCGCATGGGCGGGTACGACGACGAGCATCAGATCCCGATCATCGCCAAAGGTGATGGTGCCTACGTCTGGGACGACAAGGGCAATCGCTACCTCGACGGTCTTTCCGGGCTCTTCTGCGTGAACGCGGGCCACGGCCGCCCGGAGCTCGCCGAAGCGGCCGCCCGCCAGTACGAAGAGCTCGACTTCTTCGTTATCTGGAGTTACGCCCATCCGAAGGCGATCGAGCTCGCCTCGAAGCTCGCCTCGATGACCCCGGGCGACCTCAACAAGATCTTCTTCACCAACGGCGGTGCCGAGGCGGTCGAGTCGGCGATAAAGCTTGCCCGCAACTACCACCGCCAGCGCGGCAACGGCCAGAAGACCAAGATGATCGCCCGCGAGGTCGCCTACCACGGGACCACCCTGGGGGCCCTCTCCTGCACCGGTATCACCGACCTGCGGTCGCAGTTCGAACCGTTCGCCCCCGGCACCACTCACGTGCCGAACACCAACCTGTACCGCTACCCCGACGATCGCGACCCGTTGCTGCTCGCCGACGAATTCGAGAAACGCATCCTCTTCGAAGGCCCTGAGACGGTCGCCGCGGTGATCCTCGAGCCGGTCCAGAACGCCGGCGGCTGCTTCGTTCCCCCGGATGGCTACTTCCAGCGGGTCCGGGAGATCTGCGACCGACACGATGTATTGATGATCTCCGACGAAGTGATCTGCGCCTGGGGACGCCTCGGGCATTATTTCGCCTGTGACCGTTTCGGTTACCAGCCGGACATCATCACCACGGCCAAGGCGCTGACCTCGGCCTACGTCCCGATGGGCGCGATGATCGCTTCGGACAAGCTGGCCGAACCGTTCTACGAGGACCACGAATCGTTCGCCCACGGATTCACCTTCGCCGGGCACCCGATCGCCGCCGCGGTGGCACTGGCCAACATCGAGGTTTACGAGAAGGAAGATCTCTGCGGCCACGTGCTGAACAAGGAAGGCGAGTTCCGCGAAATGCTCGAGAGCCTCCGCGACATCCCGATCGTCGGCGACGTCCGCGGGGCCGGTTTCTTCCAGGCGATCGAGCTGGTCCAGGACCAGGAGACCAAGGAGTCGTTCGAAGGCGAGAAGGCCGAGGAACTCCTCCGCGGCTTCCTCTCCGGTGAGCTCTACAAGCGCGGCCTGATCTGCCGGGCCGACGACCGTGGCGACCCGGTGATCCAGCTGGCGCCGCCACTGATTTGCGACACCGAACAGTTCGAGGAGATGCACGACGTGCTGCGCCCCGTCCTCGAAGAGGCCTCGAAGCAGATGCGTTGATCAGAATCAGGAGCTACGGGGACTCCGGCCCCAACGTCGGCGACAAGTAGAGAGGTTGAACAGATGAAGGTGGGAGTTCCAAAGGAGATTAAGCAGGACGAGTACCGGGTGGCGATCACGCCGGCCGGTGTGCGCGAGCTGACCGAGCACGGGCATGAAATCTTCATCGAGGCGACCGCCGGCGAGGGCAGCGCGATCACCGATGCGGCCTTCGAGGCCCAGGGCGCGCGCATCGTCGCCGACGCCGCCGCAGTGTTCGAGGCGGGGGAGATGATCCTGCACGTCAAGGAGCTCCAGGCATCGGAGATCGAGATGCTCAAGCCGGACCACCTCCTGTTCACCTACCTTCACCTTGCGCCCGACCCCGACCAGACCAGGGGCCTCCAGGAATCGGGTGCGACCTGCGTCGCCTACGAAACGGTCGAGGACTCCGACGGCCGCCTGCCGCTCCTCGCTCCGATGAGCGAGATCGCCGGCAAGATCGCCACCCAGGCCGGCGCCTTCATGCTGGAAAAGCCGCTCGGCGGTCGTGGCATCCTGCTCGGCGGAGTGCCGGGCGTCGCCGCGGCGACCGTGGTTGTGATCGGTGGCGGCGTGGTCGGCGCCAACGCGGCCTTCATCGCCATGGGCATGGCCGCGGACGTCTTCATCCTCGACCGGTCGATCGACCGCCTCCGCGAACTCGACGTCGACTACGGCCGCGAAGCCTCGACTGTGTACTCCACGACCCTCGCGGTCGAAGAGCTGCTGCCGCGCGCCGACCTGGTGATCGGCGCCGTGCTGGTCCACGGGGCCCGGGCGCCGTTCGTGGTCAATCGCGAACAGCTGGGCCTGATGAAGCCTGGCGCGGTACTGGTCGACGTGGCGATCGACCAGGGCGGGTGCTTCGAGACCTCCCGGCCGACCACCCATCGGGACCCCGTCTTCGAAGTCGACGGCATCACCCATTACTGCGTCGCCAACATGCCCGGAGCGGT
>JBBSKC010000160.1:0-2519 GCA_038256675.1 Solirubrobacterales bacterium | reverse complement strand
TCCTCTTTCCGTTCATCGCCGCCAGGAGGTTGGCCCGGTCGTCGCCGGCGCAGGCGACGAAGACATCCGCTTCGCCCACTCCCGCGGTTACCTGCACGTCCTGACTGACCCCTTCATCGTGGATGACGACGGCCTTGGGCAGCTTCTCCGCGACGAATCGAGCGCGGTCCCGGTCGCGCTCCAGGATGGTCGTTCTGACTTTCGCCGCTTCCAGGTGCTTGCCCAGCTGAAGGCCGATCTTGCCACCGCCGAAGATCACCGCGTGTTTGACTTCGCGAACCGTGCCCGCCAGATGGGCGATGCTGCTGCGGATGTATTCACGTGGCGAAGTGATCAGCAGGTGGTCTCCGGGTTGCGGCACCATGTCGGGGCGGGTCAGGTTCGCTTGCCCATCGCGGGTGAGGCCCACGATGAAAGTGGGGTGGGGCCGGGCGCGGTCCTTCAGTTGCACGCCGCAGAGGGGGGAGGATTCGGTGACGATCAGCTCGGCCAGGGCCAGGCTGCCGTCCCCGAAATACTCGACCGAGACTGCTCCCGGGAGCTTGATCGCTTCGGCGATGTCGGCCGCGGCAGCCCGGTCGGGGTCGATCACGAAGTCGATGCCGAGCACGCCTTTGGCGAAGGCCCTGTCTGACCCGAGGAAGTCGGGGTCGCGGACCCGGGCGATCGTTGTCTTCACTCCGAGCTGGTGGGCCGCCAGGGCGGCGATGATGTTCACTTCGTCGATCGCCGTGACGGCGGCGAGCAGGTCAAATGAGCCAGCGTGGAGGTGCCTGAGCATTCTGGGGCTGGCTCCGTTTCCTTCGACGACCAGGGCGTCGAGATCTTCCCGGGTCTGGTCGCAGCGGTTCGGGCTCTTCTCGACCACCGTCACTGCGTGGCCGTCGGTACTCAGGGTCCGGGCAACGTTCATGCCGACTTCGCCGGCCCCGATGACCAGCGCTTTCATCGTCGACTCATTCTGGGGCTATCGGCAGTGGGCACCGATCGCACCTTATGAAGGTTTGCGGGCCGAGAGCAACAGGTTGTAGAAGAGCTCGGCTGGGAGATAGGGCTCGAGGACCGCCTGGTCCACCTTCTGGAAACCGAGGTAGCTGCGGAAGGCGAAGTTGCGCCACGGGACCGGGATCGACTCCGGCGCCGCTGTGGCTTCCATGGATCGCATGCCCCAGCCCCAGGCGTTGGCCACCAGTTCTTCGCCGCGGACTCGGGTGTGCTCGAAGCCGGACCGGGGAGGGATGGCCCTGAGGTCGGCCGGCACGAAAGCGTGAACGTCGACTTCAGGTTCGAGACCGTACTCGTCTCCGGCCATGTCCTCGTCCGTGTACTTGATCTCCTGGGCCTGAACCACGCGCCTCCACACCGGCGCGAGTAAGTGACCCGTTTTCTTCGGCACGAACGCGAGCCTGTCGCCGTAGCGGGACGGCTCGCCGCAAAAGACGATCATGCCGCCCGGGCGCAGTACCCGGAAAAACTCGGAGAAGGCTTTGTCCAGGTCCGGGATGTGGTGGAGCACGGCGTGACCGAGCACCACGTCGAAGCTTTCGTCCTCGAAAGGCAGGACTTCGGCCTCGGTCGCCACGGTGGTCACCGGAACGCCGAGGGTGTCCGCGTTCTTCTTCAGCGATCGCAGCATCCCCGGGGAGATGTCGGTCGCGGTCAGGTTCCCGATCAGGCCCTGGCTGGCAAGGTTCAGCGAGAAATACCCGGTGCCGGCACCGATCTCCAGTGCGTCGCCGAAAGGTCCCGGCGTTTCGCCGCCGAGGGTGCGCTTGAGTTTCGAAGCGACCTGCTCCTGCCCGATATAACCGAAGTCGATTCCCCATTTCGAATCATAGGTTTCGGCCGCGGCATCGTGGTACCGGGTGTTTACATCCTTGATGTGGTTCGGCGTGGCGGTCGGGGAGGCGGGCATCGCGGAGAAAGATAGGGAAGAATCGTCGGCCTTGACTGACACGTACGTACAAAACAACCAGCCCGAAGGCGTTCCCCCGCTCAAACTGACGGGAGAAAGGACTCTTCCCGACGTTCCGGAGGAGAACTACTGGTACCAGCGCCACCTTGCCGTCTACCAGTGGATCGCCCGGCAGGTCGCGGGGCAGACCGTGGTCGACCTGGCCTGCGGCGAGGGTTACGGGTCGGCCGTGCTGGCCGGTACCGCCGTTGACGTGATCGGGGTCGACGCGAACCCCGAGGCGTTCGAGCACGCGCGGGCCAAGTACAGCTCGGACAGGCTCAGCTTTCGCCGCGAGCTGGTCGAAAGCTTCGTTGAGCCACGCGACGCGATCGTCTTTCTCCAGACGATCGAGCACATCGAAGATCCGGACGCCTTGCTCAGCGGTTTCGTGGACATCGCCCCGGTGTCTTACATCTCGACTCCCAACCTGCTGACGCTGGCCCCCGAGGGTGCGGACAAGTCCGACAACCCGTGGCACATCAAGGAGTACCGGCTCGAGGAATACCGCGCCCTGCTCGAGCCGCACTTCTCGCGAGTGGAGATCCACGGCCTTTCGCACGCG
>JBBSKC010000159.1:0-2522 GCA_038256675.1 Solirubrobacterales bacterium | reverse complement strand
TGGTCTCGGTGGAGAGCTGCACGTGGATTTCGAGTCCGATGACCGCTTCGAGTTCTTCTGCCATCAGACCCTCCCTCCGCTGTTGTCGAAGTTGATCGCTTTTTCCAGGGCGAACGACGCTTCGAGCAGCTTCTGCTCCCCGAAGGCCGGGGCGGCGATCTGGAAGCCGACCGGCATTTCCGCGGAGCCAGTTTGATCCTTGCCCGTTTCCGGCGCGGCCATTCCCGCCGGGATCGAGATTGCGGGGATTCCGGCGAGCGACATCGGCACCGTGAAGAGGTCGGCCAGGTACATGGCTAGCGGATCGGCGGTCTTCTCTCCCAGTCCGAACGCGACCGACGGCGAGGTCGGCGTAATTACGAAATCGACCTGATCAAAGGCCGTGTTGAAGTCGTCGACGATCTTCGTCCGGACCCGCTGCGCCCGGCCGTAATACGCGTCGTAGTAACCGGAGGAGAGTGCGTAGGTGCCGAGCATTATCCGGCGCTTGACCTCCGCGCCGAAAAACTCGCCGCGGGTATCTTCATACATCGAGGCCAGATCCTTGTCGCTGGCCCGCTGGCCGTACCGCACGCCGTCGTAGCGCGAAAGGTTGGTAGACGCTTCGGCCGGCGCCAGCACGTAGTAGGCGGAGATCCCGTGCTTGGCGTGTGGCAGCGCGATCGTCTCGACCGTGCCACCGAGGCTCTCGATCCGATCGACCGTGCGGTCGAATACGGCCTTTACCCCCGGGTCGACCCCCTCGCCGACCAGGTCCGCCGGAATGCCGAATCTAAGGCCGGTGAGATCCTCAGCCGATGGCAGCGTGATGCCGCCTTCGATGCCGGTGGAAGTCGAGTCCATCTCGTCGCGCCCTTCGAGCCGCGCCAGCAGGAGCGCCGCATCGGTCACGTCCAAAGTGATCGGGCCGCACTGGTCGAGCGAAGAGGCGAAGGCGATCATCCCGTATCGGGAGATCGAGCCGTAGGTCGGCTTCAGCCCGACAACCCCGCAGAAAGCGGCCGGCTGACGAACCGATCCACCGGTGTCGGTGCCGAGCGCCCACGGAGCCAGGCCGCCGGCGACCACAGCCGCCGAGCCGCCCGACGAGCCGCCCGGGACACGCGTCCGGTCCCACGGATTGAGGGCCGGGCCATACGCAGAATTCTCGTTCGAGGAGCCCATCGCGAACTCGTCCATGTTGGTCTTGCCGAGCATCGGCACCCCCGCTGCCGTGAGGCGCGCGACGGCGGTCGCGTCGTATGGCGGCCGGTAGCCCTCGAGGATCTTCGACGCCGCCGTGGTCGGAACGCCAGAGGTGCAGAAGATGTCCTTGATCGCCAGTGGAACCCCGGCGATCGGGCCCCGGGCATCCTGGCCGACCGAACCGAGCGCAGATTCTGGGTCGGCGCGCCAGAGGTAGCCGTTCAGGTCATCGGCCGCCGTTCGTTCGATCCAGGCCTCCAGACACTCCTGGCGAGACACCTGGCCATCCTCGATGAGCGCTGCGGTTTCGGCCGCGGTCGCGGCGAGCAGTTCGGATCCGGCCACGATCAGCCTTCGGCCTGCGGCGACGGAACCCGGAAAGCGCCATCAACCGGATCCGGGGCCTGGTCCAGGGCGACTTCGCGATCGAGACTGGGCCGGACCACGTCGTCACGCAGGACGTTCTCGAGCGGAACGACGTGGGAAGTGGGTTCGACGCCTTCGATGTCGATCTCGGCCAGGCGGTCGACGTGATCGAGGATCGACGAGAGCTCGGACTCGAGGCGCGACACCTCGTCGTCGTCCAGCTTCAGCCTCGAAAGCCGGGCCACATGGAGAACCTGTTCACGCTCGATCACGCTGGAGAGTCTAGTTCTCGCGGGTAGCGCTTCGCCAGCCGGCCCAGGAAAGCAGGACGGCCCCGGCCAGGCCAAGGAAGAATCCGCCCTTCAGGCCACCGTCAGGAGCAAATACGAGCTTGAGCACGAGCAGAGTGGCCGCGATCAGGGCCAGGGTCGAGAGGAGGGTCTCGAACACGATCGGTACATCGGTCTTCCGGGTCATCGCCAGCACGATCGGCAGTACCAGGCCGGAGATGGCCGCCACTCCGAGGATCACGTCGAGCAGGCTGATCGTCTCCAGACCGGTCTGGCCGCCGTACCAGGGAAGCGACAGTCCGACCAGGATCAGCAGTCCACAGGCCGACGCGATCCACTCGCCGGGATGAACCCGTCCGAAATTCATGGTTGGTTGCCCCCGGTCGAAACCATTCTGGCCGGGCAGGCTATCGGAGACAAGCCGCCTCAGCCCCGGGCTTTGGCCGCCGAAAGCGTGTTGACCATCAGCATCGCGATGGTCATCGGCCCGACGCCGCCGGGAACCGGGGTCAGGGCGGCCGCCACTTCGGAGACCTCGGGGAAGTTCACGTCTCCACGAAGTCCCTCTTCGGTCCGGTTCATGCCGACGTCGATCACGGTAGCGCCCGGCTTTACGTGCTCGGCCGTGATCAACTCGGGTACGCCGACGGCCGCGATCAGGACGTCGGCCCGCCGGCAGAC
>JBBSKC010000158.1:0-2524 GCA_038256675.1 Solirubrobacterales bacterium | reverse complement strand
TGGGGGTTGCCGCTTTTGCGGCCCTCTTGCTGATGGCCGGGGGCCCGGCTGAGGGGCTCACCCCGCCGCCGTGGCCGGGGAAGGCTGACCTCGTCTTTGAGAGTGGTGGGCGCATCGTTTCGATGAAGGCCGATGGCTCTGAACGGAAGGTCCTCACCCATGAAGGGTTGCCGCTCACTTTCCTGAACGAAGGTGACTCCGACGGCAACCCGCAGTTTTCACCGGACGGCGATTCGATCGTCTTCGACCGGGACGTCCTGAGCGGGCTCTCCGACTACGAGAACCAGATCATGGTCATGGACCGCGACGGCGGATCAGTCCGGCCCATGTTCCCGAAGGCCAACCTTCCGAATTCCGAAAATCGCTCGGTCGGCGGGGCTGTGTGGTCCGCGGATTCCTCGCGCATCTTCCTACTCCGGGCCACCGCGGGCGTTCGGAAGTACACCACAGAGGTGATGTCGATCAAACCCGACGGCACCGACCTGCGAAAGCTCAGCGGCTCGACCATGCGGTTCAGGGGAGAGAAGATCTCGGGTGCGAAGTTCCTGCCCTTGGAGATCGCGCCGTCGCCGGACGGGAAGAAGCTGCTGGTCTCCTACTTCAGGCTCTTCGGTGGCAAGCCCGCCCGGATCTACCGGATGGACGCCGACACCGGCAAGCGGAAACTTTTGGCGCGCGACGCGAGTAGCCCGTCGTGGTCGCCAGACGGTTCGCGGATCACGTTCGTGTCGGAGCGGGATCACCTGAACAAGAGCTGTTACGAAGGGCACTGCTCCTACGACCTGCAGATCTACGTGATGAAAGCGAACGGCAGCGGCGCCAGGCGGTTGATCCCCGGACCCGCGAAGGGTTCGCAGTACGGCCCCGACTGGTCCGCCGACGGCGGCCGCATCTCCCTCACGAGTAACCGGACCGGATCGCGCAACGTCTTTTCCGCAGAGCTCTTCTCGATCCGGCCCGACGGCAAATGCCTGACCCGGCTGACCAATGGTTCGCCGTCCAGCGGTTCGGCCGTCTGGGGGCCGGAAGCGGGCCGCTCCTCCGGACCGGGCACCTGCGGCGATGCTGCCCCGCGAGCGATCGGTGAGATTACCCCGGACAGGCACATCCTCGGCCTGGAACTGCCGCCGATGTGGCTTGGCCCCGCGTACGGCAATCAGCTGCTGACCAGCATCTTCAAGGACGGCCGGGCCGTGATGGAGAGCTACGACGACTGCGGTGCCCTGAAGGCCGGCAGGTGTCAGGTCAAGGTCTCGGTCGACTCCGGTCCGGTATGCGAGAAATACGCGGACTCGATCTTCTACGACGGCACGTTCAAGCGCCTCGTTGAACGAAACGGAGCACTGGTCATGTTGTCCGAGCCGGCAGGCCGGGGGCTCGAGACGATCGTCTACACCGGTGGCACCGAAACCGGGATCTACACTCCGGCCAAGCACCGCGGCAAACGCGTCACCTGGGCCGACCACCTGAAGGTCGTCGACGCCCTGCGTCCGGTCACTTCGGCCGAACGCGTCGCGAAATTCGAGCCTCCGGTGTTTCATCTGACCGAGGTCCAGACCGCCCGTGCGGTCCTGCGTTCCTGGAGGAACGTGGGATCGCTGGCCGAAGCCGCGAAGAAACAGGGCATGTTCCCGAAGATCGCCGGTGCCTACTTGCGTTTCGGCAAGGCGCTTGAACGACAGGGCAAGGTGCTCACCGTGAAGTGCAAGCGTCGCTCGGAAGTTCCTGGTTCGATCAAGCCCCGCTGATGGCTCCCGTTGGTCAGCGTCGGCACTCTCGGGGCATCCGGCCCTGATCTCCGGCGTCGTCCTGCCTAAGCAGGAGTCAGTCAGGTGTCAGCGCACCCGGTACCAGGGCGACTGGTTGCCGATCTCGTCGCTGACCCGGACCCAGCGGATCTTCTTCTTGCCCTTGATCACGAGCTTCGGGTTCCAGCCGCGCACCGTGACCTTTTTCGGGGATGCCGTGGTACTGGGCTTCTTCGCGGTGGTGGAGAATTCGAGGGTCCTGGGCTTCCCCAGAGACCTGTTGTAAGCCGACTTCAGGGTGGTCTTCCGCTTTCGTTTCTTGCCCTTTGCCTTTCCGGTGACCTTGGTCAGGGCCGGAGCGACGGTATCGACGGACCAGTCGGCGCTGGAGACCGGGCTGACGTTGCCGGCCGCGTCAACTTGTCTGACTTCGGCCTTCTGGGCGCCCTGGCCGAGACCCGTCAGCGCCCACGGTGAGAGGCAGACCGACCAGGCGGCGCCGTTCAAACGACACTCGACGGCGGCCCCGGACTCGGAGCCAAGCGTCAAGGTGGCCGCGGTCGATCGCACGGTGCCAGACGGTGCGCCCGTGAGACCAGGCGCGGCCGGGGCCGCCGAGTCGATCCGCCAGGTCGCGGTGCTGTGCGGTCCGACGTTGCCGGTGGCGTCGGTCTGGCGCACGTCGAGCGTGTGGGTTCCGTCCGAGAGGAAGTTCGCGGCGGCTGGTGAGGTGCAGGCGGCCCAGGCTCCGCCGTCCTTTCGGCATTCGAACGATC
>JBBSKC010000157.1:0-2671 GCA_038256675.1 Solirubrobacterales bacterium | reverse complement strand
TTCACCGGCTGCGGCAGCTTGTGCATGCCGTGCTCGACGTAAGCCCTGCAGATCGGTGCCGTGCCTTCGGGACGGAGGGTCAGGCTTCGCCCACCTTTGTCCTCGAATGTGAACATCTCCTTGCGCACGATGTCGGTCGACCTGCCGACCCCGCGTTCGAACAGCGCCGTGTCTTCGAAGGCCGGGGTGGCGATGTCCCGGTAGCCCGCCCGGTCGAAGATCCCGCGGGCCGCCGCCAGCACCCGTTCACGCTCGGCCGCCTGCTGCGGCAGGACGTCAAAGGTCCCGCGCGGGACTTTGAACTTCTCCGCCATCTCAGCTTGGTATTTCAGCGAGGAAGGGATTCGTCGCCAGCTCGGCCGCCAGCGTGGTCGTTCCCATGTGTCCGGGATAGACCGCGGTCTCGCCGGGATGGGCCTCGACCAGCATGGTGATCGACTCGAGCAGTGTGTCCCAGTCACCGCCGGGCAGGTCGACCCGGCCGACCGAGTTCTGGAAGAGCACGTCGCCCGAGAACATCGCGCCGTGTTCCCTGTCTGAGAAGGTGACGTGACCGGGGCTGTGTCCCGGCGTGAAGAGCACGTCGATCTCGAGGCCGGCGATCGAGAGGTGGTCGCCGCCAGTGATCAGGTGATCGGCCTCGTAACTCTCGTATGGGCCGATTCCGGGCCAGGGTATGTAAGCCATGATGTCGGCCAGGATCTGGACCTCGAGCTCCGGGCAGTAAACGGGCGCACCGGTTGCCCGGGCGATCGGCGCGACAGCACCGATGTGATCGAAGTGGCAGTGGGTGAGGAGGATCGCCTCGAGCGACAGCCCGCGTTCAGCGAGTGGCGCCATCAGGCGGTCCGGCTCGTCGCCGGGATCGATCAACACCGCCTTGTCGGTGCCTTCGATCCAGACGAGGAAGGAGTTTTCGGCCACCGGTCCGACTGTCTGGCCGAGTACTTCGAGGCCGGCCATGGTTACTTCCCGGCCGCGCGAATGCGGTTCCGCTCACGGCGGCGCCACATCACGGTGTCCATGTAATAACCGGCCGGGATGTAGAAGATGAGCAGGAAGGCGCCGATCGGCAGGGCCTCTGAGATCGACCGTCCGAAGAGCAGGACCAGCAGCACCACGAAAACGAGCGAAGCGATTATGCCGCGGAGTACGGCACTGCCCCAGGTGGGCGGGGCGTCGACCTTCTGGCCGCGGTTCTTGCCGGACGACTTCGACCTCGCCTGGCCGCGCGCCTCCTGGCGATTCCGCGGACGAGCCTTCTTGCGGGTATCGATGCTTCCGGCCTGGGTGCCACGCCGCTTGCGATTGCGCTTCTTCTTGGTCTGGGCCACTATGGAAACTTATCGCTCGCCGGGTACCCGGCGCTCAATCACGTGAAAGGCCGGGTCGAAGTCACGGATCGGCAGGTCGGCCGGATACTCCTCGATCGCCGCCTCGGGGATCAGTCCGATCAGCTCGGCTTCGATCGGCACAGCTCCATGGGCCGCAGCCTCGGCACGCACCGCTTCGACCACCCGGGCCAGCGGCAGGCTGACCGGGTCGTGGATGTTCATCGATACCTGGGCGCGGCCGGTCGAGAGCATCAGGCCGATCGCACGCACCCCCGGCAGCCCACCCCCGGCCTCCCGGACTGCAGCGGCGACTGCTTTCGCCACCTCCACGTCGCCGGTGTCGAGTTCGACGTTGAAAGCCGCGAGCGGCGGACGCGCCGTGACCATCCACGCGCCGGCCGCGGGGTGCGGCTGAGCCGGGCCAAAGTCCGGCTTGAGTTCACCGCTGATCATGCGCTGCCAAAGGGCGTCGAGGCCGCCTTCGCGAAAGAAAGACCGCTCGAGGCGCTGATCTTCGGTCGCAAGATCGCCGTAGAGGAAAACCGGGACCCCGAAGCCGGCGATGCGCTCGGCGACGGTGAGAGCGGTCTCCCCCGCCTTTTCGCGGTCGGCCCGGACGGTCCAGACGATCGGACAGACATCCATCGATCCGATCGCCGGATGGATGCCCTGCCAGGTGCCCATGTCGATCTCGCGAACCGTCGCGGCGGCAAGTCCGGTCAGAGCCGTGATCAGGTTGTTGGCGGGCCCGGCGATCGTGAAGACGGCCCGGTGATGGTCGACGTCGGCGTTGCGGTCGAGCAGGGTGACCTCGTCACCCAGCGACAGCTGGAGCCGGTCGAGTGCCGCGAAGTCGCGGCCTTCTGAGACGTTGGGCACAGCCAGCAGGGTCAAACGAGCAGCTTTCCTTCCAGGACGATCGGAGTGTCATCAACCGTGACCTCGGGTCGCAGTGAAACGACGTCGAGGTGCACCGGGACCTGGACGTTGCCGCCGATTGCGGCGGAGGCACCGAAAGCGACGTGCGCCGTGCCGAAGATCTTCTCGTCTTCGAGGATGTCGCCGGTGAGGATCGCTTTTTCGTTGGTGCCGATGCCGAGCTCGGCGACGTTGGTGCCGTCGGGTCCGTGAACGGTCAGAAGTTCCATCAGCTTCTCGCCTTCGGGTCCGGTCGCTTCGACCAGGTGGCCATCTTTGATTGTCAGCTTCACCGGTTCGGAGACGAGGCCGACCCCGGCGATCGAGCCGTCGACGATCAGCACGCCTTCGGCCGTCGCTGGACTGATGAAGCCTTCCCCGCAGGGCAGGTTGCCAAAGGCGCCGGTGTGGGTGAGTTC
>JBBSKC010000156.1:0-2854 GCA_038256675.1 Solirubrobacterales bacterium | reverse complement strand
AGCGAGACCCGGAATTACACCGATGTGCTCGTCTGCAACGGCCACCACTGGGACGCTCGCTGGCCGGAGCCCGCCTTCCCCGGGTCGGAGGCCTTCGCAGGAGCCCAGATGCACGCCCACGACTACCGGACCCCGGAGATCTTCGAGGGCAAACGGGTCGTCGTGCTCGGCATCGGCAACTCGGCCACCGACATCGCCGTTGAAGCGTCGAGGACCGCCGATGAGACATTCCTCGCGATGCGCCGCGGCGCCTGGATCGTGCCCAAGTACCTCGGTGGCATCCCCAGCGACAAGGCAACCACCGGGATCATGACCAAGGCGCCGCTGGCGGTCCAGAGCGCTTTCCTTCGAGTTGCCCTGCGGCTGTCGGTCGGCAAGCTCGAGGATTACGGGCTGCCGAAGCCCGACCACCAGCCTCTGCACGCGCACCCGACCGTCTCCGGCGACCTGATCGGGCGTCTGGGCCACGGGGACATCACGGTCAAGCCAAACATCGAGCACCTTGACGGCGACTCGGTGGTTTTCACCGACGGGTCCCGCGAGAAAGCCGACCTGGTCGTCTACTGCACCGGCTATCGCATCACTTTCCCGTTCTTCGACAACGAAGTAATCAGCACCCAGGACAACCAGGTGAACCTGTACCACCGGGTTGCTTCGATCGATCACCCCGGCCTCTATTTCATCGGGCTGATCCAGCCGCTCGGGGCGATCATGCCGCTGGCCGAAGCCCAGTCCGATTGGGTAGCCGATCTGATCGACGGCGATTGCACCCTGCCGGACCGGGCGACCATGGCCCGTGAAGTCGCGCGGGAACAGTCAGCGATGAAGCGGCGCTACGTCACTTCGAAGCGCCACACGATCCAGGTCGACTTCGACCCCTACTTGCGGACGGTGTCGCGCGAGCGGGAGCGGTCGAGAGCACGCGCCGGTTCGGGCTGACGGACCCGGCCTTCGTGCTGTAAATCCGGGAGCGGCTTGGCACCACCGCCGTGAGGATCCCGCCGCGGACCCCGGGGGAATCCCGGCCTCGGCCGGCGGCGCCCGCGGTCGTCATTCCCGCCATCGTCCTCGGTCGTTTCGACCTCAGGAGTCTGGGCCGCCCACCAGAGCAGGTAGATCATCCCGACGACCGGAACCTTCAGGACGAGGAACAGGAAAATATATGGCCACAATTCCTCCACTGTTCAAGTGTAGCTTGCTCCAAGGTCCGCAAGCCAGATTTCCAGCGCCGCGACGTGACCTTCTTCGAGCCCGATCTGCGGTTCGGTCGGGACCAGCAGGGTGGGGAGGCGTGCGGCTTCCCGCTCCCGCGCCCATTCGAAGCAGCTCTCGTCGAATGAGTCGTCAATCCAGGCGATCGGGCGATCGGCGGCGTAGGCATCGAGCGGGGCCAGCTTCCAATGGGCGGAACCGAAGCGTTCCGGTACGGGGCCGCCCCGGTCGAACTCGATCACCGGCAGGGGCCCGATCCCGGTGATGGTCGGCAGGTGATCGTTCGCCCGGTCCTGCCACCCGGTCGCCCAGACGAGTTCGAAGGTTTCGCTGAGCCGGATCAGCCGTTTCCCGGCCTCGACCGAGATGAAGTGGGGGGTACCGTCGATCAACTCGAACCGGATTCCCGGTCCGGAAGGGGTCTCCTCAAACCCAAACAGGCTGATTACCCCGTCGACGTCAACCGCAAGGAGTGGTTTGTCCTGCATAAGGCCATGATCCCAGTTTCAAAGCAATCGAGACTCGGCAGTGCGGACCGCTTAAAAAGTGGTGCACAGGGACTGCCTGAGAGCGGCTGGCAAGAAGTAAAGGCAGGGAATGACCGCGATCGTACTCACGTACCTAAGCTGTCATTCCCTGCCGTCGACGAAGCCAGGCGCCGCTCAGGCAGTTCCTGTGTGCCGCTTTTCCTGTATTGTTCGTCGCCGTGCCTAATACCAATCAACTCGTACGCAAGGGCCGCAAACGGCCCAAGAAGAAGGTCACTACCCCTGGCCTCAAGTCAGGGCAGGGCAACGGGAAGAAAGTCGCCGCTCCCCAGAGGCGTGGCGTCTGTACCCGTGTTGCGACCGTCACCCCGAAGAAGCCGAACTCGGCTCTCCGGAAGATTGCGCGAGTCCGCCTGGCCCACGGCATGGAAGTAACGGCTTACATCCCCGGAGAGGGACACAATCTCCAGGAGCACTCCGTCGTCCTGATCAGGGGCGGTCGAGTCAAGGATCTTCCCGGCGTCCGTTACAAGGTCGTGCGTGGCACGCTCGATGCGGCCGGTGTTTCCGACCGCAAGCAGGCACGCTCCCGCTACGGAGTGAAGGCCACCTGATGGCACGCCGTTCCGCAGCAACGATCCGGCCGGTAGAGGCCGACACCAAGTACCGCAGCCGTCTGGTCCAGCAGATGATCAACAAGGTCATGCTCCACGGCAAGAAGTCGACCGCCGAGCGCATCACGTATGACGCACTCGCCATCGTCGCCGAGCGCTCCGGTGAAGACGCCGTCGAGACCCTCGAAGAGGCGATCAAGCAGTTGACCCCCGCTCTTGAAGTCCGGTCCCGCCGAGTCGGCGGCGCCACCTACCAGGTACCGGTCGAAGTGCCGGCCCGCCGCGCCAAGACGCTCGCTGTCCGCTGGCTCGTCGACTTCGCCCGGAACCGCAACGAGTACGCGATGTCCGAACGTCTCGCAAACGAGATCCTCGATGCCACCAAGCAGCAGGGCTCCGCGTGGAAGCGCAAGGACGACATCTTCCGCATGGCCCAGGCCAACAAGGCCTTCGCCCACTACCGCTGGTAGCAGAGCGGAGCAACGACCTTCGAGAAGGCGCCGTTGGGCGCCTTTTCTATTGCAGGGTTTCGGGGTCGGT
>JBBSKC010000155.1:0-2865 GCA_038256675.1 Solirubrobacterales bacterium | reverse complement strand
TCGAGCTTGAAATTCACTTGTAACTCCTCGTCGCCAGCTTGACGTCTTCAAAGGTCAGCTGTTCGTCGTGGGGGATCGGGTCGCCGGCGTCGCCCTGGTACTGCCAGGCCGTCACCTTGGCGAAGTGTTCGTCGTCACGCAGTGCTTCGCCGTCTTCGGTCTCGTACTCCTCACGGAAGTGACCTCCACAGGACTCCTCGCGCCGCAAAGCGTCGTGGCACATCAGCTCGCCCATCTCGAGGAAGTCGGACACACGATTGGCATAATCGAGGCTCTGGTTGAGCTCTTCCACCCCGGGATCAACCCGGAGGTCAGACCAGAACTCATCCTTGATCCGGCGCATCTCTCCGAGGGCCTCGGTCAAGCCCTCGGCGGTGCGTGCCATGCCGCATTTGTCCAGCATCACGTGGCCCATCTCGCGGTGGAACGATTGCGCGGAGCGGCTGCCACCGACATCGACAAGGGCGGCGATATGGCTCTCGACCCGGTCCTGGGCTTCATCGAAGGCAGAATCGTCGGTGCTGACCAGGTCGCGCTTCCTGGTCATGAAGTTGGTGACCGTGTGCGGTGCGATGAAGTAGCCGTCGGCCAGGGCCTGCATGAGCGCGCTGGCCCCGAGGCGGTTGGCGCCGTGGTCGGAAAAATTGGCTTCGCCGATCGCAAAGAGTCCGGGGATCGTGGTCTGGAGTTCGTAATCGACCCAGAGGCCGCCCATCGCGTAGTGCGGCGCCGGGTAGATCATCATCGGCGTCTCGTAGGGGTTGTCCCCGGTGATGCGCTGGTACATCTCGAAGAGGTTCTGGTAGCGGCCCTCGACAAATGCTTTGCCGTGATCGTTGATCGAATCGCGGAAGTCGAGGTAGACACCGCGCCCGGTGCCACCGACCCCGAGACCTTCATCGCAGACGACCTTGGCTGCCCGTGAGGCGATGTCGCGGGGGGCGAGGTTGCCGAAAGCCGGGTAACGCTCTTCGAGGAAGTAGTAACGCTCGGCTTCCGGGATCTCCGCCGGGGGCCGGTCCTCGTTGGGCTTTCGCGGCACCCAGATACGCCCGTCGTTGCGCAGCGATTCGCTCATCAGGGTGAGCTTCGACTGGTACTCACCGCTCTGCGGGATGCAGGTCGGGTGGATCTGGGTGAAGCAGGGGTTGGCCATCAGCGCGCCGTGTTTGTGGGCACGCCAGGTGGCGGTCACGTTCGAGCCCATCGCGTTGGTCGACAGGAAATACACGTTGGTGTAGCCACCGGAAGCGAGCACGACCGCGTCGGCGGCGTGGCGCTCGATCTCGCCGGTGACCAGGTTCCGGACGATCACGCCGCGGGCTTCGCCGTCGATGATCACGATGTCGAGCATTTCGTGCCGGCTGAAGACCTCGCAGTTGCCGGCGGCGACCTGGTGCTCGAGGGCGCTGTAGGCGCCGAGTAGCAGCTGCTGTCCGGTCTGGCCGCGGGAGTAGAAAGTGCGTTGGACCAGCACGCCGCCGAATGACCGGGTGGCGAGCTGCCCGCCGTACTCGCGGTTGAATGGCACGCCCTGGGCGACCGCCTGGTCGATGATGTTCTCGGAAAGTTCGGCCAGCCGCCAGACGTTCGCCTCGCGGGAGCGGAAGTCGCCGCCCTTGATCGTGTCTGCAAAGAGGCGGCGGGTCGAGTCGCCTTCGTTCGCGTAGTCCTTGGAAGCGTTGATGCCGCCCTGGGCGGCGATGCTGTGGGCACGCCGGGGCGAATCCTGGAAGCAGAAGCTCTTGACCTTGAACCCGTGGGCGCCGAGCGTCGCGGCGGCTGCCCCGCCGGCCAGTCCGGTGCCGATCACGATCACGTCCTTGCCGGAGCGATTGCGCGGACCGACCAGGCCGTGGGCGTCAAGCCAGGTCTGCCACTTGGTCTCGATCGGTCCGTCCGGGATCCTGGCGTCGAGATTCATGCGATACCTCCGAGGGGGGCGAGCAGTGCGGTCGTTGCCTCAGGGGCTCCGAGTACGTCGGTGGTGAAGAGGATCGGCACGGCGGCGAAGCCGATGACGAGAATGACCGACAGGCCGGTCGCAGCAAGGCGGATCTGTCGGTTGCGGCTTGGTGCATCCAGGCCCAGCGTCTGGCAGAGGCTCCAGATCCCATGCCTCAGGTGGAACCCGAGGAAGATCACCGCGGCCAGATAGATCGCAACGAAGTACCACTCGTGGAAGGCGTAGTAGAGGTTCGCGTAGACGTCGCCCGCCTTGAGCGGAGTGACGTCGATCGTCAGCGAGGTGAATTGCAGGATGTGGAAGACGATGAAGGCGAGCAGCAGCAGACCGGTCACCATCATCGTCTGCGACGAAAGCGACCGTTTGATCCGCTTGGCCGGGTACTGCGGCGGCCGCGCTTCGCGGTTCCGCTTCGTCAGCTGGACGACCCCCGTCACGTGGACGATCAGGGCGGTCAGCAAAACGGCGCGCACGGCCCAGACAACCGAGGAGTGCGGCAGCAGCGGCTCACCGAAGTCACGGAGCCATTCGGCGTACCAGTTGACCCTCGCCTCTTCGCCGCCGCCGGGACCCCAGAGGGAATTCAGGTTCCCCGCCATGTGAAGGATCACGTAGCCAAGGAGGATCGCGCCGCTGCCGGCGACGAAGACCTTCTTGCCGATCGTTGACTTCCAGAAATCAAGCACGGAAATCACTGATCCGTTCGGATTCTCTTGAAAGGCCTGGGGACGACACGGGAACGAATCTTATGTCCCCGGGCACCCCGGCGGCGGCAGCCTTTTGGCTATGGGATGCCTAATGCGATCCCACCGTGATCACTTTCGCGCGTTGATCCGGTCCAGCTCTACTTCTGCGCCTTCTTTGGTGTCTTCCATCACCACGTAACAGAGCGGCGGGCC
>JBBSKC010000154.1:0-2880 GCA_038256675.1 Solirubrobacterales bacterium | reverse complement strand
GCCACCCAGGCCTGCCAGCCGAGGAAGAGCGCGATCACAGCCACCAGCTTGACGTCCCCCATGCCCATCCCTTCGGGCCGGACAACGGCGGCCACTAACAGCGGTGAAGCGATCACGACGGCGGCGATCAGGGCCGACGCGGCCCCCTCCCCACCCGACCAGGCCATGAGACCCAACCAGAGCGCTACTGCCACCAGCAGTATCCGGTTCGGGATCACGCGCCCCCGCACGTCGGTCACCGATACGAACCCCAGCACTGCGAACAGGACGGTCGCGGTCGTTAAAGACATGAGCCGAGGCTAGAAGGCCCCGGCTCACGGATGACTCAATGATTCAGAAAATGCTGCTCAGGTTGCCTCACGCAACTTTTGCGCTTCGTTCAGCGACTGGAGCTTCTTCAGCGACTGATTCTCGATCTGACGGATCCGTTCGCGGGTCACGTTGAACGTGCGCCCGACCTCGTCCAGGGTCCGGGGATGCTCCCCGCCCAGTCCGTAGCGCAGCTCGAGAACGCGGCGCTCGCGGTAGGAGAGGTTCTCCAGCGATTCCTTGAGGGCTTCCTTGGTCAGGAGGTCCGCCGCGCGGTCGAAAGGCGACTCGGCCTTCTCGTCGGCGATGAACTGCCCGAATTCGGATTCCTCTTCGTCACCGACCGGCTTCTCGAGAGAAACCGGGGACTGGGCCGAACGCTTGATCGAGTCGACCTCTTCCGGATCGATGCCGGTTACGTCGGCGATCTCTTCCGGGGTCGGCTCACGACCGAGCTCGGTCACGAGCTTGCGCTCGGCCCGGCCGTTCTTGTTCAGCGACTCGACGACGTGGACCGGGATACGAATGGTCCGGGCCTTGTCGGCGAGCGCCCTGGCGATTGCCTGGCGGATCCACCAGGTCGCGTAGGTCGAGAACTTGAATCCCTTGCGGTAATCGAACTTCTCGGCCGCACGGACCAGCCCGAGGGTGCCTTCCTGGATGAGATCGAGGAAAGGCAGTCCCTGGTTGCGGTAGTTCTTGGCGATCGAGACGACCAACCGGAGGTTGGACTCGACCATCTTCTGTTTCGCGTCGAGATCGCCGCGCTCGATGCGCTTGGCGAGATCAACCTCTTCCTGGGCGGTCAGCAGGCGAACCTTGCCGATGTCCTTGAGGAAGAGCTGCAGGGAATCGGTCGTCATGTCCGGCTTCAGGTCAAGAGCTTCCTTCTTACGGCGGCGACCACGTCGTCCGTCTGAGCGCTCTGCGTCTGCTGTTGCCTTCTGAGCGGGGTCGACGTCCTCGACCAGCTCGATGCCCTGCTTCTCGATGTGTCCGTACAGGTCTTCGATGTCGGACTCGTCGAGGTCCACTTCCTTGACGGCAGTGGCGATGTCACCGAAAGTGAGCACTCCGAGCTGCTGCCCGCGATTTACGAGTGTCTTTACTTCTTCTAGTTCCTGGAGTTCAGCTACAAGCATTGTGTCCCTATCTGATTTCCCCGGCGCACCAATTTTTCTCGATTCGTAACCACCTTGAGGGAAGGCGACGAACATGCACAAATGCGAATCACTCGTCAAGATTCGTATTTCGCTCCAAATTCGGAACTACGAGAAATCGTTGATGCCAGGTAATTGGTCAAACGAGTGTTCGGATACTAGCCGCTTCACTTAGTAAAGTCAAGACCTAAGCTGTCCTGCACACTGTCCTACGGTGAAGACTTGCCAATGTCTCTCAAATTCAAACGTCGACATAACCCTTGAGTTGCGGTGACTGTGACCAGAACGGTGATCTGAACCCGATCGAGGGCGAGATTCCGCTCTCCGAACAGTGGAAGCACCTCCACTGGCTCCAGGCTTTCTGGACCCGGGCATACCGCGAGAACGTGACTGGCCTTTCGGGCATGGTCGCCTACAACCTGATGCTGGCGGTCTTTCCTTTTGCCCTGCTGGTCCTGTTCATCTTCAGCCAGATCCTGCGGATCGAGGGCATCGAGGCCGGTGTGGTCTCGGATCTGCAGCGGCTTTTCCCCGACGCGGAGCAGAACACGCTGGACAACGCGCTTTCCAGCGTCCGCTCTAACGCGGCGGCGATCGGCGTGGTCGCGGCGCTCGGCTCGATCTGGATCGGTGCGTCGTTCTGGGGCGCCATGGATACCGCCTTCTGCCGGATATACCACGTTCAGTGCCGCGGCTGGTGGGAGCAGAAGCGCTTCTCCCTCGGCATGCTGATCGTGGTCGCGCTCTTCATCCTCGGCAGCGTCGTCCTGCCGGCCGGCGAAGGCGCGCTGATCGACTCGGCCGAGCGACTTCCTTTCGGTCTCAACGAGATCCAGTCCCTTGACAGCGTCATCCTGATCGGCGTCACCCTGTTTCTCAACCTCGCGGTCTGCTCGATGATCTACTGGGCTGTGCCGAAGGGGCACATGCCCTGGCTCGCCGTCTGGCCCGGAGCGGTTTTTGCGACGCTGGTCGCCGGACTCGCCAACTGGCTGTTCCCGATCTACCTGACGAACGTCTCGACCCTGTCGAACTTCGGCTCGACGATCGGCTTCATCCTGATCGCCCTGCTCTGGTTCTACATCGTCGCGCTGACCATGCTTGCCGGCGCGGTGATCAACTCGCTGCGCCACGAGTACCACGACCTCGGCAAGTTGCCCTACGGGATCCAGACCCGTGCTTCACTGCTCGCCATGGCCCAAGCCGTGCAGGAGGAGGCCGGGGCCTCAGCCCGGCCGAGTGCCGAGCCCTACCGCTCCCTGACCGCGCCTGCTGCGGATGATCCAGACGCACCGGACCAGAGCGACGTGATCCCCCTCGACTCCCGACGCCGGCGTCGGTGAGCGTGGAGATCGAGCTGCTGCCGGACCCGGTCCGGCACGGACTGGCCACCAGCGGCGGGGTCAAGTGC
>JBBSKC010000153.1:0-2887 GCA_038256675.1 Solirubrobacterales bacterium | reverse complement strand
GATCGCGGTCAAGTAATTCAGGTAGAAGGCTTCGAAGTCCTCGACGTTCTCGGCCATGGCGGCATGGGAACGGTTTACCGTGCGCGCCAGGAGTACTTCGACCGGGAGGTTGCGCTCAAGGTAGTCCAGCCGGGCCTTTCTACCGACGCCGATTTCACGGCCCGGTTCCGATCGGAGATGAAGCTTGCCGCACTGATCGACCACCCAAACGTGGTGCCGGTCCATGCGGCCGGCGAATCGAACGGCAATCTCTACATCGCGATGAAGCTGATCGATGGAGAAGACCTTTCGGAGAGGCTTCGCAGCGCGGGTCGTCTATCCCCCGATGAAGCAGTCGAAATCATCGGCCAGATCGCATCCGCGCTCGACGGAGCCCATAGCGAGGGCTTCGTTCATCGCGACGTCAAGCCGGCCAACATCCTGCTCGAGCGGGAAACGGGGCGGGCCTATCTGTCCGATTTCGGGATCGCCAAGAGTCTCGAGGCAACCCAGTCCCTGACCGCCACCGGTCACGGGGTCGGAACGATCAAGTACGTCGCGCCGGAACAGATCCGGAACGAAGCTTTCGACCGGCGGGCCGACGTGTATTCCCTCGGCTGTGTCCTCTTTGAGGCCCTGACCGGTTCACTTCCCTTCGACGACGGCTCCGACGCGGCGATCCTCTACGCCAAGGTCAACGACGAGACCAGGGTCCCGAGCGAGATCGACCCCGGCCTGCGCTCGTTTGATCCGGCGCTCGCCGGCGCGCTCACCCGGAACCCCGGAGATCGCTTGGACTCGGCCGGCGAGCTTGCGGCCGCCGCCCGGACCGCACTGATCGGGGTGGGCCAGGACGATGCGGAAACCGTGGAGGACGCCCTGGCGGCAGACGAAACGGTCGCCCTCCCGCTCCCTGTCCCCGAACCGAGCCGGACCGAACCGCGTCGCGCGGTGCCGTCGGACCGCGACCCCGTCCGGTCCCGCCCTCGACCCGGCAACGCGACCGAGCGGACCCGGTGGATGCGGGCGGCAGTCGGCGGCGCAATCGTGGTCTGTGCCCTGCTGGTTATCGGCCTGCTGATCGCCCAGGGCGACGATGGTTCCGGCGGCGGGTCAGACGCCACGAGCCAGTCCACGGGCGTCGACAGGACAGCGTCCGAGGACCAGCCGGCCACCCCGGCCGGGGGCGATACTGCGGCTGATCCGGCACCCGCCCCGGCACCGCCGACCGACCTCGCGACCGTGCCGGAATCCCGGGCACTCTTCGACACCGAGGTGCCCGAGGGATGGATCCCGGGGGAGGTGGATCAGCCGAACGCGGGCAGGTTCACCAATACCTGGGTCTCACCCGACGACGACCGCGTCTCCGTCCTGATCGACTCCCAGCCGACCAGTGAAGAAGAGCCGTCGGCGATCTCCAGCGCCGAATCGGTCCGGGCCCAGACCAGCGGGTCCGAAGGCTACGCCGAGCTGGCCTTCGAGGAGACCGACCTCAACGGTGTCCCCGCCGTGCGGTGGGCGTTCGACCTGGGCGCCGAACGCAAAGTCGATTATTTCTTCTTCGACTGTGGGGTCGGAGTAGCCGTGCTCGGAGCAGCACCGAAAAACGACTTCGCGAATTACGAGGACGCGTTCGCCAACGTGGCCGAATCGACCCGGCCGAACTGCCAGGCCACCGAAACGGCCGGAAACAGTGGCAAGGTCAAGAAGGACAAGAAAGACAAGGAAGCCAAAAAAGAGGACAAGAACGAAGACGAGGACTAGCTGATCGGGAGTACGACAATCAGTTTGCGGTACTGACGGAGCTTTCTGTCAGCCCGAGCCGAGCTCGAGCGTGGTCAGCGTGGGGAAGAAGATCCGCGGGCCAGGGAGGGTGCCGTTCCCATGGCAGTCGAATCTGATGGTGTGTATGCCCGGGGCGAGAGTTTCGGTGACCGAGGCGAAAGAGAATGGCGTGCCCGGACTGAAGTTGGCCGCGATCACGAAGTCATCGGTGAACTGATTGCCATCCACGGTGAGCCGACAGGTGTTGACCCCTACGGAGACCGAAACGGCCCCCGAGTCGGCGTTGCCGTCGACCGTGGCGTAAATACGACCGTTTTGCTCGAGCGTCACCTGCGTGTTCACACACGCGGAATAGCTCGTCGCGGTCTGGATGCACACGGCGCCCGGGTTGGAATCTGATCGACCTGAGGTCGCATCGCCGAGGCTGCCGACGTTGATGTCGACCGCGGAGAGGCTGCCGTCGGCAACTTCGGATGAACCGATCTGCCCGTCTCCGACGTCGGCCGATCCGACCTGCCCATCCCCGATCTCGGCTGATCCGACCTGTCCGTCCCGAATGTCGACGGCCTTGACCCCTTCGTTCCTGAGGTCTGCCGAGCGCACCGCGTTGTTACGGATGCTTTTTGAGGTGACCGAGTTCTTCTTCGCCACCTGGACGGCGAGCGCGCTGCCACCGAGTGCGATGAACACGGCGATCACGGACATGACATTGGCGAAACTCAGATGCCTGGTCAGCGAACGCACTTGATCAGCCTACTCGGGGTAGCTGAGCCGTCAAGGCGATGGATGCCGAACAGTCGTTCCCACGACCTTCAACTGATTGGTTGACAATTCTAGATCGATGCCCTATATTCAACCTCATGGTTGAAGAAACTGAACAGGTTGACCAGATATTCCACGCGCTCTCGAACAGCACCCGGCGGACCATGCTCCGTCGCCTTTCGCGGAGCGCCTGCTCGGTTGGCGAGCTGGCCGAACCGGCCGCGATGTCGTTCGCTGCCGCGTCGAAGCACGTCCAGGTACTGGAAAGGGCCGGAATGGTGAATCGAAGGGTGAAGGGGCGGCAGCACATCTGCAGCCTTTCGCCGAAGCCCCTCAAGGAGGCCAGCGATTGGCTGAGCTT
>JBBSKC010000152.1:0-2897 GCA_038256675.1 Solirubrobacterales bacterium | reverse complement strand
CAGTACAAAGGCACGCCGGTCGACATCGACACCGACCCGGAGCTCTACCAGCGGCTGGTCGACGCCTTCCCCGATGCCTGGTTCGAAGATCCGGATCTGACCGACGAGACCCGCGAGGTCCTCGGCCCGGTCATGGACCGGGTGACCTGGGACGCGCCGATCCATTCCGTCGCGGGCATCGAGGCGCTCGAGTACAAGCCGAAGGTGATCAACCTCAAGCCTTCCCGGATGGGAGGCATTCAGTCGCTGTTCGATGCCTACGATTTTTGCGAAGCGGAAGGCATCACCGCGTACGGGGGCGGGCAGTGGGAACTCGGCGTCGGCCGCGACCAGATCCAGTACCTTGCCGCCGTGGTCCACCCGGACGCGCCGAACGACACCGCGCCCCGCGGATACAACGCCGCCGAACCGGAGCCGGACCTGCCCGTCAGCCCGATGGAAGTACCTTCAATCGGCTTTGGAATCCCTAATTGAGGCTTAGTGGCAGCTAACCATCTGGACGGCAGACCGAAGCCGCCTCCTGCGGTACGTTAAGGAAAACCTCGAACCAGCGGAGAAGAACGTGGCTAAGAAAAAGAAGAACTTCGGAGCGGCCCTCAACGGCCAGATCTCAAACGAGTTTGCGGCATCCCAGCAGTACGTGGCGATGGCCGTCTATTACGACGCGAGTACCCTGCCCCGCCTTGCTGCATTCTTCTACCGCCAGGCGCTCGAGGAACGCGAGCACGCGATGATGATGGTGCAGTACCTGGTCGACGTCAACGAGCAAGTCGACATCCCGGACGTGAAGGCGCAGACCACGCAGTTCGACGACCCGATCACTCCGGTCGTCGCGGCCCTCCAGCAGGAGGAACGCGTCTCCGAAGAGATCTACGGCCTCTTCGAAATGGCCCGCGACCTCAAGGACTACCGCGCCGAGCACTTCCTGCAGTGGTTCGTCAAGGAACAGGTAGAAGAAGTGGCGTTGATGAGCGACCTGGTGAGCGTCGTCGAGCGCTCGAAGGACAACCTGCTGCTGGCCGAGGAGTACATCGCCCGCGAAGGTCTCGGAGAAGAAGGGGACGATCCGACCGCTCCACCCGTGGCCGGCGCCTGAGCGACGTCTGAGTTTCCGAAAAGCCCCGGGCCGAACGGCCCGGGGCTTTTTGTTGCCGGTGCGACTTCAGCGCCTCGGTTTCAATCGGCGACCACGATATAAGAGACCCCTGTGACCGATCAGAGAGACCGACCCGAGGATGACTCCAGGATCGAGCCCGATGAGCTCGAGGCTGCGCTGCGGGTGATCTCGAAGCTGAACCAGCTGCCGGTGGAGCATCCGGACTCGCTCCGGGTGCAGCAGGCGACCGCTGGCCTCTACAAATCGGTCAAGCGGCGTCGCAAGCTGGAGAAGCGGCGCGAGCAGCTCGAGCACGACGCGGCGATCACCGCCCTGACCGCAACCGCCGCCCCCGGCCGGATCGACGACGAGACCGAGGGCCTGCCGTTGGTCTCCGAGGCCGAAGGCGCGATCGCCGGCGTCCTGATCGAGCCGCGTGCGTGTTACATCTGCAAGCAGCCGTACAACCGGGTCGACGCCTTCTACCACCAGCTCTGCCCGGACTGCGCCGCCTTCAACCACGCTCGACGCGACGCAACCATAGACCTCTCGGGCAAACGGGCGCTGCTCACCGGCGGCCGGGCGAAGATCGGCATGTACATCGCCCTACGGCTCCTGCGAGACGGCGCCCACGCCACGATCACGACCCGCTTCCCGAACGACGCCGTCCGGCGGTTCAAGGCGATGGAAGACAGCGACGACTGGATCGACCGACTCGACATCGTCGGCATCGACCTGCGTGACCCGGGTCAGGTGATCGACCTGGCCGACCACGTCGCCTCACGCGGCCCGCTCGACATCCTGATCAACAACGCGTGCCAGACCGTGCGCCGAACAGCCGAGGCCTATGGCCCCCTGGTCGCCGCCGAACGCGGAGAACTGCCGCCCGGCAAGCTGCCTCAGATCGAGACCTTCACCCGGCCCGACCAGGAAGGTCACCACCACCTCACCTCCGGGTCGAATGACCACTGGGCGCCGACCCCCCACGCCCTGACCGCAATGTCCTTGACCGCCGGCTCGGCCAACTTCGACCTGGTCGAAGAGGAACGGGCGATCGATGCGGGCGGGCTGGTTCCGGACCAGGTGGAGACCAACAGCTGGATCCAGCCAGTGAACGAAGTCGACCCGGTCGAGCTGCTCGAGGTCCAGCTCTGCAACATGACCGCGCCCTTCATCCTGATCAGCCGCCTGCGCGCATCGATGGCCGCGTCAGCTGCCCGTCGTACTTACGTGGTCAACGTCTCCGCGATGGAGGGCCAGTTCTCCCGCGGCTACAAGGGCCCCGGCCACCCTCACACCAACATGGCCAAGGCCGCGCTCAACATGCTGACCCGTACCAGCGCCCAGGAGATGCTGGAAACTGACGGCATCCTCATGACCGCGGTCGACACCGGCTGGATCACCGACGAACGACCGCACACGATGAAGAAACGCCTGGCCGACGACGGCTTCCACGCCCCGCTCGACCTGGTCGACGGAGCCGCCCGCGTCTACGACCCGGTCATCCGCGGCGAAGCAGGTGAAGACATCCACGGCGTCTTCCTCAAGGACTTCAAAGTCTCCGACTGGTAGCCCTGCCCAGAGATTCGCAAGCGGTCAGGCCAGTTGCGAAGTGCGCCCGACTGGATCCCGCACCACAAAGTGATGCGGAACTACCTAACTCGAAAGCCGTAGGAAAGTCAAGGATGCGTTGACGTTCGCCTGGGTGCCCCCGGCGAGAGTCTGGAGCGTCACCGCCGCGGGCGAGCTGAAGTTGCGGAGTTCGACTACGTCAGCGGTAGAAAGGGCAACTATCGTCACT
>JBBSKC010000151.1:0-3106 GCA_038256675.1 Solirubrobacterales bacterium | reverse complement strand
TCAGCCCGGGACGGCTGATCGCACGACCGGCCTGCCTGGCGCATCGCGCCCGTGAGCCGAATGCCTCGTCGATGAGAGCTGGCTGAAGCAGGGCGCAGATGCCCTTGCCGTCCTGGGCCTTGCCTGCCTCCTCGAGCTTCAAGCTGACGTCCTTGATTGCGGCTTCGTCCTGCGCCGAGAGCGTGGTCGACTCGCTACCGTCGTCGCCGCCGTCGCCATCATCACCGCCGCCACATCCGGCGAGGACCAGGACGGCGATACCGCCGACGGCCATCAGTCGACGAAGATCCATCAAAGCCTCAGGCGGGAACTGATTCGGCGCGGTCCGGGAAGATGTCCTTCTCGGTCGCCTTGGACGGATCGGCCGAGATGCCCGGGCCCATCGTGCTCGAAATCGAGATCGAGATGATGTAGCGGCCCTTGGTCGAGGCGGGCTTCGCCTTCGAGATCTCTTCCATGACGGCGGCGTAGTTGTCGAGCAGCTTGTCGGCGTCGAAGGATGCCTTGCCGATCGCGAGGTGGACGATCGCCTGGCGGTCGGTCCGGTACTCGACCTTGCCGGCCTTGGACTCGGAAACGGCCTTCTCGACGTCGTCGGTGACGGTGCCGACCTTCGGGTTCGGCATCTTGCCCGAGGGGCCGAGCACGCGGCCGAGCTTGCCGACCGTCGGCATCATGTCCGGAGTGGCGATGACCACGTCGAACTCGTCGAAGCCTTCTTCGATCTTGGTGGCGAGGTCGTCCGAACCGACGATGTCGGCTCCGGCGGACTCGGCGTCACGGGCCTTGTCGCCCTGAGCGAACACGGCGACGCGAACGTCCTTGCCGAGACCGTGCGGCAGCGCGAGGGTGCCGCGCAGCTGCTCTTCGGCGTGGCGTACGTTGACTCCGAGGCGGATGTGCAGCTCGACCGTCTCGTCGAACGTGGCCGACGCGGTCTCCTTGATCAGGTTGATCGCTTCAGCCGGCGGGTAGACGTGGTCGTTCTGGACCTTCTCGCGCTGCTGGCGGTAACGCTTTCCGTGTGCCATGACTATTTGACCTCCACGCCCATCGAACGGGCCGTGCCCTTGATGATATTTGCGGCGGCATCGATGTCGTTGGCGTTCAGGTCGGGCATCTTGCGCTCGGCAATCTGCCTGATCTGGACCTCGCTGATCGTGCCCACCTTGTTCACGTGTGGTTCGCCGGAACCCTTCTTCAGGCCGATCGCTTCCTTGATCAGGACTGCCGCGGGCGGCGTCTTGGTGATGAAGGTGAAGCTGCGGTCCTCAAAGACGGTGATCTCCACCGGGATGATCGTGCCGGAGTCCTGCTGAGTCTCGGCGTTGAACGCCTTGCAGAAGTCCATGATGTTGACGCCGTGCTGACCGAGCGCAGGACCGACCGGAGGAGCCGGGTTGGCGGCGCCTGCGGGAATCTGCAGCTTGATGAGTGTCATTACTTTTTTAGCCATGAGTCTGAATGCCTTAAAGAGTTTGGGGGTTAGAGCTTCTTGACCTGTTCGTAGCCGACCTCGGATGGGGTCTCGCGGCCGAAGATGGATACGAGAACCTTGAGCTTGGACTGATCCTCGTTGATTTCGGCGATTTCGCCGGAAAAGTCTGAAAGCGGGCCACTGATGATCTTGACAGTCTCGCCGATCTCGAACTGGGCCTGGGTGCGCGGGCGCTCCGCGGTCTCGCGGTGGAGCAGGCGGTCGATCTCCGTCTTGGTCAATGGCACCGGCGTGTCCCGGGGGCCGACGAAGCCGGTGACGCCGGGAGTGTTCTTGACGAGCATCCAGGCGTTGTCGGTCATGTCCATCTGGACCAGGACGTAGCCGGGCATGGTGCGCTTCTCGACCTGGATCTTCTGGCCGTCCTTGATTTCGGAGACCTGCTCGGTCGGGACGATCACGCTGCGCACGCGGTGCCCCTGCCCCATGGTCTCCACCCGGTGCTCGAGGTTGTGCTTGACCTTGTTCTCGTGACCCGAGTAGGTGTTTATGACGTACCAGCGATACATAAGTTGCTTTCCTTAGAGAATTCTCTGGACGACCCAGTTGACAGCAAGGTCGACCACTCCGAGATACACGGCGGCGACGGCGACGAAGACAACCGTGACGGCCGTTGCCTGAAGCAGAGTGTCCCGGTCGGGCCACTGAACCCTTTTCAGTTCG
Organism: Solirubrobacterales bacterium; assembly: GCA_038256675.1. Taxonomy (GTDB): domain Bacteria; phylum Actinomycetota; class Thermoleophilia; order Solirubrobacterales; family 70-9; genus 67-14. The sequence goes on along the minus strand of JBBSKC010000151.1, from coordinate 945 downwards.
GCGGCACACGATGACAGGAATCCGATGACCCCGCCGCGCTTCCGCTGGACCGTAGCCTGCTTTTTGCGTTTCGTGAGCTGCTGTTCTTCGTGCTTCTTTTGTTCGGCCTTCTGGTTCTTTTCAGCCTGCTTTTGCTTCCGTTTCTCTTCTTTTGAACTGAGCCCCTTGGTGTCGGGCATCTCGAGATCCTTCTCGGACGCTCCCGCAGCCATGCCGGCCTCGACCGCTTCGATCTCGGCGACATCCCCGGACTTCGGCACCTGGGTGTCGTGCTGAGCCTGACTTTCGCCCTGCTCGCCCTTCGCCCGTGCTTCAGCCTCGCGCGCCCGGCGCTCGGCCTTGCGCTGTGCCCGGGATTTGGCCACTAGCGTGTTTCCTTGTGCGCCTGGTGCTTTTCGCACCAGCGACAGTACTTGCGCATCTCAATCCGGTCCGGCGTATTCCGCTTGGACTTGTTGGTCTGATAGTTACGACGCTTGCAGGTTTCGCAGGCAAGTGTCACCGCAATGCGGACATCTCCGCGGGCCATATTTCCTCATCACTTCTTGAAGGTTTGGGTCAAAAAAATAAACCCCGGCCGAGGCACAGGGCGACGGCATAGGTTACCGATCTTTGCTGTCGGTTGAATCCTGGAGCGCCCGGGCCGAGGCTCGGTGCGCCACAAACGACCGACGGCCCTGCTAGAGGGCCGCCGGTTTACTGCTTCATTCAAACCCCGTGGGGCATTAGGACTTACTTCAGAATGGTGACATGACCGTTCGACTTGAACTGGCCGGCAGCCGCAACGGTCGCCTTGAGACGGGTCTTCTTGCGCTTGTTGACCTTCTTGGTCCTGAGCCTCAGGGTTACCGTCTTGGTGGTACCGGCACCCAGGTTGGGCAGGGTGCGGCAGCGCTTGGCGCTGCCCCTGATGTAACGCTTCTGCGTCTTCAGGCAGACCTTGAC
>JBBSKC010000150.1:0-3186 GCA_038256675.1 Solirubrobacterales bacterium | reverse complement strand
GAGTACAGGTGACCCTTGTGCACGCCGACTCCGACGGCCGGAGCGGCGAACCCGGTCAGGAACTCCTTGACCTTGCCACCCTTCCTGTCCATGGTGAGGACTGCCGGTCCGGTCGGCCTGAACATGGCGACGAACAGCTTAAGACCCCGGTGAGTGATGCCCGTGGGCGAAGAAGCCGGCCCGGCCGCTGGCTTCGGGAAGATCGCCAGAGGCTCGGTGAAGTCCTCGCAAACGGTGGATGTAGATGGGCCCCAGCTGCAAGTCGGGAACCCGAAGTCGGAACCGGGGTTCGCCTTGTAGATGAAGTCGGCAGCGTCGGTGCCTTTCGGGGTGTCCGCGCCGAGCGCGGTTCCGATCGGCTGCTTTTCTCCGTCGACGAACGTCAGCTGCCACGGCTGGCGGATGCCTTTCGCGATGACCTTCAGTCCCTTGCCGGACTTCTTGACCGAAATCACTGAGCTGGCGTACTTCTTCGTGCTGGCCTTGCTGTCGAACTGGAAGGTGACACCGGTATAGATCCGGCCGCTCGGGGCGATCGCGAGACCGTTGAACGAGGTGAAGTTCTTCCTGTTCGCCTTGAGGACCGTTCGCCTGTGTTTGAAGCGCTTGCCGTTCCATTTGCCGTAGGCGACGATTTTGCTGCCAAGGCTCGTGTAGAACTTGCCGCCCGAGTACGCGATGCCGTACGCGGCCTTCGGTGACCCGGCGATTCGCTTGGCCTTCTTCGTGCCCTTCTTGATCACGTAGATGCCACCCTTCTGCTTGCCCTCCGGGGCGCTGGAGATGAACATGTCGCCTTTCGCCCAGGCGAACTGGGTGGCGACGCCTACGCCGGTGCCGTAGACGGCGACCTTGTTGCCATTGGCGGCCTTCGGCACGGGCGGTCCGGCGGCAGCGGCTGATGTTGCGGACAGGGCGCACGCCAGAAAGGCGGCACCGATCGTGCAAGCGATTCGATTCTTCAAAACCTGTTCCTTTCAGAGGTGCTTCGGACGAGACCTGTCCCGGGCTTCACGGGATGCGGAGACTCTACGCCGGATGACGCCAAAGTCAATAGCCGGCCCTAATCAAGTGGAGCTTTCCGATTCCGTGCGGAAAGCTTGTGCACGCTTTCGAGTCCTTTGGACAAGCGAAAAAGCCGAAGCGGCCACCGCGCTAAGGTGGTGGCATGGCCAAGTTGCCGAACCGCGAGACCTGTGTCGACCTGCTGAGCCGGATGTGCCTTATCCGGCGATTCGAAGAGGAAGCGGGGCGCCAGTACCAGCGGGCAAAAGCGGGTGGCTTCCTCCACCTGGCGATCGGTGAAGAGGCGACCATCGTCGGCACGACCTCCGTCATGGAGGACGAGGACTACCTGATCGGCACCTACCGCACACACGGCCACGCGATCGCCCGCGGAACGCCGGCCGACTCGGTCATGGCCGAACTCTTCGGGAAGGTCGACGGCACCAGCGGCGGCCGCGGCGGTTCGATGCACATCTTCGACGGGGAGCGCCGGTTCATGGGCGGCTACGGCATCGTCGGCGGCAACCTCCCCCTGGCCGCCGGGCTGGCCTTCGCCTCGCAATACCGGGAGGAAGACTCGGTCACGGTCTGCATGTTCGGTGACGGGGCCTCGAACACCGGCAACTTCGGCGAGACGATGAACCTGGCCGCGCTCTGGAGTCTGCCGATCGTCTTTCTGGTCGAGAACAACCAGTACGGGATGGGCACCTCGATCGAGCGCCATTCGGCAGTAACCGACCTGTCGCAGAAGGCCGCGGGCTACGGAATCGACGGCGAGCAGATCGACGGCATGGACGTGCTGACCGTGCGGGACCGCGTCGCGGCCCACCTCAAGATCGCCCGCGACGAAGGACGCCCGACCCTGGTCGAGGCATCTACCTACCGCTACCGCGGACATTCCGCGGCCGACCCCGAGATCTATCGCGACAAGGAAGAAGTCGAGGAATGGCTGGAAAAGGACCCGATCGAAACCTTCATTCAGGCCTGCGGTGACACGCTCAGCGAGAAGGACATCGAGGCGATCAGGACGGAAGCCGACGAGACCGTCAAGGCGGCGGTCGAGTTCGCCGACAACTCGCCCGAGCCGCCGCTCGAAACCCTTTACGACGAGCTTTACGTGGTCGGCGAGACGATGGGCTGGTACGCCGTCGACGAGCGATCGCCCGAACCGCACCGCGGCGAGTTTGGCGAAGACGCGCCGGAGGTGGCGAAGGAGCTCGCCGAATCGGGTGCCGAGCACGCCGATTCAGACGAAGAACAGTCCCGGCCGGGGGTGCGCAGTTGACTCCCGCCAAGGCTGAAGCCACTGAAGAGCCGACGAAAGCCGAGGCGGAGGTCCCGGTGCTGCGCATGCGAGAGGCCCTGCGCGATGCCCTGTCCGAGGAGATGGAGCGAAACGAAGACGTCTTCCTCATGGGCGAGGACGTCGGCGTGTTCCAGGGTGCCTTCAAGGTCAGCGAAGGACTGCTCGACAAGTTCGGCGAGCGGCGGGTCCGCGATACGCCGATCTCGGAGAACACGATCGTCGGCCTGGGGGTCGGTGCCGCGATGGCCGGGTTGAGGCCGGTCGTCGAGCTGATGACCGTCAACTTCTCCCTGCTGGCCCTCGACCAGATCGTCAATCACGCCGCGGCGATCCCGTACATGTTCAACGGCAACGTGCGGGTGCCCATGGTGATCCGCATGCCGGGCGGCGGCGGGCACCAGCTCGGGCCGACCCACTCCCACAGCTTCGAAGCGCTCTACCTCCAGATTCCGGGACTGCTGGTCGCCTGCCCGTCCACCCCGGCCGACGGCAAGGCCCTGCTCAAGGCGGCGATCCGGGATGACAATCCGGTGATCTTCATCGAGCACGAGAGCCTTTACGGCCTCAAGGGCGAAGTCCCGGAGGGTGACCGGGTCCAGAAGTTCGGCGAAGCGGCGATCCGCCGTGAAGGCGCCGATGTGACGATCGTCGGCATCCTCAAGATGGCCCATGTGGCGGCGAAGGCCGCGGATGAGCTCGCGGAAAAGCACGGGATCGAAGCCGAAGTGATCGATCCGCGCACATTGCGACCGCTCGACCTCGACACGATTCTCGAATCGGTGAAGAAGACAAACCGGGCGGTGATCGTCGAGGAGGGCTGGCCCCACGGCGGCGTCGGTGCCAACCTCTCGACCCTGATCACCGAGCAGGCTTTC
>JBBSKC010000149.1:0-3214 GCA_038256675.1 Solirubrobacterales bacterium | reverse complement strand
GTCGTGGCCCGCACCGACTATCAGGGTCTCGGCACACCGGGAGTCCATCCCTTCCTGATCGGGAAGCCCGCTGGTCGCAGTCTGCTCGACATCGTCCGGGCCGCGCGCGACCTGAATCCGAAGATCAGCAAGAAGTACGTGATCGCCGGTCACTCGCAGGGTGGCCACGCGGCGCTCTGGGCCGCGGGACACGCCAAGCGCTGGACCCCGGATCTCAAGCTGAAGGGCACAGTTGCCTACGCACCGGCCTCACATCTTCGTGAACAGGCCGGGCTCCTCGAGAGCATTCCGGTTCCCAGCACGCTGAGTGCGCTCGCGGCGCTGGTGGTCAGGGGAGCCGAAACGGCTTCTGACGAGATCAAGCCCGCCGCATTGATTTCGGACCCGGCCCTGGTGTTCTATCCCCAGACGGAGACTGAATGTCTGTCGCGGCTGGGCGAGACGGACAACCTCGGCGGTATCGCCCCGAAGGATCTGATCCGCGACGGTGCCGATCTCGATCCCCTGCTTGACCTGCTCGGCGCTCAGAATCCGGCCGTGAAAACTGCGGCCCCGATCCTGATGGCTCAAGGTACGGCCGATTCCACGACTTACCAGTTCCTGACCGACATCCTCAACGATGAACTGGTCGCCAAGGGCAGCAAGGTCAACTACAAGCTGTACGAAGGTGCCGACCACAGTGGCGTGCTCGAAGATGCCACTGACGACGTCACGGCGTTCCTGAACAACCGGCTGCCTTCGGGCCGCTAGATCTCTCCGATCCCCGGGTGACCGCGGCGGTCTCGTAGCCGCCGCGGTCCCGGGGTTCTTCAACACGCAGTTTCAGCCGGCCACTTGGCCGGCTTTCTGCTGCCGTTTCCGCGCCGCTCGGAAAAGTTTTCCGGGTTCATGTCGAAATCGCGCCGTCCCGATCGTCGTGTGAGTAAAGGGCCGAATATGTGAAGGTTGAATCAGGCCCTCCCGGCCACCCACACAGACACAGTAGATGGACAGATGAAAGTAATGGTGATCGTCAAGGCTTCGGAAGAATCCGAAAGAGGCGACATGCCGACCTCGGACGAACTGAACGAGATGGGCAAGTACAACGAGGAACTGGTCAGCGCGCTCAGCTCAGGTCGCCGGTGCCGCGGAATTCACCGGATCCGGTGCCGTGCCTGGTTACCCGGACGATGATCTGTCCGGAACGCCCGTCCTTGAGCTTGATTCGGGCCTTGCCTGCGACCGGTTCGTTGTCGGCGGCTTCGTCGTATTTGCCCCACCACGACGGCACCCCGAAACCGGCGTCTGTGCCGTCGTAGATCGAAGCCGTCACGTCGGTGACTTTGCCATCCTGTTCAATCGACGCAGAGCCGTTGTCAAGAATCTCTCCCATCAATCCACCTTACCCTTCGGCGAGTCGAATCGCCAGTTATTTCCCTCGATGACGTAGTTTCCAGATCCTCCCGGATGGAACCGCCGCGCGGGGCGATTAGTTACGTGGCACCCGCCGGTCTATATCGAACAATCCCCTCAATAGAAGGCCGTAACTCAAGATGAACCACGAAATCGGACCGCAAGGTCAGATTGAAGAGCCGAACGATCGCTCGCGCTGGATCGCTCTCTATGTGCTGTGCACCGGCATGCTGATGATCGTCCTCGACGCGACCGTCGTCAACGTCGCCCTGCCGACGATCCAGGATGACCTCGGATTTTCGAGTTCGAACCTTGCCTGGGTCGTCAACGGGTATCTCATCGCTTTCGGCAGTCTGCTGCTGCTGGCCGGACGGGTCGGCGATCTGATCGGCCGCCGAAACGTATTTTTGGCAGGTCTGCTCGTCTTCACGACGGCGTCGATCCTCTGTGGGGTCTCCCAGAGCCAGGAGGTCCTGATCGGCGCCCGCTTCATCCAGGGAGTCGGGGGCGCCATGACCTCCGCCGTGATCCTGGGCATGATCGTCACCATGTTTCCGGATGCCCGGGAGCAGGCCAAGGCGATCGGCGTTTTCGCTTTCGTCGCCTCCGGTGGCGGTTCGGTCGGCCTGCTGGCCGGCGGCATTCTGACCCAGTCGCTGAGCTGGCACTGGATCTTCTTCATCAACATCCCGATCGGGATCGCCACCGCCGCGCTTTCGCTGCGGTACCTCGAACGGGACAGAGGCATCGGCTGGGACAAAGGCGCAGACTTCCCCGGGGCAGTCCTGATCACCGGAGCGCTGATGCTCGGCGTCTACACGATCGTCAAACCCGCGGCCGAAGAGGGCTGGGGCGCTGGCATCACGCTAGGACTCGGCGCGGCCAGCCTGTTCCTCATCGCCACGTTCATCCTGCGGGAGGCGACGGCTAGAACCCCTCTGATCCCGCTCCGCATCTTCCGCCACCGGAACGTCACCGGAGCCAACGTGATCCAGGCCCTGGGCGCAGCCGGCATGTTCGGCGTGTTCTTCCTGGGTGCCCTCTATCTGCAGCGGATCCTCGGCTATGACGCCCTTCAGACGGGATTCGCGTTCCTCCCGACGACCATTGCCATGGGAACGCTTTCAGTTCGCTATTCCGAACCGCTGATCATGCGGTTCGGTCCCCGCACCGTGCTCATTCCGGGACTTGTGTCCATCGCTGCAGCGCTCGCGTATTTCACGCTCACGCCGGTGAACGGCGAATACTGGATTCACGTGCTGCCGGTGATGCTCCTGCTCGGCACCGGCGCCGGACTCGCTTTCCCGGCCTTGATGAACCTCTCGATGTCCAGCGCCACGATGGAGGATGCCGGACTCGCTTCCGGCCTGGTGAACACCAGCGCGCAGGTCGGTGCGGCGATGGGTCTCGCCATCCTTGCCACTCTTTCCGCCTCGCGGACCGAGAGCAGGATCGCCGACGGAGTAACGAACGCGACGGCCCTCGTTGAGGGTTACCACCTCGCGTTCTGGGTCGCGGCCGGACTCGTCACGATCGGGATCCTCGTCGCGTTGACCGTGCTCACTCCCGCGCCAAAGAGGGACATGGAGATGCCGGCCCATCCCGATGAGGCCGAGCAGCCAGCCGCCGAACCGGTCCTGGGCGAAGGGTCCTGAGGTCGACATTCCGCCAGACATCCTCGGGCCCGGGGTCCGGGTGGTGTTCGTCGGCAGCGCCAAGAGCGTGGCCTCGGCGAAGGCTGGTCACTACTACGCCCACCGCACCAACCGCTTCTGGCACCTGCTCCAGGCGACCGGACTGACCGGTGGCGAGTTCATCCCCC
>JBBSKC010000148.1:0-3225 GCA_038256675.1 Solirubrobacterales bacterium | reverse complement strand
GGTCGAAGGATCGGGCACTACGCCGGTCTTCTCGTACTCGACACCCTTGTGGATCAGGAGGGTGGCGTCGCCACCGTCGTCGAGCAGCATGTTCGGCCCGACTGAACCGTCGTCACCGATTGAGGGCCAGGTGAGGGCCTGGTCCGTGCACCACCAGTACTCCTCGAGGGTCTCGCCCTTCCAGGCAAAGACCGGAACACCCTGCGGATCGTCCGGGGTCCCGTTCGGTCCGACGGCGACCGCGGCAGCGGCGTGGTCCTGGGTCGAGAAGATGTTGCAGCTGGCCCAGCGCACATCGGCACCGAGTTCGGTCAGCGTCTCGATCAGCACGGCCGTCTGGACGGTCATGTGGAGCGATCCGGTGATCCGGGCGCCGGCGAGCGGCTTCGAGTCGGCAAACTCGCGCCTGGTCGACATCAGGCCGGGCATCTCGTGCTCGGCGAGGCGGATCTCGTTGCGGCCGTATTCGGCCTGGCTCAGATCGGCAACCTTGAAATCATTTTCAGTGATCGTGGCAGTAGTACTCATACGCAGGTCTGTTTCCTTAAGTTCGGGGGGTATTCACGCTACCATTCGTCGTCAATATGGGTACCACGGAACGAACCTCGCAACTTTCAGCGTCGCCGGATTTATTCGAGAATTCTTTGCTGAATTTCTTCTCGAGGGTCCATCCGGCGGTACCCGCGGTCATCTTCGTCCCGGTCGTCGCGGTGATGTACTACCTCGCGATCGACGCCGGCTCCACCGCGCTCGCGGTCCTCGGGCTGACCGCCGCCGGGGTGGCGATCTGGACGCTCTCGGAATACTGGCTCCACCGCCTGCTCTTCCACTGGCACCCGAAGTTCAAGGGGGGCGACCAGCTCAACTTCATCATCCACGGTGTGCATCACGATCACCCGAACGACCGGATGCGGCTTGTGATGCCGCCTGCGCTCGGTCTGCCGCTGGCGGCGATCTTCCTGACCCTCTTCGTCCTGGCCTTCGGCACGCCGGCTGGATACATCTCCTTCGCCGGCTTCCTGATCGGCTACCTGATCTACGACTACACCCATTACTACGTCCACCACTTCGTCCCCAAGTCGAAAGTCGGCAAGCGCGTGCGCGAACACCACATGCGCCATCACTTCCAGGATCACCGTTTCGGCTACGGCGTATCGAGCCCGATGTGGGACTACGTCTTTCGCACGGTGCCTCGCACGAAGCGCAGCGATCGCCCGGATTCGTAGTTACACCTGTGACGCACCTCACTTGAGGGGCTAGTCGTCGAGGACACGAGGACTCTTCAAGACCCCGGCCCGCCCAGCGGACCAAGGCCTTTTCCGTTTCCACGGCCCTGACCGGGGGATAACCCCACCACCGGCACTCGGGTTGCCGAGTCAGATCCGGGTATTGGCACCAATGAATTCCAGTCTGACCGCTGGTTGGATCGTGCCATGTTGAATTCACGCGAGAAACCAGTCCGCTCCCAGCCGAATTTCGGTGACGGAGGCCGCCTCTCCCGGTTGACCAGAAAGTCGGCAACAGCCTCGGCCCGCAGGCCGAAGACCGTGATCGCGCTGTGGCTCCTCCTGGTCTTCGGTCTCTTCGCCGTCGGCACCATGACCGGCACGAAGATGCTCACCGGAAACGATCAGAACGTCGGGGAGTCGAAGGCGGCGAACGCCTTGCTCGCCGACGCCGGCCTCGGAGATCCGGCGGTCGAGAACCTGATGGTCTCGGCCGATTCGCCGGCCGCGACGAAGACCGCGACCGCGGACCTCGTCGCCGCGCTCAAGTCGGATCCTGACGTCAAGCAGGTCGGGAACCCTTACGAGGCGCGGGGCTCGCTGACCGACGGCGGCCGCAAGGCTCTCGTCCAGGCCACCCTCCGCGGTGATCCCGAAGAAGCGGTCGAACACGTGGATGGTGTTTTCGCCGCCACCAAGTCCGCCGAGACCGCTAACCCCGGCATGGAAGTCGACGCGATCGGCCCCGGCACCCTCGACAAGGAGTTCGAGAAGATCGTCGAAGGCGACCTCAAGAACGCCGAGATGATCTCGCTGCCGATCACTCTCATCATCCTCCTGATCGCCTTCGGAGCACTCGTCGCAGCTTCGGTGCCGCTGATGCTCGGGGTCACTTCGGTGATCGCCGCGATGGGCGGACTCGCACTGATCTCGCAGGTCTTCCCCGCCGGTGACGCCAGCGGGTCGATGGTGGTGCTGCTCGGACTGGCTGTCGGAGTCGACTACTCGCTGTTCTACATCAACCGCGAACGCGAGGAACGCGAAAAAGGGCGTGGGGCCGACGCCGCCCTCTTCGCCACCTCGGCCACGGTCGGGCGTGCGATCATCATCTCCGGCGTCACGGTGATCATCGGCCTCGTCGGCCTGGCCGCGACCGGCCTGCCGATGTTCATGTCGATGGCCCTCTCGACGATGCTGGTCGTGCTGGTCGCGATGATCGGCTCGCTCACGGTGCTGCCGGCCGTGCTCGCGCTGCTGGGTGACCGCATCAACAAAGGTCGCATTCCGTTTCTCGGAAGTTTCAAGCAGCGCCGGGCGAAGCGCACCGGCATCTCACTGGTCCCCGACCACAAAATGGGTTTCTGGGATCGCCTGGCCCGCATGGTCACCCGTCGACCGCTTCTGGCCCTGGCCAGTGCCGCCTGCCTCCTCGGAGCGATCGCGGTTCCCGCGCTCGGCCTGAGCACGGGGGAATCCGAGTACGGCCTGCCGAAAGACTCGGGCGTCATGGTTTCCCTGAAGAAGGTGGAGAGCAACTTCCCCGGAAGTCCCGCGACGACCGACCTGGTGGTGACCGGCAAGTCACTCGGCTCGGACGAATCCCGTCAACGCCTGAGCGACCTCGGCGAAGGGGCCATGAAGATCACGGGAGGCTCCGGTTCACCGACGATCCGCGTGGCCGGGGGCGGCGACACCGCCCTGGTCCGGGTGCCCGCTCCCGAGCGGGGTCCGGCGAAGAACCAGCAGACGATCCACGATCTGCGCGAGGAGCTGCCCTCGACTATGAGAGAGACCCTGCCGGGCTCGGGGCTCAAGGTCACCGGTGAGACCGCCGAGACCACCGACTGGGGCGACCAGCTTGACGCCGCCACCCCGATAGTGATCGGGGTCATCCTCCTGCTCGCACTGGTTCTGCTGATCGCGACCTTCCACTCGGTCCCGTTAACTGACTCGACCTTCAGTCGCCATAATCGCCTGCGGATCCTCGGTGAGATCGCGG
>JBBSKC010000147.1:0-3232 GCA_038256675.1 Solirubrobacterales bacterium | reverse complement strand
CCGCGCGAATGTTCGGCGCGACTTCCGATGCAGGTGCCGAGCCGGACCAGGCGGACAACCCCGAGACCGGCAAGGTCGCCGAGGACCGCGATCGCGCCGGGCCCGCCGGATCCGGTCGACTGCACGGTCAGCCCGCGCCCGGATTCGGTTTCGCCGGTGTAGCCCCAGAGGCCCCGCGCCTGGTGACTCATCTTCGGCTGGATGGTCAGGGCCTGCGCCAGGGCAAAAGCGCGCCGAGGGTCGCCGGTGACCAGCGCGTCACGAGTCGGATCGGAGAGGGGTGTGAGGTGGGCGGGCATCAGGTCGTGCGATTCGGACGGTTAAGGCCTAGACTAGGCCTATGGCGGACAAGGAAGATAGAGAGGGCGGACGCGGAATCCCCGACGGACTCCGGGAGGCGATCGAAGGAGCCTTCGCGGCGACCGAAAAGACCCGGGCCCAGGCCCAGGACCTGAGCGACAAGACGCGGGACCGGGCCCAGGACCTCAGCGACAAGACGAAGGGCCGGGCCCAGGGTCTGGTGGAAGGGGTCTCTAAGCGCGGATCCGACGCCCGCGGGACGCTCGACGGACTTCGTCTCGTTAGTCGTGACGAGTTGCGCGACCTCGAAGAAAAGATTGACGAGCTTTCCAGTCGCATAGCCGAATTAGAGGCTAAGCCTAAGCCTCAAGTCGACGGTTAGTATGGCTCGAGAAGGCCGGGTTGTGATTGCCGGTGTGGCGACTCACTGGGGGTCGGAGCTGGCGCGTACCCTCGAACGCACGCCGGGAGTCGGTCAGATCATCGGCATCGACACTTCGCCACCGGCCGTCGACCTTGGCCGGACCGAGTTCGTCGAAGCCGACATCCGTAACCCGGTCATCTCACGCCTGCTGCCTTCGCTCGAGCCAGACGTCGTGGTCCATTGCGGAATCCTCTGGTACCCGGAGCAGGGACGGCCCTCGCGGGCGCTCCACGACATCAACGTGATCGGGACGCTTCAGCTCCTCGCGGCCTGCGAGAAGGCCAAGAACCTCAAGGCTCTCGTCGTCAGGGGATCGGCCGCGATCTACGGAAGCTCGCCCTCCGCTCCGGCCTTCTTCACCGAGGACATGGCCCGCCAGTTCCCACTCAGCACGAGGTTCCAGCGTGACATCGGCGAGCTAGAGGGCTACTTCGACAACTTCGCCCGCCGGCATCCGTCGATCACCTGCTGCATGCTTCGCTTCCAGATGGAGGTCGGGGCCGGCCTCGACAACCCCCTTACCCGTTACCTGAGCCTCCCGGTGGTCCCCACCCAGATGGGCTGGGACCCGCGGCTCCAGCCGCTACACGCCACCGATGCGACCGGCGCCCTGACTGCGGCCACGCTCAATCCGGTCCGCGGCGCGGTCAACGTGGCTCCCGACGGCGCGATTTCCCTGAGCCACCTGCTGAGGCTCGCCGGAAAGCCGGCGGTTGGCGTTCCGCCCGGCCTTGCGGGTCCGCTTCTCAAACGGCTCGGATCGATGCTCGGCAGCGGCGACATGGAGAACGACGGTCAGCTGCTCCTGCGATTCGGCCGGGGCTGTGACAACCGCCGTCTGCGCGAAGACGTCGGTTACGAACTCGCCTTCGACGCCGAAGGCGCGGCCCGGGACTTCGCCACGAAGAAGTCGGGAGTCCAGACGATCTTCCCGGCTCCGCACCCGGGTTCCCCGGTGAGGAGCGTGAGGTAGATGGATAGCGCCGAGATGGCAGTGGAATGGGCCTCGGTGGTCCAGAGCTCGTCCGAGCGGATCCTGCGCCGTGTGGCCGGCGAGTACCACGAGGACGAATGGGGCTTCGACGAGGAATTCGCCGAAGCGGCCTTCCCGATTTTCGAGTTCCTCTACCGCTCCTGGTGGCGGGTCCAGGTCAATGGCATCGAGAACGTGCCGGGACACGGGCGGGCCCTGATCGTGGGCAATCACGCCGGCTCGGTTTTCCCGTTCGACGCGACCATGATCGGCGCGGCGATCCAGAAGGAACATCCGCTACCGCGGTGGGCTCGCGCCCTGGTCCTCAACTGGGCTTTCGACCTGCCGTTCGTCAGTTATTTCATCCGCCGGATCGGAGGGGTCGCCGCCAACCCGGCAAATCTCTCGCGTTTGCTCGAACAGGATCACCCCGTGATGGTCTTCCCCGAAGGCGCGAAGGGATTCGGCAAGCCTTTTTCCGAGCGGTACCGACTCCAGCGGTTCGGTCGCGGAGGGTTCGTCGAGGTGGCGCTCGAGACCGGCTCGCCGATCATTCCGGTCGCGGTCGTCGGTTCCGAGGAGATCTACCCCAAGCTCGGTCAGTCCGGGGCTCTAGCCCGGATCACCGGTGCCCCTTACGTTCCGATCACCCCGACTTTTCCCTGGCTCGGTCCACTCGGCCTTCTGCCATTGCCATCCCGCTGGCGGATCGAGTTCCTCGAGCCGATCGACCTCTCCGGATACGGTCCCGGTGCGAGCGAGGACCGCTCGCTGGTCTTCGACCTTTCCGAGCAGGTCCGCGAGACGATTCAGGACGCTCTATATAAAGGGCTGGTCGCCCGGGGCCCTGCTTTCTTCTAACAGCCTACCGGTACAGAGTCTAATCCGATCACCGTGGTGCGGATTATGTTAGGGTGTCCGAACTAGTCGTCAGAGGCTGGTTCAACCAACGTCCTCACGGACTCGTCCGTATCGCGAAAGGTTTGTTTGATGAGCAGGTTTCTGAGGCGTGCCCCGCTGGTTTTGCCCCTGATCGCGGTGGCATTTGCGGTTGGCTGTGGAAGCGATGACAGCAGCTCCGATAACGGAGAGACGGGTCTGACCGCGACCAAGTCGTACCTCACGGATCACAGCGCCGAGCTGGTTTCCAACACGGCCAAGATCCAGGCTGCATCCGACGCCTACTACGATCTCGCCGAAGCATCCGATTTCGACTACGCGAGGATGCTGAAGCAGAACTGCGTAGCGGTCGACTCGGCCCTGACCGACGCTAAGGAAGCCTTCGTCGCGGCGAACCCGAATTACGAGGAGATGGAAGGCATCGTGGCCGGCATCCCCCGGACCGCCCAGTACGACACCGACATGGACGCCGGTTCGGACGCGTCGGATCCCGAGAGTGCCGTCTCGTTCAACCTGACCCTGCCCAACGGCAAGGTCATGAAGCAGCCCGGCAATCTCTTCTTCCTGCTGGAGACTTCGCTCTACGGCACCAACGAGGATCTGGTCGTGACGAAAGTCAAGCCGGACGTCAACTG
>JBBSKC010000146.1:0-3350 GCA_038256675.1 Solirubrobacterales bacterium | reverse complement strand
GAAAGAAGCCGACCTCGACGTCAAGGTCGGCAAGTTCAAGCTGGGCGGCGTCGGTGCAGGCTCGGTCTACGAAGACCGCGACGGACAGGTAAAGCTGGTCGTCGACAAGAAGTACGGCGAGATCGTGGGCGCCCACATCGTCGGCAACCGCGCCTGCGACATGATCGCCGAACTGGTCGCGACGATGGCCCTGGAAGGCGGAAACCAGGAACTCAGCTACATCATGCATCCCCACCCGACGATCTCGGAAGCCGTACTCGAAGGCGCAAGGGCAGTAGACGGCTGGGCCACTCACGCTTAGGAGGCAATCCGGACATGCGGTCAACCTTCGGTTCGGGGACGAAGTCTTCTGGGGCGACGATCGTCTCGATGACGCCTCGCCGGGTCGCCGGCACGGCCTAAGTCGATTCGAGCAAACCCATTTCCCGTTCGACGCGGGGCTTCTCGGCGTCGAACTCCGCGAGCCACCGCTCCGCAGCTTCCGTGTCTTCAGCCTTCGAAGCCTGTTCGACTTCCGCCAGAATCCCGGCCAGCCGGATAGCCCCCAGCATCGCCGTACTGGATTTCAGGCGATGGGCGTTTTCAGCGAGAGCTTTCAGATCTCCTGACTCCGCACTCTGATGGAGGCCGGAACTCTCCGACGGCAGTTTGCCCAGGTACATCGAGATGATGCTGAGGACCGCAGCGTCTCCGCCCATGTCGCTACAGAGGCGATCCAGGACATCCTGATCGAGAGCGTCCATATAGATATCCTTCCCCAGGACGCAGAGCCGAAACATCGCGCCCATCCGTCGGTCAGGGGTAGAACCGGCCTGCAGTGGGTAGTGCATGAACGAGGAACTTTCGTATGCACTCGTCCACCAATCCACCCCGCGTTCTCACCAGCGTCAGCGACGGCGGTCTCACTATCGGGACCATCAAGGACGTGGTCGACGAGATCTCCTCGACCACGGTTTACGCCCACACCTGCGCCCCGGATTGGTACGCACTTCAGTGAACCCTTCCGCCACCCCCGCGAGAAGGGGGCAGAGTGCCGCCGTGATGATCTCGTGGACTCTGGGCCTGACCGTATTGCTGCTCGCGATCATGTTTACCTCACTGTTGGTTTCATCACTGGGCGCGAAGCGGAACCAGACCAGAGTCATAGACTCCGCCAATCTGCTTCTCGCCTCTGCACGCGCCGAGGGAGCAGCGATTGATCTCGAGACAGGGATCCGTGGAGCCTTGTTGACCAACGATACTCGCTACCTCGACCCGTACCGGAATGGTCTGTCCAATCTCGAACGACAGAAGGCTGACCTGACCAGGTACGCCGACAACGATTTCGAACGCGCCCAGGTTACTGGCCTCAATTCCGAACTGAAGCGGTACGTGGATGATTTCGCCAGGCCTGCGGCGGCGCGAATCAGCTCGATGTCCGACGAAGAAGAGAAGACGACTATTGCCCGGGGGGAACAACTACTCGACAAGCTGAGAGGCTCGTTCGCCGAAATCAACGCATTTCAGGAGGACGAGCTTTCCTCCCAGCGCCAGCGCACGACGGATATTGCCAGCCGCTCTCTGCTGATCTCCACGATCGGGCTGCTCGGAACCTTGACCGTCCTCCTTCTCGCTGTCTGGTACTTGATCTTCAGGGTCGTTCGGCCGATTCGCCGCATCTCCCAAGCCTCCTTGAGCCTTGGCGAAGGAAACCTGGATGCCCGTGTCCAGGTGGGCAACCGGGGTGAGGTGGCAGTGCTCGCCCGGTCCTTTAACCAGATGGCGGCAAGCTTGCAGACCAAGACCCGCGAGTTGACCGAATCGAACGAGAAGCTGGGCGGTTCGATCGAGTCGGTGCAAGAGGCTTCCCGGCTCAAGTCTGCCTTCCTGGCGAACATGAGCCATGAGATCAGGACACCGCTGAACGGCGTAATGGGAATGACTACGCTCCTCAGCCGGACCGAACTCGACCCCGAGCAGCGGGAGTACGTCCGAACCGCCCGGGCTTCCGGAGACGCCCTGATGACGGTCATCAACGACATCCTCGACTTCTCGAAGATCGAGGCCGGGCGGCTCGAAGTGGATCCCCACGACTTCGACCTTCCCCAGGCGATCGATGCCGCCTGCGACGTGGTCTCGTCGGCCGCTCACCAGAAAGACCTTCAGCTCCACGTCTACATCGACCCCGAAGTGCCGCGCACGGTCAACGGGGACCGCGGCCGCACGATGCAGATCCTGACCAACCTGTTGACGAACGCGATCAAGTTCACGAGCGAAGGCGAAATCGTCGTCAGCGTTGTCAGGGCCGGGGCAAGCGCCATGGGTTCTCACATCGAGACGCGGATCAAGGACTCTGGCATCGGGATCGAGCCCGAGGACCTGAAGACGCTTTTCGACGCATTCACCCAGGCGGACGTCAGCACGACCCGGCGGTTCGGCGGCAGCGGACTCGGCCTGGCGATCAGCTTCGAGCTCGCCCGGCTGATGGGCGGTTCGATCTCGGTCGAAAGCGAACCGGGCACCGGCAGCACCTTCACGCTGGAACTGCCGTTCGGCGAACCGCTCGGCGAGAACGAACGGCCGGCCGCGAGGGCCGAACTCCGCGGTCTCAAAGTCCTGATCGCGGATCCCGACAAGACCGGACGCGGCATCCTCGACTCGTACACGACCGCCTGGGGAATGCGGGCCGAGACGGCCGCTGACGCGGGGGCCACCATGGACCTCCTCCACGACGCGGCCGTCGCCGGTTCACCTTTCGACCTCATCCTCCTCGACGCGGAACTCGATGCATCAGCCCGGGGAACGGTGTCCGAGCGCATCGCCGGCTCGCCGTCATTGCGGGCGACGAAGACAATCATGCTGACCAACTCCCGGACCCAGGCCGCCCGGGAAACCGACGAGGCAGGAGTGACGTACCTGCCGAAACCGATCAGCCAGTCCCGGCTTCTCGACACGATCGCGTCGGCAATACATGGTGAGTCTCCGAGCCCCACCACCCGCGACGATGACTGGGTCCCCGGGACCGGGCGCATCCTGATGGCCGAGGACAACGAGATCAACCAGTTCTTCCTCAGCGAGGTGCTGGCCGGCAAGGGCTACAGCTTCGAGGTCGCGTCGAACGGAATCGAGGCACTCGCGATGCTGGAGAAAGACGAGGGGTTCGACCTCGTGCTGATGGACTGCCAGATGCCGGAGCTCGACGGGTACGACGCGACGCGGAAGCTCCGGACCCGCGAGATCGACGAAAACCTGCCGCACACGCCAGTCGTCGCCATGACCGCCCACGCGATGGAGGGCGACCGCGAGAAATGCCTGGCGGCGGGAATGGACGACTACCTGGCGAAGCCGCTTCAAGTCGAGGAGCTCGACCG
>JBBSKC010000145.1:0-3440 GCA_038256675.1 Solirubrobacterales bacterium | reverse complement strand
GTGATCGAACTGCGCCCGGAGGTACCGGTCACCCGGCTCCCCGGACTCGGCCACTACCCGCAGGTCGAGGACCCCGGAGCGATCGCGGAAGCGATCGGCAAGGCAGAGAACGCGCCGCGAACCTAGTCGGCCATCAACGCCCGGCCCACCGAGACCCGCTCGGACCGCGGGGCACGGGGCAGCCATAAAGAAAGCGCGGCGGCGGCCAGGACGAACACGACCGAAGTCCAGAGGCAGCCGACCAAACCGAACCATTGATACATGGCGCCTGAAAGGACCGTCCCCAGCAGGCGCCCACCGGCATTCGCCATGTAATAGAAGCCGACGTTCATGGCCACCTTGTCGCTGTCGGCATAAGCGAGGACGAGGTACGAGTGAACGGCCGAGTTCATCGCGAAGATCACTCCGAAAGCAATCAGGCCGACGACCAGGACCGTGGTCGGATCGAAGTTGGCGGTCAGCGCCACGGCGATCGCGGCGGGGAAAAGGGCCAGGACGAAGGCGAGCCAGGTCGCGGTCCGTCCACCGGGCAGCGCGCCCTTCTCCTTCGCCCGCCGATTCATGAACGACGGAGCGGAAGCCTGGACGATGCCGTATCCGATCACCCAGATGGCGAGGAAGGTGCCGACCTCCCAGAAGCTCCAGTCGAGCACCGATCGCAGATAGACCGGCAGCCCGACCACGAACCAGACGTCGCGGGAGGCGAACAGGAAGACCCGCGCCGCCGCCAGGACGTTGATCGAGCGGTTGTTCGAGAACATGTGGCGGAACCTTGCCCCACTGTCGATCTTGCCGAGCCCGCCATGCATCAGGGTCGCCGTGGTGACCAGGGTTCCCCCGACCAGAGCCACCAGAATCATCATCGAGGTCTGGAATCCGACCAGCGTCAGCAGTAGCCCGCCGAGGAAAAAACCGACTCCCTTCAAGGCATTCTTCGAGCCGGTGAGGATCGCCACCCACTTGAACAGCGCCGACTCCGAATCCACCGGCACGACCAGCTTCACCGCGCTCTTGGAACTCATCTTCGTCAGATCCTTGGCGATTCCCGACAGGGCCTGGGAAGCCATTACGTATGGCACGACCAGCCAGGTTTCCGGTGCCAGCCCGAGCATGCTCAGGGCGATGATCTGGACTGTCAGGCCGGAAAAGAGGGTGGTCTTGAGGCCGAGCCGGGCGGCGACCCAGCCGCCGACCAGATTGGTGATAATGCCGAAAACCTCGTAGAAGAGAAAGAGCGACGCGACTTCGAACGGGCTGTAACCGAGCTGGTAGAAGTAGAAGAGGACGAGCATCCGGCTCGCTCCATCGGCCAGGGTGTCGGCCCAGTAGGCGCCGGTGACGAGGACGTAGTTCCGAAGATCGCCCTGGTTCGCCGACTCGCTCACCGGATCATCACCTCAGGGAGCCCGGAGGCTTTCGCCGACCATCGCCGCGAGTTCGGCGAGCCGGTTGGCGTAGCCCCACTCGTTGTCGTACCAGGCAAGGACCTTGACCTGTGTCTGGTCGGTCACCAGCGTCGAAGGCGCGTCGACGATCCCGGATCTGGGGTCGTCCTTGAAGTCGACCGAGACGAGTGGCCGCTCCTCGAAGCCGAGGATGCCGGCGAGGGGTCCGTCGGCCGCCGCCTTCAGCAGGCCATTGACCTCCTTGACCGTGGTCGGCCTGGCCACCTCGAATACGCAATCGGTCAGCGATGCGTTGAGCAGCGGTACGCGGATCGCCAAACCGTCTAGACGCCCCTCCAGTTCCGGAAAGATCGTGCCGATGGCGGTCGCCGACCCGGTGGACGTGGGGATGAGCGACAGGCCCGCCGCGCGAGCGCGGCGCAGGTCCTTGTGGGGAGCATCGACGATCGTCTGGGTGTTGGTCAGGTCGTGGAGAGTCGTGATCGTCCCGCGGCGGATCCCGATGCCCTCGTGGATCACCTTGACCACCGGTGCCAGGCAGTTGGTGGTGCACGAAGCTGCAGTCAGGAGCTCGACCTGCGCCGGGTCGTAAAGGTCGTGGTTGACCCCCATCACCACGTTCAGGGCGTCCCCCTTCACGGGTGCGGCGACGATCACTTTCCTGACACCGGCCTCGAAGTACGGGGCGAGAGATTCCGGCGTGCGGAACCGGCCCGTGCACTCGAGCACCACATCGACTCCGGAACCGACCCAGTCGACCGCCCCGGGCTCGGCTTCACTCGAGTGGACCAGGTCCCGACCGCCGACCGACAAGGAGCTTTCCTCGCCGTGGATTTCGTTGTCCCACCGTCCGTGAACGGAATCGAAGGTCAGCAGGTGAGCCGAAGTGCCGGCGTCGGCGTTCAGTTCGTTGACCCGGACGAAATCGAGCTGTGGGTTCTGCCAGCCCGCCCGCAAGGCGAGGCGGCCCATCCGCCCGAAGCCATTGATCCCGATTCTCGTGCTCACGAGGATGAACATACTCAATCCATTGACAAACGTCAATGTAACTGCTTTGATGACCTCCGATGGCCGCCGAACTGACCCTCGCCCCGAAACAGAAGCGACCGGCAGGAGAACCCTGCTGCGAACCGCTCGTCCACCCCGAAGTCGACTGGGCCGGAGCCGAACGCATCGCCGAGATCGCGAAGGCCCTGGGCGACCCGATCCGCCTCAGTGTGGTCGATGTCCTGCGTAAGCACGCCGGCAAGGTCTGCGTCTGCGAACTCGTGCCGCTCTTCGACGTCAATCAGTCGACCCTGTCCCACCACCTGAAGAAGCTGCGAGACGCCGGAATCGTCGACTCCGAGAAGCGGGGCCTCTGGGCCTACTACTACGTCAACCCCGAAGCGCTGGAGGAACTGAACCGATGGCTGAACTAGATCAGGTCAAAGAATGCTGCGAGCCCGAAACCGCTGAAATCCGTGAGGTGGTTCGTGACCGCTACGCCGCCGCGGCGACCCACGCCGCCGGTCGCGACGCTTCCTGCTGCGGTGACGGGGCAGTGATCACCGACGAACAACGGGCCGTCTTCGGCTCGAGCCTTTACGGCGAAAGCGACCGCGAGTCGCTGCCCGAAACCGCCCAGCTGGCTTCTCTCGGCTGTGGCAATCCGACCGCAGTTGCCCAGCTCGAAAGCGGCCAGACCGTCCTCGACCTGGGATCGGGCGGCGGCATCGACGTGCTGCTTTCCGCCCGCCGCGTCGGACCCACCGGCAAGGCGTACGGCCTCGATATGACCGACGAGATGCTCGACCTCGCCCGGCAGAATCAGCGCGAGGCCGGGGTCGAGAACGTCGAATTCCTCAAGGGCGAGATCGAGCAGATCCCGCTCCCGGATGGATCGGTCGACGTGATCATCTCCAACTGCGTGATCAACCTTTCCGGCGACAAACCACAAGTGTTCAAAGAAGCGGCCCGGGTCTTACGCCCGGGCGGGCGGTTCGCGGTCTCCGACGTCATCGCCGACCCCGACATGGACGAAGCGACCCGCGC
>JBBSKC010000144.1:0-3446 GCA_038256675.1 Solirubrobacterales bacterium | reverse complement strand
TGATAACGGCGGCCCGGCCCCGACCCACGCATTGATTCTGGGGAGTCCGGCGATCGGTGCGGGTGGCTCGACCGCACCGGACCAATGTCCGGCGACCGACCAGACCGGGCGCGACCGTCCGGCCGGGGCCTGCGACATCGGCGCGGTCCAGTACATCGAGCCGACTCCTCCGCCGGTCGACACCTTCGGGGTGAAGTTCTCGAAGATCAAGCCCAAGCCGCTCAAACTGAAGCGTGGCAAGAAGGCCAAGGCGGTTTCGGTGAAGGTGACATCGACCGGCACCGGTGCCGCGACCGGAGTCAGGGTCTGTGTCCAGCCGGCCAGGAAGGCGAAGAAGTCCATCAAGCTGGTGGGCAAGTTCTGCCGCAAGCCGGGCACGCTGAGCGCCAGCAAAACCGTCAAGTTCAAGTTCAAGGCGAAGAAGAAGGCAAGGAAGAAGCTGTTCAAGCTGAAGGTCGTCATGACCTCCACCAACGCGGCGCAGAAGACCAGCGCCATCAAGGTCAAGGTGAAGTGACCCGAACGGGGTCCTCCCTGATTTCCTGAAAGTATGGGGCGTCCATGGATGTGGACGCCCCAGCTCTCAGCCCCAATGACTTTCGTGACACCTGGTGCGGCCAGGTGCTCGAAGACGCGGTCGGCCGGGAAGTTCGCCTCGCCGGGTGGGTCCACCGCCGCCGCGACCACGGCGGACTGATCTTCATCGACCTGCGGGACCGGACGGGGATCGTCCAGCTCGTCTTCCATCCCGACCAGGCTGGCGGCGCCCACGACATCGGGCACAGCCTGCGCTCCGAGTACGTGGTCAGCGTGGCCGGCAAGATCGTCAATCGTGATCCGGAGACGGTCAACCTCGAGTTGCCCACCGGCCGGGTCGAGATCCACGTTTCCGGGATCGAGGTTCTGGCCGAGTCCGAAACTCCGCCGTTCGCGATCGAAGGCTTTCAGAGCGAGGTCGGTGAAGAGGCGAGGCTGCGTCACCGCTACCTCGACCTGCGACGCGAGCAGATGCAGAGCGCGATCAAGCTGCGTCACAAGCTGACCTCGGCGATGCGCAAGTTCCTCGACGGCGAAGGTTTCCTCGAGATCGAGACGCCGATCCTCACCAACTCGACCCCCGAAGGGGCCCGCGACTTCCTCGTGCCGAGTCGCCTCCAGCGCAATTCTTTCTATGCCCTGCCGCAGTCGCCGCAGCTCTTCAAGCAGCTGCTGATGGTCTCCGGCTTCGAGCGTTACTTTCAGATCGCCCGGTGCTTCCGTGACGAGGACCTTCGCGCCGACCGCCAGCCCGACTTCACGCAGCTCGACATCGAAATGTCCTTCGTCGACGGCGAGGACGTGATCGCCCTCAACGAGAGGCTGATCACCTGCCTGCTCGCCGAGATGGGGATCGAAATCGAGGCTCCCTTCCCGCGCATGTGTTACGACGAGGCGATCGGCCGGTTCGGCTCGGACAAGCCCGACCTTCGTTACGGGTACGAGATCACCGACCTGACCGAGATCCTCCGGGGCACCGAGTTCAAGGCTTTCGGCGGAGTAATCGAGTCGGGCGGCGCCGTCCGTGGCATCAACTTCGGCCAGCGCGACCTTTCCCGGGCCCAGCTCGACGGCCTGATCGACGACGCAAAGGAGCTCGGCGCGAAGGGCCTCGTGTGGGCGTTCCGCGAAGGCGACGGCTGGCGCGCTCCGATCGCCAAGTTCCTTTCCGCTGAAGAGCTTTCCGGCCTGAACAGCGCCATGGGCGCAGAGGAAGGCGACTTGATGCTGGTCGCCGCCGACCAGCCCGCGGTTGTCGCCGGGATTCTCGGCGGTCTCCGCACGCGCCTCGCCGAACGGTGGGAACTGATCCCCGAGGATGCCGGCAACAACTTCTGCTGGATCGTCGACTGGCCGCTCTTCGAGTGGAACGAAGACGAAGACCGCTGGGACGCGCTCCATCACCCGTTCACCGCGCCAAAGGGTGAGTTCGATCCGGAGAACCCGGGGGGAGCCAGAGCGCAGGCGTACGACCTCACCTGGAACGGAGTCGAGATCGGTGGTGGGTCCATCCGTATTCACAAGCCCGACGTCCAGTCGGCCGTGTTCCGCGCACTGGGGATCTCGGACGAAGACGCCGAGGAGCGTTTCGGCTTCCTGCTCGAGGCCCTCAAGTACGGGGCGCCGCCGCACGGCGGCATCGCCTACGGCGTCGACCGTTTCGCCGCACTGCTGGCCGGTGTCGACTCGATCCGTGACGTGATCGCATTCCCGAAGACCGCCTCTGGCGGCGATCCACTCACCGGGGCACCGTCACGGGTCAGCGAGATCCAGCTGCGGGACGTCGGCATCCAGCTGCGCAAGCCTCCCAAGCCGGGCTCCGCCTGATCGGATGAGCTTCCTCGACCGGGCAAAGCGCAAGCTCGCCTCGATCGGGGACGGATCCGGACGGATCCACATCGGCGACCCGCGGTTTGACAACTGGGAGATCGTCCACGAATTCGGCGACCTCCAGACCGCACTTGCCTGGCGGGACGTACTGCGCGAGCATGGCCTCGAAGCCGAGCTGACTTCGGACTGGGAACTCGACCGCTACAACCGCGGCGACATCAACCTTCAGGTACCGCCCGGCAAGTGGTCCGATGCCGAAGAACTGGTTTCCGGCCTCGACCTCGACTGATCGAGAAGGCAGCGAGAACCGGACGCCGGCCTTAAGCGTTGATTAATTCGGACACGTCGTCGGGCCGGGGTGGTAGGTTGAACCAAGGCCCGAACCCGTTCGTGAGCCGTCTCATAAATTGACCCAACATCAACGGCACGGGAGCCGATGTCTTCAAGTCCCCCGCGGGATAGGAGCTAGGCACCCACCTGTATAAACAGGGATCAATGCCAGAGGCGGCAACGGCGGGTTGGGGCCTTTTTACCGCCCTCAGGCGGTTACCGCCGCCTGGCCGAAGTCGTAGTCGACGCCGGTCAGCTCGACCGATTTATTCCAGAGCTGATCGGCGATTTCGACGTTGTGAACTACCTTGCGCGGGGCGACGATCGTCGGTGATCCCCGGATCTCGCCGATCCCGTCCGGGCCGATGTAGGTGCCCCCGCCGAGGTCGGGCTTCGTGGCGGCGAAGAGGGTGGGCAGGGCGCCGTGCTCGGAATCCTGGGCGAGCACGAGGTCGGACAGCTTCAGGAACGGCTTCGACAGCTTGCTGAACAGGTTGGAGCCGAGGTCGTTGCCGGCCGCGGTGAGGTTGGTGTTCGACACGCCGGGATGGGCGCCGATCGAATTCATCTCGAGGTGGGCTTGGGCGATCCGGGTGTGGAGGTCGATTGCGAAGATCAGGTTGGCCAGCTTCGACTGACCGTACGCGGACCAGCGTTTGTATCCGTGCTCGGACTGCAGGTCATCGAAATTGAGCTTGCCCATCTTGTGGGCGTTGCTGCTGAGGGTGACGATGCGGGCACCGGGCTTC
>JBBSKC010000143.1:0-3447 GCA_038256675.1 Solirubrobacterales bacterium | reverse complement strand
GTTTGAACAGCTTGCCCGCCAGCGCATTGCCGAGATCGAGGCCGAGGTCGACCGGAAGGTTATGGAAGGCACCGAGCAAGTCAGGCGTGAGGCGTCCGAGCGAGTCGATGCCCTGGTCGAGAAGTTCGGCCGCGAGCGCGAAGAAGAGGCCCGTGAACTTGCCGAACAGCGCCTGCGAGACGAAGACGAGCGTATCCGCAGAGAAGCCGATCGCCGGGCCGAGCTGGCCGAGCAGTCGGCAGAGGACGAGGTCCAGGCGGCCGCCGACCGGGCTCGCCAGGAAGCGCGATCAGCCGCGTCCAGCACCGCGCCCGACTGGGAGCGGACCGATTCCACTCGCGGAGGAGACGATTCCGGAGCGCCGCCGAGGCGCCGCCGTGGTGGTCCCGGCGCCGGTGGATACCGCACCTTCTGACAAGTAGCGCCAGAATGACCGGCATGCGAGAGGTCAGCATCAAAGACACGATGAGCGGCGAGCGCCGCGTAATCGACCCGGAGGCCGAAGTCGGCATTTACGCCTGCGGGCCCACCGTGTACAGCCGGATCCACATCGGCAACGCGCGTCCCTACGTGGTCTTCTCGCTACTGGCGAGGTTCCTGAAGAGCGAGGGCTACCGGACCCGGCTGGCGATCAACGTCACTGACATCAACGACAAGATCTATACGGCGGCGGCTGACCGTGGGATCCCGTCGGCCGAACTTGCAGCCGAGATGACATCTGCGTATTTCGAGGACACCGGCCGTCTCGGACTTGGTCGTCCCGACGCCGAGCCGCTCGCGACCGCGACCGTCGGCGGGATCATCGACCTGATCGGCACCCTGGTCGACGACGGCCACGCCTATGAGTCGGGGGGAGACGTCTACTTCTCGGTCCGGGACTTCGACGGCTACGGCAAGCTCTCCCACCGGATTCCGGACGACATGGAGCAGGGGGAAGGCGACGACGCCGGCACCCTGAAACGCGACCGGCTCGACTTCGCCCTCTGGAAAACCCACAAGGAGGGGGAGGACACCTCATGGGACTCGCCGTGGGGTCCGGGGCGCCCCGGCTGGCACATCGAGTGCTCGGCGATGGCCGAGGCCGAACTCGGCGAGCTACCTTTCGCGATCCACGGCGGCGGCTCCGACCTGGTCTTCCCGCACCACGAGAACGAGATCGCTCAGTCCGAGGCGGCGCGGGGCAAGGCGCTGGCCAAGGTCTGGATGCACAACGGCATGATCGAGACCGACGCGGCAAAGATGTCGAAGTCGGACGGCAACATCTTCCAGCTTTCCGAGGCGCTCGATGCCTACGGGGCCGAAGCGGTCGTCTCGTACCTGATCTCGGGCCATTACCGCCAGCCGCTGGCCTTCGGTGAAGCGAATCTCGAAGAGGCGGTTTCGCGGGTTCAGCGGCTGCGGAACTTCCTCCGGGGCAATCCGCCCGGGGATCCGGCCGGACCCGAGGCTGAGGCGGCGGTCGGGCGCTTCCGAGACGCCTTGGCCGATGACTTCAACACGCCCCGGGCCATGGTCGAGGTCTTCGATCTGGTCCGGAGTGCCAACCAGGGCGGGGTCGAGGGGGCGTCGACGGCCCTGGTCGAGATGCTCGACCTGGTTGGACTGGGATCGCTGGCCGATGCTGCGTCCGGCGACGAACCCGGCGACGATGCAACCGCGCTCCTCGAACAGCGCGAGGCGGCGAGGGCTGAGAAAGACTTTTCCCGGGCCGACGAGATTCGCGACCAGCTGGCAGGCCTCGGCTGGGAAGTGAGGGACGGACCCGAAGGCGCCTCGCTCGTGCCGATCTCGGGCGCATGAGCTCCACCGAGTTGATTTACGGGCGCCAGCCCGTGGCCGAGGCCGAGCGCGGCCGCCGGCCGGTCCATCGGGTCTGGCGTGCCCCCGAGACATCGAACGCGGAACTGGCCCGGATGGTGGGTTCCGAAGACCATCAGGGTGTCGTTGCCGAGGTCGATCCTTACCCGTATGTGGGCGGTCAGGAGCTCCTGAACAAGCCCGACGCACTGATCGTCGTCCTCGACCAGATCCAGGATCCGCGGAACTTCGGCGCGGTCTGCCGCTCGGCGGAAGTTGCCGGCGCGGACGGGGTCGTGATCCCGGATCGACGCGCCGCTTCAGTTACCGCCGTGACCTGCAAGGCTTCGGCAGGAGCAGTCGAGCACCTGAACATCAGTCGGGTGCGGAACGTCAGCGACTGGCTGGCCGAAGCGAAGACCGAGGGATTCTGGGTGTGGGGCGCCGACGGCTCCTCCGACCAGACTCCCTGGGAAACCGACCTGACCGGAAAAACGGTGCTCGTGATGGGCACCGAAGGCAAGGGACTGCGGCCCCGGGTGGCCGACAGCTGCGACGGACTCGTAGCGATTCCACAGCACGGAAAGATCGAGTCACTGAACGTCTCGGTGGCCGCCTCCGTGCTCCTTTTCGAAGCAGTCCGACAAAGAACCAAAAGCTGAACAGCCCCGCGAACCAAGGTGGTTCCAAATAACCCCAAGGGGTGGGGCTAAATGGAACCACCTCAGGTGAACACGCCGGTCGTCCGCGAGGTGGTTCCAAATAACCCCGAGGGGTGGGGCTAAATGGAACCACCCTTGAATTGCCTCTTTGGGGCGGGTGTTTTGTGCAAGGTCTGTTGCATGAATTTGCGGGCAGGGGTTGACAGAACTCTGCGAACCCGTAAACTAATCGATAGATAAAGGGTGAACCTCAACTTGAGTGTGAGGATCATCCGTAATGTAAGGGCGTCCAGGGGAGGTAAGTGGCGCCACAGAACTCTTCTAAAGGAGATTGTTCGGTGGCTACCTCAACCTCAAATGCGGTTATTCCAGCAGTTCCACCCCGGCTACGCGTCTCACCTGTAGGACACACTAAGCCTCGACTTGAGCCTGATGATCAGACTCTCGTTGCTCAATCGAAGCGCGGCAGGACCGAAGCGACGGACAAGTTGATCCGCCGTTACCACGGTTTCGTCCGGCTCAAGGCTTCTTCGTATTTCCTGGTCGGCGGCGACGCCGATGACCTGATCCAGGAGGGCCTGCTCGGTCTTTACAAGGCGATCCGGGACTACCGGACCGACCGCGAGTCGAGCTTCCGCAATTTCGCGGAGCTCTGCATTACCCGCCAGATCATCACCGCGGTCAAGACCGCCACCCGCAACAAGCACGTGCCGCTGAACCAGTACGTCTCGTTCGGCCAGTCGCCGGCGGCCAATAGCGAATCGGATACGACTATGGAAGAGATCCTTCCCGGTCCGACAGCGTTCGACCCGGTCAATCAGGCCATTTCGTCGGAAGAACTGGGCAGCCTCGTTTCGTGCCTGCGGGCCAGCCTCTCCGAAATGGAGAGCAGCGTTCTCGGCTATTACCTCGAGGACCGTTCATATGAAGAAGTGGCAGAACTGCTCGCGTGCGACACCAAGACCGTCGACAACGCCCTCCAGAGGGT
>JBBSKC010000142.1:0-3523 GCA_038256675.1 Solirubrobacterales bacterium | reverse complement strand
ATCGCCGGCGACAACGCCGGCATGGTCAACGTCGCCGAGCTCAAGGGAGTCCACTACGCGATGCACGCGGGCATGTACGCCGCCGAGTCGATTGTGGACGCGCTCGAGAAAGACTCGGTCGACTTCTCGTCATACGACGAGAAGGTCCACAACTCGTTGATCGAGAAGGACCTCTACAAGTCCCGGAACGCCAGCCAGCCGTTCACCAAGGGCTTCTTCTTTGGTGGTGCCATGGCTTCGATGATGACCCTGACCCAGGGCCATTTCCCCGGCGGCCACTGGAAAAACCACGACGACGCGACCTACAAGATGGAGATCGGCAAGGCCGCCGACGACTATCCGGACCCGGATGGCGAGTACACCTTCGACAAGCTGTCGTCGGTCTTCCTCTCGGGCAATGCGACCCGCGATGACGCGCCGAACCACATCCGCATCCAGACCGAAGTCCCGCGGGAGATCGCGCAGACCTGGGTTTCGATGTGTCCAGCGCAGGTCTACGAGATTCCCGAGGACCAGCTCGAATCCGATGCCGCGATCGTCGACGTCAATGTCACCGCCTCGAACTGCGTCCAGTGTGGCGCGATCACGGCCAAGGGAGGCCGCCTGACCCTCCCCGAGGGT
This sequence comes from Solirubrobacterales bacterium, assembly GCA_038256675.1. GTDB lineage: Bacteria > Actinomycetota > Thermoleophilia > Solirubrobacterales > 70-9 > 67-14. Next base: position 2,902 of record JBBSKC010000142.1, on the reverse strand, counting down.
GGCGACGGCCCGCTTTACACTGAGACCTGAGTTCCGGCGCCATCTGAGATCGCCGAAAGGGCGTCCGAGATGGACGCCCTTTTTCTTTGCAGCCAAGTGGGGTAGTTGAAAACAACCGGCGAAAGCGATCCTTCGGTTTCGTTAGAGGGTTCTTAATGAGCACATACGTGTTTACGAAACAGGAGGAGACAAGATGAGTTCAGGAAACAAGCCTTGGTGGAGGCCGAGTCCGGCGATGGTCGTCGCGGTGTTCGCCGTATTCCTCGCCCTGGGCGGCACGGCCACGGCGTTGTCCGGCAAGTTCTCGGTGAAGCGGGACGACATCGCGCGGAAGGCGGTTTCGACCAAGCAGCTCGCTGACAAGGCCGTGGCCACCCACAAGATCAAGCCGGGCGCGATTTACAGCAAGCAGATCAAGGACGGCGTGATCGGGTCGTACAAGCTGAAGCTGAACGGCAATTCGACCGTCGTCGCGGAAGGTACGACCACTTCGAGCGTCCCGGTCGACCTCGGCGGACCGAACACCACGGTGAAGGTCCCCGAAGGTGCGTTGGTGGCGATCCAGGCGACGGCCACGATGCGGGCCACCGGCAACAACACGGCCAGGGTCGATCTCTTTGAGCCGAGCCTGTTGCCGACGCCGGTTCAGATCATGTCTACGGGTTCGAACACGTTCCAGACCAATTACACGGCTCCGGGCAGCGGCGAGGCCTCGGGCGTGACCAGCAAGGTGCGTTCGGGATGGATCGTATTCCCGTCAAGCGCCGGCACGAAGTCGTTCTCGATGCGTTACAGCACGAGTGGCGGCACCGCGATCTTCAAGGATCGCTCGCTCAACGTGACCGTGATCCGTTAGGAATCAGGCAGCTTCGCGGAAGTCAAGCTCGACATCCTGGAACCTGGGCGCGTGAGCGTCGAACAGGGATCCAGGGGTCGGGCGAGGCTTCCGGGGCGGCACTACCCACTCTTCGCATCCGCGGAAAGCTTCAGCAAACTGCTGGGCCTTCGCACTTTTGGGACGAGCTTGATCGAATACCTCTTTAGCCATTGGGGCAATCCTCTCCTACCACAGGGGTTATGGAAAGTGTCTTCGACCCATCGGACGGAAAACCTCCCGCAAATTGCGGGGTCATCAGAACGACGCTGGACTGCGTCAGTACCGCCGGAATTGCCAGCTCACGTGCCATGGCACTATCGCCGGCAATTCCGGCGGAAATCCTTGCCAGCGCCGCTCTGATGACCCGCAATGAATGGGGTAGGGGATGCCGAGTTGACAGGTTCTCTAAACTTCATCGAATGAAGGCAGATATCCATCCCGAATACGTCTTGGCCAACGTTCACTGTTCGTGTGGCAACCAGTTCTACACGCGGTCGACGAAGTCCGATCTTCACGTGGAACTCTGCTCCGCCTGCCATCCGTTCTACACCGGCAAGCAGAAGCTCGTTGACACCGGTGGACGCGTAGAGCGCTTCCAGCGCCGTGCCGCCAAGCGGGCCAAGGCTGCCGCCGGCAAGGAGTAACCCTCCGGCCGGGGAAGCCCCCGGCCCGAATGGTTCTCGGAAGACCTTCGCCGACGCGAGGGTGATGCCCGACGGAGCCCTGGTCGCGAAACGTGATGCCCCCGTGGGCGGTCAGGCCGTGCTCGAAGGCGTGATGATGCGCGGCGTCACGACCTGGGCCGTCGCTGTGCGCAAGCCGGACGGCGAGATCGAAGTTTCCACCGAGCAGATCATGCCCTGGGGCCGGCGCAACCGGGTCCTGCGCTGGCCGGTCCTCCGCGGGATCGTCGCTCTGGGAGAGTCGCTCAAGATCGGCTTCAAGGCACTCGGTATATCGGCCGACGCCCAGCTGCCGGAAACGGACGGGAAGAAAGAGGAGATCGGGGGGTTCGCCTGGGTGATGACGATTGCCTTCTCGCTCGCCCTGGCGATTGGACTTTTCTTCGTGGTCCCGGTCGGGTTGACCAGCCTGTTCCGTGACCAGCTCGATTCAGCGGTGCTCTTCTGGCTGGTGGAAGGGGTGCTGCGCACCGCGATCTTCATCGGGTACATCGCTGCGATCAGCCGCGTGAAGGACCTGCGGCGGGTCTTCGAGTACCACGGGGCCGAACACAAGACGATCTCGTGTTACGAAGCCGAAGACGAACTGGTCCCGTCGCGGGCGAAGCTCTACTCGCGGCTCCATCCGCGGTGCGGAACCAGCTTCCTCCTGATCGTCATGGTGCTGGCGATCTTCGTGTTCGCCCCGCTCGGCCTGCCTGCCTGGTACTGGCTGCTGCTCTCCCGCATCCTCGGCGTGCCGCTGATCGCCGGCCTTTCATACGAAGTGATCCGGTGGGCCGGACGCAACCGCGCCAAAGGCTGGGTCCGGGTCGTGATGTGGCCGGGCTTGATGCTCCAGAACCTGACCACCCGCGAGCCCGACGAGAGCCAGCTCGAAGTCGCGATCGCTTCACTGAACGCGGTCCTCGAGCGGGAGAAGCCCGAAGAAGACGCCTGGCTCGAACCGATCGAAATCGTGGCTTGAGTGTTCGATGCCGCACCGAAAAAGTTCCCGGCCCGTCACACTGTTTTGAGTGATTCGGAAACTGGCTGAACAGATCGAGCAGCGCTTCGCCGAGCTCGAGCGGGACATGAGTGATCCGGAGGTGATCAACGACCGCGAGCGCTACGCCGAAGTCGGCCGGGAATACCGGCAGATCGCCCCTGCTTATCTGCTGGTCACCGAGTACAACACGCTGGCCGATGACCTCGAAGGCGCACGCGAGTTGCTCGAAGAGACGGGCGACGACGAAGAGCTCCAGAAAGTCGTGAACGAAGCACCGGCCCGCATGGCCGAGCTCGACGAAGCGATCCGCCTGGCGATGGTCGACAGCGACCCGAACGACGACAAGAACGTGAT
>JBBSKC010000141.1:0-3658 GCA_038256675.1 Solirubrobacterales bacterium | reverse complement strand
CTTCGAGACAGCCACTCCGGTACGCATCTGCTCGGCCTCGGGACCGGCGACCGCCACCCCGCTGAAAACCTCGTGGACGCGCCCGGAGAGCTGCGCCAGGTACTCGCGCGCCCGAACCTCGTCCTCAGGCTTGCCGATGACGTGATCCTCAACCACGACGTCAGTGTCGCAACCGATGACGATCGAGCCATCCACAGCCACAGCCCGGGCCTTGAGCAGGGCATTTGCCACAACGACCTCTGAAGGTTCGCCATGGACGATTTCGTCAACCCCGGAGACCCGTACCTCGAAGGAGATGCCGAGGCGCTCAAGGAGCTCCTTACGTTGAGGAGAACCCGAGGCGAGAATTATTGGGAATGCGGACACTTATTCAGGTTCGCAGATCGGTCTGCCGCAGGGGCGGGCAAAACTGAATTAGGAGAACAAGCTCTCGGTTTTTGCCCTATTACAGGCTCGCTGCGTCTTGCATCAGGCGCCGGATTTCCCAACTGGGAAATCTCGGCGTTTGCTGCAGTGGACGGTGCATGACGACATCACACGGGTTAGGCCTAAGCGGGACCGCGCCCCAGGGAAACTGCCCTAAATCCCCTCGGGGAACCAGATGGCGATTTCCCTCGCCGACGACTCCTCGGAATCGCTTCCGTGGACCATGTTGAAGGTGACTTCCTGGGCGAAGTCGCCCCGGATCGATCCGGGGGCGGCTTCCACCGGGTTGGTGGCTCCGATCAGCTGGCGGGCGGCCGGGACGGCTTCGGGACCTTCGAGGACAGCGGCGACCAGCGGGCCGCCGGTGATGAACTCGACCAGCTCGCCGAAGAACGGCTTCTCGGTGTGCTCGGCGTAATGCTCATTGGCGATCGCTTCGCTTGCGGTGAGTTTCTTGAGAGCGACGATCTTCAGGCCCTTGTTCTCGAATCGGGAGAGGATCTCGCCGGTGAGGGAGCGTTCGAAAGCGTCGGGCTTGACCAGAATCAGGGTTTGCGGCATGGCTATTTCAGTACTCCGTTATCGGGTTGTGTTGGAAGGCGGGACGGGTTCAGCGTGATTCCGGGGTCCGGCTCGAAGCCGGGGAATCGCCGCTGTTGATCGGTTTGGACGCATTGGAGTCTTCGTCCGGAGTGATCGTCTTGCGGCGGGCCGAGCGCGGGGTGCGCCGGCTCGTATCGGCATCGGGTGAAGGGCGGGCGGCCGCGCTTTCCACCGTCTCGCCGGACTTGTCGGTGGCGGGTGCCTTGCTGCGACCGGACTCGCGGCCGGAGGAAGAGCTGCGTGAAGACTTGCGGCTCGATGAGCGACCGGAGGATTCCGCCTTGGTCTGGCTGGACGAGCCTTTCGAGGAACGGCGGCTGCGCTTTGATTCCGCGCGGTCCGGGTCCTTCGACTTCGAGCTTGATTTCGATTTGGAACTCGACTTGGAGGACCCGCTGCGCGAAGAGCGTTTCGGCGCGACCAGCTGGGTCTCGCAGTAAGGGCAGAGCTTCCAGTCCAGTCCGACCGGCCTCGAGCAGGTCGGGCAGTCTTCCTTGAGCCGGGTGCGACAGGAAGGACAGCGCACGAACTCGGATTCGGTCGGGAATCCGCATTTCTGGCAGGAATGGGCCTCGAGGTGCCTCAGGCGCACTTCGGCTGCGCGGACCTCGGTCTCACGTTCGTGGATGTCCGCGAGGAACTCCGGCGGGCGGAGGATCGTGTAGACGATCGTGCCGACGAAGGGGAAGATCGAAGCGGCCGTGGCGCAGCCGACCAGGAAGGGATCGGCAATCCGGCGGCGGGCATCGGTGAAGACGTAGACGATCGTCGCGAGATAGATCGCAGCCACGCAGAGGATCGCGAAGGTGACGGCGAGATTGATGGCAGAGTTTTCGATTCCGAAGATGGCGAGTGGCATGAGGTGCTAGAGGAACATCCTTCCGAATAGATACCCGATGCCGAAAAAGACGAGGATCACTATCGCCACTACGGCAGCGACCAGCGCCATCATCGACAGCAGTTGAGAGCCAGTCTGACGATTCACCCCGTAATCGTCGCATAGTGGGCGAGAACCGGACGGTCCGCCAAAGACTGGGACACGGCTTGCCGGGCTATTCGACCGCCGAGAGCAGAAAATGCGACCCGGCCACGAGGACCAGGCCCTCCCGCTCACGGGCCAGCGATCCGGCTCTGGACAGCGCTTCACGTGTGTCCGGCCACATTTCCGACCGGAGGCCGAGCTCATTCGCGAACGCCTCGAGTGCGGCCACCGGGAAAGACCGTGCACCGGGCCGCCCCCACTCGGCCAGAGCCTTCCCGGGAAGCTCGGTGAGGATCGCGGTGTCAAGGACACCGGCCAGCTCGGCCAGCATGCCCCCCGCATCCTTGTCGGAGAGGACGCCGATGACTGCGACTACCGGGCGCTCTTCGGAGATCTCGGGCAATGAGGCCGCGAGCGCGGCAGCGCCAGGGCGGTTGTGGGCGACGTCGACGAAGAAGGGCGGGTCGTGCCCCACCTGCTCCAGCCTCCCGGGCACCACCATGGAGCCGGCGACCCGCTTGACGATCTCGTGGTCGACCTCCCCGAGCAGGGCTTCGACCGCCGATGCGGCCACGGCGAAGTTGGCCCGCTGATACCGCGCGGCGATGTGCCGGTCGAAGGCGTCTCCGCCGTCACCCGCCGCCCTGACCTCGCAGTCGAGCTTCGCGGCGTGAGCCCGAGCGAGGCGTTCGATCTCCGGGGCGAGATGTCCGAGGACGAGCGCGGTCCCGGGCTTCAGGACCGCCAGTTTCTCGCCGGCGATCTCTAGTTCGGTCTCTCCCAGATACTCGGTGTGATCGAGACCGATCGAGGTCAGCACCGTGACTTTCGAGTTGATCGTGTTGGTTGCGTCGAGTCGCCCGCCGAGTCCGGCTTCGATCGCGGCCACTTCCACCCCGGCCTCGGCCATCGCCAGGAAGGCGGCCGCGGTGGCCAGTTCGAACTGGGTCACGACCTCCCCTTCCTCGAAGGTCTGGTTGACAACCGCGGCGGCCTCGGCGGCCCGTTCAACTGCGGCGGCAAATATCCCGGAATCGAGTTCCTGCCCACCGGCCATAACCCGTTCCGACCAAAGGGACATGTGGGGCGACACCGAGCAACCTGATTTCTTCCCGTGGCCCTCGAGCAGCGCCGCGCTCATCCGGGCGACCGAGGACTTGCCGTTGGTACCGACGATATGGATCGACGCGAACCGGTCCTGCGGGCGGGAAAGCTCGTCGCAGAGCGCGTTCATGCGATCAAGGCCGAGCTTCCAGCCGATCGACTCGAGTGAGTTGAGACAGGCTTCGGGATCGAACATCGGGTTCAGTCCCGGGCCAACGCTCAGCCGAGTTCGGAGAGCTCGGCGTTGATGCGCTCCAGCTTCTCGCGTTCTTCGGCCACGACTTCTGCCGGGGCCTTTTCGACGAAACGCTCGTTGCCGAGCTTGCTTTCAATCTTCTTCGCTTCGTTTTCGAGCTTGCCGCGACGCACATTCAGCCGGTCAGTCAGCGCGTCCATGTCGAGACCGTCCGACGGCAGGATGCCGTACCCCTCGACCACGGCCACCGGCTCACCGGCCGGAGCCCCGAGGCTGACCCGGCTGAGGCGCGAGACGAACTCGGGCACGTCGGTGTCGCCACCGGTCGCGTCGAGCACGATCTTCGG
>JBBSKC010000140.1:0-3690 GCA_038256675.1 Solirubrobacterales bacterium | reverse complement strand
CGACGCGACGCCGGTGATAGCCAGGTTGGCGCCGGCGATCGCGGTCGGAATCCAGGGCTGCTGGAGGCCGAAGAAGGTCCGGCTCAGCAGCAGGAACATGCCGTTGGTCGGCAGCGAGAACGCGAACCAGAAAAGTGCCGTCGCAACCAGTTCTGTCTGATCCGGGCCGAACTCACCACGCTGGAAGACGATACGGATCATCGGTTCGGCCAGCACCAGGATCGCGGCGGTCGCCGGCAGCAGAACGAAAACGATCTGGCGCATTCCCTTGGCCAGAGTCCTCCGCAGATTCTCGAAGTCCCCCCGGGTGGCGAAGCGCGCCAGTGTCGGGAAGAGAACGGTCGCGATCGCCACCGAGAAGATGCCCTGCGGCAGCTGGTAGATGCGGAACGCCTTGTCGATGGCCGCGGGAGCCTCATCGCTCACCAGGCTGCCGAAGAAGCTGTTGATCAGCAGGTTGAAGTTGATCAGGCCAAGGCTGAGCGTCACCGGGATCATCAGGAGCAGGACCCGGCGCACGTTCGGGTCCTTGAAATCGACCTTGAGGGTGAAACGGAACGGGGTGTTGCGCAGATCCCAGGTGGGAATCAGCAACTGAACCAGGGTGCCGGCCAGCACACCGATCGCGTAGGCATAGATCTGGTGCTCCTCCGAGAACAGCGGAACGGTGGCGACGACCACGGTGATGATCGTCAGGTTCCAGAAGAGAGGCGAGATCGCGAACGCGCCGAACCGGTCGTAGCTGTTGAGGATGCCGACCACGACGCCGGTCACGCCGAGCAGGATGAGGATCGGAAACATGATCTGGGAGAGGACGATCATGAGGCTCTCGATCTCGCCGGTGAAGCCGGGAGCGAAGAGCGGCATCAGGAAACTGGCGAAAAGCACGAAGAAGGCCGTGATCGCGCCGAGGACCATGGTCACCAGCAGAATCAGGGTTGAGGCCATGCGGAAGGCCTCTTTGACCCGGCCCCGCTCGATCTGCTCGGTGAAGATCGGGACGAACGCCGGCTGCAGGGCGGCGTCGGCGAACAGGGCCCGGATCAGGTTGGGCACCTGGAAGGCCACGGTGAAGGCCGACATCGGGCCGGAGATGCCGAAATAGCTGGCCGCGACGACTTCACGCCCCAGGCCGGCCACCCGGGAGGCGGCGGTCGCGATCGAGAAGAAGGCCGTGGACTTGGCCAGTTTGCCCGGCCCGGCCTGCTTCGTCTCCGCTTCGACCACCGCTTCTGTCAGTGGCGAAGTGACTCCGCCCTCCTCCCCGATATCGCCCCGCGCCGTCCAGAAATCCGGTTCCGGCTCGGTGGCGACCTCGGGCGGCGGAGCCGGCTCTGGTGCCGGAGATGGCTCTGGAGGCGGTTCCGGTGGTTCCAGACGTTCCGTGATTCGGCTCAGGGCCTCTTCGGCACGCGCCGCGGCGGCTTCGAATTCATCGAATCCTGAATCCTCAGTCGGCTTCATATGGGGGTCGGGGGGCGTTTCCAAGGTCGCTACCTATATAGTCGGCGACCGCTTGTGAGGGAATTCCCCCGACAGCAGGCAGACGAAAAGATCATGGCCAACATAGCCTCACAGAAAAAACGAATCCTTCGCACCGAGCGTGAGCGCGTCGAAAACCGACGCCTTACCAGCGCGATCAGAACTTACTTCCACCGCCTCGAAACCGCGGTGGAAGACGGCAATGCCGAATCTGTGGAAACCGAGCACCGCACGCTCGTTTCCAAGATCGACAAGGCCGTTCAGCGTGGCGCCATCCACCGTCGTAACGGTGCCCGCAAGAAGTCTCGTGCTGCCCGCGTCGCCACCGGCGCCGCAACCGAAGCGTAAAGACTCCTCTTCAACTTGAATCATGGGGCCGGCTCAGCCGGTTTCACCGGTTGCAGCGATGAGCGCCAGGTCGAGGGCCAGCTCGTCTGGATACTCGGCGCCACCACGGGTCCAGATCTCGAGGTCGGCCATCGCGATCGTCGCATCGCGCATGCCACCGACCGAAGCACCGGAAAGTGAGTTGATCAGCTTGCGCGCCAGGAACGGCGGCATCGACAGTTCCCGTTCGATCTGGTTCGGGGCCCGGCCCGCTTCGAGCAGGCTCAGCGCCTTGTTCGCCCGTCGTACGCTGGTCGATGTCGGGTAGACCGCACTGCCGGCGGTCGATCCCTGGCTGATCAGGCCTTCGGCGATGAGCAACGCCCGAATACGGTCGCCGGCGACCAGGGCGTCGCCGAGGGCGAAGTTGCTGGTCTCGGTGGCGTCGGACACCATCTCGTCGAGGTCGTCGCCTTCGACCCGTCCGCCCCGCCCCGCCCAGAGGGCCAGGCGATCAAGTTCGTTGGAGAGCCGGGTCAGGTTGGTGCCGAGATGGGAGATCAGGAATCGGGCGGCCTCCGGAGTCAATTCGAAGTCACGGGCAGCCGCGAGCCTGATCAGGTGGGTCGGCAGTTCCTGGGCGCTCGGGGCCGAAAACGAAAGCACGTCGCCACCCACCTTCTTCACCGCCTTGGCCATGTCGGCGGGCACCTTGCCGCGGGCGATCAGCACGATCGTCGTGTCAGGTGGCGCGCCCAGCACGGCTTCGGTCACTCGTTCCGCCTGTCGCTTGCCCCACTTCTCGATGTGGTCTGCCAGCAGGTACCGCCGGGTCGGGATCAGCGACATCGCCGAGATCGCCTCGACCAGCGCGTCGGCGTCGGCACTGCCGCGGTTCTCGGCCGGTTCGAAGATTTCCAGGGACGCGGCGCCGCCTTCGTCTTCGGCCCGCTTCCTGAGACGTGTCCTCGTCTCGTCGATCTTGGCGATGTCGTCGCCATGGATCAGGTACGCCGGTTTCATCTCGTCCGCCATCGATGCATTGTCCCGCCTCGGGCGGCGGCGCGGCGACCGGTCCCCGGCGCGGAATCGGCAGGGCCTCATCGCCCGGTTTCGACCGAGAACCCGTCGCGGCCGATCACGATCGAGATCGTCCCGTCCTGATCGGTGCGCAGGACCTCGGTGCCGGCTTTGCTCAGCTCGGACATCGTCCCTGAGGTCGGATGGCCGTACGAGTTGTCTTCGCTGACCGAGACCACGGCGAGTTCCGGGTCGGCGGAGAGCAGGGCCGGCAGGCCGGCGTCGTCGCTGCCGTGATGCGCCACCTTGAGCACGTCGAGCGGTCCGGGGTCGACCGGCGCCGCTTCGGCCTCGGCGTCGCCGGTGAGCAGCATGCGGAAGCGACCGGCCTCGAGTTCGATAACTACGGATCGGGTGTTCGGGTCTTCGGCCCGGTCGGCCCCGGCGATACGCGGCGGCGGCCACAGAACATCCGCCTCTACCTCGCCAAAGGCGAAAGACTGCCCGGCAGCAATCCGAGCCGCGGTTGCTCCCGAATCCTCTGCCGCCGCGACCAGTGAAACCGGAACTTCGTCAAAGAGAAAATGCTCGACCGGGTACTCGGCGAACACTTCGTAGAGTCCTCCGAAGTGGTCGAGGTGCCGGTGCGTCAGCACCACAGCGTCCAGTCGCTCAACGTCAGCCGATTCAAGGGCTCCTTTGATGTCTTCGCCGGGCGGGCCACCGTCAACCAGGATCGCCCCGGCACCATCCGGCCGGACCAGAATCGCGTCCCCCTGACCGACGTCGAGCACTTCGATCCGCGCCCCGCCCGGTGGCGGCTGGTCCAGCTGACGCCGGTGCTCACCGAGTACAGCTGGG
>JBBSKC010000139.1:0-3846 GCA_038256675.1 Solirubrobacterales bacterium | reverse complement strand
GGGCCGGGCCAGGTCTTCTGCCACGACGTATTCGAATTCGGCGGCAACTGGCTGGTCGTCAAGCCAAACGGCAAACCCGCGTAACCGAGGGGCATCCGACGACCTGAAATATGGTCCGGCTGTGCCTCAACGGCAGTCTTCAGGGACCCTCCCGCGTTCCGGCTCGGTGCCGGAGGCGCTGGCCACGCTGGTCCGCCGGTACGACCCCGCCCTGATCGACCTGCCCGGCGGTTCGGCCGTCATCCGGATCGGAGTCGGCGGCGGTTTCGCCTGGAACGCGGTGATCAAGGATGGTGAGGCGCACCTCCACCCGGCGGACGGTGCCCGCGAAGACGCGGTTCTCAGTGCCGATCCGGAAACCTGGCGGCGGATCGCAACGGACCTCGAGGCGGGAATGGACGCCTTCAAGGCCGGCCGCCTGCGGGTACGGCGGAACCTTCACATCGGGATCGGCTTCCTCGCCGCGACCGGCGGCATGTCCGAGGAGCGACGGCTTGTCTTCGAATCGGTCGAGACCAGCGAAGGGAGGCTTTCGATGGCGTCAGCCGGGGAGGGCGAACCGGTCATCTGCCTGCACGGACTCGGCGGGACAAAGGCCTCCTTCATGACCACCATCGCGGCCCTGTCGGAGGACCGCCGGGTGATCGCGGTGGACTTCCCCGGCTTCGGCGATTCGGACAAGCCACTCGACGTGGAGTACGACGCGCCGTACTTCTCCCGGGTGGTCACCGCTCTGATGGATGAACTGGGAGTGGACTCGGCCCACCTGATCGGCAACAGCATGGGTGGGAGGGTCGCGATCGAGACCGGCCTGCTCTTTCCCGAACGGGTCGACAGCCTCGTCCTTTTCACTCCTGCGCTCGCGTGGCTCAGGGATCGCCGCTGGCGCTGGCTGTTCCAGTCGTCCTTGCCGAACCTCGGCCTGATCCAGCCCGCTCCCAGGATGGTCGCCGAACCTTTCGTCCGGGCAATCGTGCCGGGCGGAAATGACGGATGGGCGGCGGCGGGCGTCGACGAGTTCCTGCGCGCGTTCCTCAAGCCCCGGGGCCGGGTCGCTTTCTACAAATCACTTCGCAACATCTACCTCGACGAGCCACACGGAGAGGAGGGTCTCTGGACCCGCCTCGCCGGGCTTCAGCCTCCGGCCCTTTTCGTCTGGGGCCGGGAGGACCAGCTGGTGCCGATCGGGTTCCGGAAGCACGTCGAGCGGGTACTCGACTCGGCCCGGCACGTCGAACTGGATTGCGGTCACGTGCCGCAATTGGAGCTGCCCGACCAGACCCACCGGGCGACCGCGGACTTTCTCGATTCGGTCCAAATCGCCGTATAAGATTTCGGCATGAATAATCGATTGCACCCCGATCGGTCAACCCGGGGGCTGATAGCCGGGCCGGCTGCGGTCAGGTGAGGCCGAGCACCCGGCGCATTGCGCGGCGGCCGCGGTCGGTCGCGTCCTTCTCGCCCCGGAGCTGAATCGCCTGGTTGACGCCCTGGGCGATCGCGTCGAGTTCGAAGGCGACCTGGGCCGGGTCGGTGTTTTCAGCGAGATCGCCTTGCTCGATCGCGACCTTTGCCTCCCGGGCGATCACCTTCTCCCAGAGGCGCGAAATGTCCTTGATCGCGGTGCGGACCCGGCCGGGTCGCCCGTCGAACTCGGCGGCGGTCTGGGTCAGGAAGCAGCCTCCGGGAAAGGTGTCTCCGCTCAGGTGGACGAGCCAGGCCTCGCAGATTGCTTCGAGCCGGGAGAGGCCAGGCTCGACCTCTGAGGCCGGATCCCAGACGTCACGCCGGAAGAGGCCGGCCGCCTCCTGGAACGTCGCGAGCTGGAGTTCCTCCTTGGTCCCGAAAGGTCCGATGACCCCGGCCTTGCTCATGTCGAGCCGTTCGGCGAGGCGCCCGATCGTTACCGCCTCGAGGCCCTCGCGGGAGGCCTGGTCCACCGAGGCCCGGACGATTCCTTCACGGGTGACGGCGGCGGCAGAGGCGGAAACGCGGGGGCTCATGAAACGGATAATAGCGAACGATCGATCATAAGCGAACGAGCGTATGCTATTAATCCCGGCATGGACGACGAACTTCGAATCACGAGACTGGGCTGGGCGGGAATCCAGCTGGAATGTGGTGGTCACTCACTGGTGATCGACCTCTTCGAGACCAGCGACGCGATGGCGCCGTTCATCGATGAGGTCTCTGGGCCGCTTCCTCCTCCGGGCGGTCCGGTCGACTTCGCTCTCGTCACGCACCTTCACGCCGATCACACCGACGCCCGGGCGATCGGCCGGGCTCTGAAGCCCGCTGGCCTGGTCCTGCGCCCGCCGCCCGCTCCCGGCGATGACCTCGACCGTGCCGCGACGGCGCTCGCCGAAGCCGGGCTGGCCGAACTCGATGTCGAGATCGCCGTGGTCGAGAACTGGCAGGTGCAGGAGATCGGACCTTTCACGGTGACTCCGGTGCCGGCCGCGGATGGGTTCGGCGATCCGCAGGTCTCCTGGGTCGTGGAAGCCGGCGGCCGGCGGATATTCCACGGGGGCGACACGGTCTACCACGGTGCCTGGTGGCCCATCGCGACCAGGTTCAAGCCATTCGACGCGGTCTTTTTGCCGGTCAACGGAGCCATCTGCGATTTCCCCCACCGGCAGCCGCCGAGTCCGTTCCCGGCGTGCCTGACCGCGGAACAGGCGGCGGTGGCCTCGTCGATCCTGGGTACTTCGCTCGCGGTACCGATTCACTTCGACGGCATCCACGTCGAAGGTGTCTACGAGCAGGGTGAAGATCCCGGTCCTTCGTTCGTGAACGCAGCTACCGCCCGGGGGGTCGAGACTAAGGTCATCGAGCCGGGCGAAGTCCTGGAATGGCCGACAAGCGACCCGCACCGTGGAGACCCCTATTTGAGGTTCGGCCGCTGACCCTTGCGGCGTTCGAACCCTGCCGCGGCTCCGGCCACTTTACGGAGGTGCTGACGGAGCTTTGGCAAAGCCCATTCGGCAACCTCGCTGTACTCGGGCGACGAATCGAGGTGCTGAAGCATCACCCAGTGGCCAATCGCTTCCGCCTGTCCCATCGCGAGGTAGTCCAGCCCCTCGATCGGGGAAAAGCCGGGACGGAGAAAATTGTTGAGCGTGGCCGTACCTTCCTCGAATGCTTCGTAGCTCAACTCGCGAATCTGCTCGCGATTCTCGAGCGAGTCCGCCAGCTGGATGGTCCGGCCTTTGATTCGTTCGGTTTCCTCCCGAACTTCATCGAGCAGCTCGGACGCGGGAGAGGCGGTCAGTAACGAGGCCGTTCGTTTGGCAGCTTCTGCGCAAAGACGGGAATACGTGATGACCTCGGCCAGTTTGCTTTCGGCGGGAGATGCCGTTTGAGACGATTTCCGGTCACGCGGGTGATCGTGCATCGTCCTGACGACGACATCGAGATCGGCTCCCGACCGGCGAAACACCGACGGCTTTTTATCGCGTCCAGGTTTCCGGTCCTGATATCGCCGACTCCGAGACCCATGCCGATCTCTTTGGCCTTCCGATTTGCTCATTGTTCCCGTTCGTATTCGCCGCGACCGCAAGTCTCGGGTTACCCGCGGTTTCGCGAGCCAAACTGCCACCTCGGAATCAGACCCTGAAGTCGACCAGTTGGGTGTCGCTGATGATCGCGATGGTGAGTTTGGGCGACATGCGGTTTCGAATACGAGCGGTCGGGAAATGGAGAGGCACTTGAGTCCAGTTTTCGGAAGGTAACCCATGAACGAGACACCTCCAACCGCAGGCAGCACCGACGAACAGTCATTGGCCGAGCTGCTGAAGCAGATGACCGAGCAGGCGAACTCACTGGCCCAGAAAGAGATCGAGTTGG
>JBBSKC010000138.1:0-3859 GCA_038256675.1 Solirubrobacterales bacterium | reverse complement strand
GTCATCGTCGCCGGCCCGTCGCTCAAGCTGCACCAGTGCGGCCTGCCGAAGCTGATGGCGCTCGAGCTGTTCAAGCCGTTCATCATGGCCCAGCTCGTCGAGCGCAAGGCCGTCCAGAACATCAAGGCCGCCAAGAAGATGGTCGAGTCGATGGTTCCCGAGGTCTGGGACGTTCTCGAAGAAGTGATCGAGGAACACCCGGTCCTACTGAACCGCGCCCCGACGCTGCATCGTCTTGGCATCCAGGCCTTCGAGCCGATCCTGGTCGAAGGCAAGGCGATTCAGGTCCACCCGCTCGTCTGCTCGGCGTTCAACGCCGACTTCGACGGTGACCAGATGGCCGTCCACGTTCCGCTTTCGGCTGAAGCACAGGCCGAGGCCCGCGTGCTGATGCTCTCGGCGAACAACATCCTCTCGCCTGCCCACGGAGCGCCGCTGGCGACCCCGACGCAGGACATGGTGCTGGGTCTGTACTACCTGACCTATTCACCGGAAGATGTGGCCGAGCTCGACCGCACCAAGCTGGAGAAGCGCCCGCATGCTTTCCGTACCGCTCAGGAGGCCGAACTGGCCTACGAGAACGGTGTGGTGACGCTCCATGACTACGCCGAGTGGCGTGGTGACGAAGGCGGGCACTTCCTGACCACGGTCGGACGGATCATCTTCAACGACCGGATCCAGCGTGGACTCCACGAGGCTCTGGAAGATGAGTACGAGCCGTCGCAGTACAGCTTCGTCAACCAGTCGCTGAAGAAGAAGGACATCAACGACATGGTCGGCTGGCTGGTCGAGTCGTACGGCGCGCCGGCGATCTCGCAGGTGCTCGACGCCTTCAAGGAACTCGGATTCACGTTCTCCTCGCGGGCCGGAATCACGGTCAGCAAGAACAACGTGGTCCCGCCGCCGGAGAAGGAAGCGATCCTGGAACGGTTCGACGCCGAGACGGCGCAGATCCAGGCCGAGTTCGACGAAGGCTGGCACACCGCCGAGGAACGGCACAAGCAGGTCACGGACAAGTGGAATCAGGCCACCGAAGAAGTCGGTCAGGCGATGGAGGACAACCTCCGTCAGCTGAACCCGATCTTCATGATGGCCAACTCCGGCGCTCGTGGTTCGTTCAAGCAGATCCGCCAGCTCGCCGGCATGCGAGGCCTGATGGCGAATCCGAAGGGCGAGATCATCGAACGCCCGATCAAGTCCAACTTCATCGAGGGCCTGTCGGTCGGCGAGTACTTCATCTCGACCCACGGCGCCCGCAAGGGACTTGCCGACACCGCGCTGCGTACCGCTGACTCCGGTTATCTCACCCGTCGTCTGGTTGACGTCGCTCAGGACGTGATCGTCCGGAACGAGGACTGCAAGACGAAGGAATACATCGAGATGCCGGTCATCGACGCTGCCGGACAGACCAACAGCAACCTGCTGGGACGCCTGGCCGCGAAGAAATTCGAGACCAAGCGTGGCCGCGAGCTGCTCAAGCGCAATCAGTTGATCACCAAGGTCGAGCTGGCCGAGATCGCGGAGGCCTATGACGGCGACGCGACCGTTCCGGTCCGCTCCGCTTTCAAGTGCGAGGCCGAACGTGGCGTGTGCCGCTCCTGTTACGGCGTTTCGCCCGCCACCGGTTCGCTGGTGGAGATCGGCGATTCGGTCGGCACGGTTGCCGCCCAGTCGATCGGCGAGCCGGGAACCCAGCTCACGATGCGTACCTTCCACACCGGTGGTGTCGCCGGACAGGACATCACTCAGGGTCTGCCCCGAGTGGTCGAGCTGTTCGAGGCCCGCAAGCCGAAGGGCCTCGCCCAGATGTCAGAGGTCGCCGGCAAGGTCACGACCGAGCAGTCCGAGAAGTCGGCTTCGGTCACGGTGACCGAGGCCAACGGCGAGGAGAGCGAGTACAGCTTCCCGCCGCGGACCAGGCTCACCGTGAAGAACGGTCAGAAGGTCGAAGTCGGTGCCCAGCTGAACGAAGGTTCGCTGTACCCGGCCGACGTACTCGCGATCCGCGGTCGTACCGCGATCGAGCAGTACCTCGTGGCCGAAGTCCAGCGCGTCTACACGGCCCAGGGCGTGGAGATCGACGACAAGCACATCGAGATCATCGTGCGCCAGATGATGAAGAAGGACGAAGTCGAGACCAAGGGATCGACCGACCTGCTTCCCGGCCAGCTCGAAGATCGCTACGAGCTCAAGAAGATCAACAAGCAAGCCAAGGCCGACGGCGGCACCGCCGCCAAGTCGAAGGAGAGGATCCTCGGAATCACGAAGGCCTCCCTGGCGACCAAGTCGTTCCTCTCGGCGGCCTCCTTCCAGGAGACCACCAAGGTCCTGACCGACGCCGCGCTCGAAGGCAAGCGCGACCGCCTGGTCGGACTCAAGGAGAACGTCATCATCGGCAAGCTGATCCCGGCCGCGACCGGGCTCAAGCGCTACCGCTCGCTCACGATCGAGCCGGCCGTGCCTTTCGCTCCGGCGGAAGAATCGGTCCTGCTGGAAGAGGACGAGCTGTCTGGCGACTCGAACGGAGGCTCCAACGGGGCCGATGCGTTCGGCGAGTCATTCGCCGGTGAGCTCGAAGAGATCAACCAGGAAATCGACGCCACGGCGGACACCAAAGCCGAGTAGTTCGGTTCCTGAATCGCATTGGAAAAGGCCCGCGAAAGCGGGCCTTTTCTATTGCAGGCTGCCGGGGCGCTCCTATACTTGTGGTCACTGGCCCGTTGGGGGTTGGTCTTCACGGGAGGGAATATTGAGTCTTCGTCACCGCTTTGCCATCGCGGCATCTTTTCTGATCTTCGGCATAGTCCTGCTGGTTCCGTCGACGTCCTCGGCCACGGTCGAAGTCCAGGCCCACCGGGGTGGCTCGAACGTTGATGGCAAGGCGGCCTTTCCCGAGAGCTCGATGGCCGGCTTCAGGCATTCGCTCAAGGAGGGATACACGATCGAGTTCGATCTTCAGCCGACTTCCGACGGGATCGCCGTGGTGATGCATGACGACGACCTCGATCGGACCACGAATTGCACCGGGGCGGTCGACGACCACACGCTGAACCAGCTCCGCTCATGCCGGATCGACCAGCTGGGCTCCGGGGACGTCGATGAACCGCTGGCTCCCGGGGACTCCCGGCTCGAGCCGATCCCGACCCTCGACGAGGTCATAGGCCTGCTCGAGAAGACCGGCGGCAAAGCCAGCATCGAGGTCAAGGACCTGGCCGGCGAGCACCCCGGTTTCCCAGCAGACACCTACACCCGGCTAGCGTCCTCGGAGATACCTTCGAGCCGGATCACCGTTCAGAACTTCAAGCCGGACAGTCTGACGCAGGCGCCCTCGCTCTATCCCGGGGTCACCACCTCCTACCTCACGATCACGTTGCTGAACAACTCTGCGGTCGCGGTTGCCACCGACCGCAATTACACCCAGGTTTCGCCGCAGTGGCCGGTCTCGCCGGAGTTCGTCGCCGATGCCCGGGCCGCCAATCTGAAGGTGGCACCCTTCACGATCGATGACGCCGAAGGAATCAAAGCCGCAGACGCGCTCGGCGTCGATGCCGTGATCACCAACGATCCGACTCTCGCCGATCGTCTGGTCGGTCCGAGGCCGTCGCTCTCGATGAAGATTCTGAAGCGGAAGACCAAAGCCAGGCCGGGCAAGATATTGCGGCTGGCGGCGCGGATCAGCAACTCCGGCGAGGGCCAGTCTGACCCGGCCCGGATCGGGATCAAGTTCAATCGTTCATCGCTGAAGCCGGCCGGTCCGGTCCGCCGGGTGGTGCCGGTAGTCAAGTCCGGAGCCAGCAGAACAGTGACCTTCCGCGTGAAGGTTCGCCCCAGGGCGAAGAAGTTCGGGAAGTTCCCGGTC
>JBBSKC010000137.1:0-3869 GCA_038256675.1 Solirubrobacterales bacterium | reverse complement strand
TGGCCTGCGAACACTGAGTTCGAGTACCAGGTCACGTTCAAGTCCGGTCCACTGGGGGCCGACTTCAACTTCAACGTCAAGGAGCCGTACTGGGGCTTCGATGACCGCTCCACATACGGGTCGCCCTATCGGCTGGGCGAACCTTCCCTTGAAGGACCAGGCTCCATGAAAATGGTGGCCAGTTCCCACGGAGATCCTGCGCCCTGGTCGTGCTTCCGCGGGGCCTGGGGCAACTACGACAACTTCTACCGTCTCGAACTCCCGCCAAATGAAGCAACTTCGGTAGTCGTCCCCGCGGCGCTCGGATCAGCGCCGCTCAGGGGAATGGACACCGCAACCACTCTGACCGTCGGTGATCCTTTCGGCAGTCCCGATTCGCAAGTCGTCGAAGCACCAGGACCAGTGATCGCAGGGAAGCGGGGGATTCGCATCATTTCCCGATTCGTCGGGAGGAAAGATCCTCACGTGCGCCGGTAAAAGCCGATGCAATTCCGGGTCGGTGGCTATACACGTCCGGTTCTGGCCAATCGCAGACTCGTCCTTTCTGTCAGAGAGGGCGGTTTCAGTGGCCCCATGACTGACTCCGAGCGCCTTGGCACCGTCAAAACCGACCGTAAGGGCCGCTTCCGGTCGAAGCGGTTCCGGATTGACGAACCCGGCACCTGGGTCACATCGGCGCGGCCCGCGCGGCCCAGCCGGTTCGCCATCGAAGAGAGCTGTGGGCCAGTGTTCGACTACGGCCCCACGAAGAGTGGCGGCCGGAACATGCGACCGGCCACGGTCGATGTCCTGGATGGGCGCCATTACGTCTCTACCTCGGTAAAAGGAAAGGCCTCTAATACTCCGCGCAAGCTCAACGTCGAGTTCTTCGAGCATTCGAGCGAAGGGTCTGATGAGAATCTGCGTCCGACCATGGTCGCCAGCGCCGGATGCAACACAATGGGGGCCGAATACAGCACCCGCGGCGGCAGGGTTCGCTGGATCTCGACGATCGAAGGCACTGTGGTGGGGTGCCGCAACAATTACGACGGGTGGCTCATCAAGCAGATGAAATCGGGCATGAAGGCATCGGTCGGCGGCAAATGGCTGCTCCTCAAGAGGCCCGGCATCACCGTCTGGCTAAGGCGTGCGATGCCGGTCTTTTCCTGAGGGTTTGACTGAACGCTTTGTGCCTGGACCGGACTGACTGACCGGACCAGAGTTTCAACCAGAAGAAGGCGAACTTTGGCGAACCGACGTGACCTCGACGGTTGCTGCTGCCAGGACCCGGCCGTTGACCTGTACTTCGATCAGGTGGGGGCCGGGGTAGATCCTTCGGACCGAGACCTCGCGGATTCGGTGCTCCCTGAGGAAGCCGGTCTCCATGCCCGGTTCGAGCTTCAGCCGCTTCAGCTTGAAGATCTTGGCGCTCCGCACCCCCGACGAGCCGGCGTGGTGGATCGCGAAATCGACCATCACGGGGGTCGGCTCCGGAGCGGTCAGCGCGAACTCGATCGTCACCGCGTCACCGATCGCGATCTCGTCCGGTGACACCCGGAAGCGGGTGATCGCGACTTCGGCATCGTGTTCGTAACCGACCAGGGCCAGCGCTTCGGGGTTACCTGCCTTGATCAGGCTGCGCATGCCGTGGTTGACGATCCAGGCACGGCGCCCGGCATCGCCGCCTTCGTCCAGCCAGCGCCGAGCGGTTTCGATCGCCAGATCGGAATGATCCTTGGTGATGTCGTTCAGGTGGTTCGCCACCGACTTGCGCACGTAGGGCGAGGGATCGTCGACCAGTCGGTCGAGCAGGCCGATCGTCGGCGCCGGGTCGTCGATGAAACCCTTGAGATGTCCGCCCCAGGGGAGCCGCGGCCTCGATCCCTCGGACACCAGGCGGCGCAGGTGCTCGT
This sequence comes from Solirubrobacterales bacterium, assembly GCA_038256675.1. Classification (GTDB taxonomy): domain Bacteria; phylum Actinomycetota; class Thermoleophilia; order Solirubrobacterales; family 70-9; genus 67-14. The sequence goes on along the minus strand of JBBSKC010000137.1, from coordinate 1,977 downwards.
CGTCGGAATCGATCCACCGGTCGAAGTGCTCGAAGGTGACCTCCGGATGGGTCTCGATGAACGGGCGGATCGCGAACTCGCAGGACCAGCGCGAGGTGAGCCGGGCGATCAGCGGCAGGGCGACCTCGGGGTCGTCGATCCCGTAACGCGCGACATAGTCATCGACGCAGTAGACGATCCAGCCGTCCATCGTCGGGGAGTCGAGCGACTCTCCGATCACGCCGGCGGCTTCTGCGAAATCTTCCGGCAGGGAAACCGCAAGGGCGTCGGCAACATGGACGACCCGGGCCTTCATCTCGAGTCCGCCGAGCCCGTCACAGGCCCGGTCCACGAATTCCGCTTCGGGGAATTCCGGCCAGGCTGACCCGAGGTCCTCCCCCATCCCGGCGATCAGGACCGGAGAGATCCGGTCCTTGAAGTCCCCTGAGCCAGAGTCGTCACCCTTCGGTGTCAAACCGGCACCCTTCCGTGAACTTCAACGAGTCTCGCCCCGAACTGGCAATGAAACTCAGTGATAATCACCGATTTTCATTGCCAGTTCGCGATTTAGAGGTTCGGAGCCTCGATTCAGAGCTGCACAGCCCTTCGGCACCCAATTACTTGGCGTTGAGGTCGCGGAGCACGGTCTGGAGGATGCCTCCGTTCAAGAAGTACCGGACCTCGTTCGGGGTGTCCAGCCTCACCGTCGCTTCGAACTCGACCGGGTCCACGCCTTCGCGTGTCGCCGTGACCGGGACCGTCTTCGCTTCACCGTCCTGGAGGTCGCCCACAGTGATCGTCTCCTCGCCGGTCAGGCCGAGGGAATCGACTGAAGCGCCGTCCGGGAACTGCAGCGGAACGACACCCATGCCGATCAGGTTCGACCGGTGGATCCGTTCGTAGCTTTCGGCGATCACGGCTCGGACGCCGAGCAGCATGGTGCCCTTGGCGGCCCAGTCGCGTGATGACCCCGATCCGTATTCCTTGCCGGCCATCACGACCAGGGGAATGCCGTCATCGACGTAGCTCATGGCGGCCTCGTAGATGCTGGTCTCCTCGCCGTCCGGGAAGTGGCGGGTGAAACCACCGGACTTCTCGACCAGGAGGTTCCGCAGGCGGATGTTGGCGAAGGTGCCGCGCACCATCACTTCGTAGTTGCCGCGCCGGGATCCGTAGGAATTGAAGTCGCCGGGCTCGACTCCCTGCTCGATCAGCCAGGCTCCGGCCGGGCTGCTCTTCTTGATCGCGCCGGCGGGCGAGATGTGGTCGGTCGTGATCGAGTCGCCGAGTACCGCGAGGACCCGGGCCGATTCGATCGGGGCAACCCCGGGCGGATCGGCCGGCATGTCCTCGAAGAATGAAGGCTTGCGCACATATGTCGAATCGGGCCAGGTATAACGGTCGCCTTCGGGCACCGAGACGTCCTGCCAGTTCTGGTCGCCCTTGAAGACTTCGCCGTAGTTCTTGGTGAACATCTCGCGGCGGATCGACCTGCCGACGACCTCGGCGATCTCTTCCGTGTCGGGCCAGATGTCGCTCAGGTAGACCGGGTTGCCGTCGCCGTCCTCGCCGAGCGGGTCGGTCGTGATGTCGACGTCCATGCGGCCGGTCAGGGCGTAAGCGACGACCAGAGGTGGCGACGCCAGGTAGTTCGCCTTGACATCCTGACTGATCCGGCCTTCGAAGTTCCGGTTGCCGGAGAGCACCGAACAGACGACCAGGTCCTTCTCTTCGACCGCAGCCGAGATCGCCGGGTCGAGCGGCCCGGAGTTGCCGATGCAAGTTGTGCAGCCGTAACCGACCAGATTGAACTGGAGTTCGTCCAGATACTGGGTGAGGCCGGCGTTGTCGAGATATTCGGTGACAACGGTGGAACCGGGCGCCAGTGAAGTCTTGACCCAGGGCTTGCGCTTCAGGCCCTTGGCCAGGGCATTACGGGCCAGCAGCCCGGCCGACACCATCACGTACGGGTTCGAGGTGTTGGTGCAGGAGGTGATC
>JBBSKC010000136.1:0-3871 GCA_038256675.1 Solirubrobacterales bacterium | reverse complement strand
TTCAGCCGCGAGGCGGCATGAACATCGGGGCGCCCGGATTCGAACCGGGGGCCTCACCGACCCGAACGGTGCGCGCTACCAGGCTGCGCCACGCCCCGAGAAAAACGAGCCTACCGAACCTCATCGATTGCAAGCTGCAGGCGGTCGAGGTCCGGTGCATCCTGGAGGATCTCGGTGCCGGCCGGCCCACTGACTACGAAGGCCGGTTCGTCCCTGATCTTCAGCTGGATCGCGAGCTCGTCCTGGGCCTGAAGGTCGGCGGTCATTTCGCTTTCGGGGTCGATCCCTTCGTCGAAGTCCTCTTTCCATTCGAGGAGGTCGAGGTAGGGAATCGCGCCCGCCAGGGTCTCGAGGAAGTCTTCCGTGAGGCGGTACTTCTCGGCTTCTTCCTGGTTCCGCACCATCAGGTAGGCGAACTGCCAGCCGTAACCCTGGTTGGCGGCGGCTTCGACCCCGTAGAAGCTCAGTTCGGTCGCGTTCTGGGTCAGCGACCGGTTGCGGAGGAAGAACTGGACGTCCCCGTCCCGGACGTCGGTGGAGACGGTTGGCGGGACCGTCTCGAGGAACTGGTCCCTGTAGGTCGAGCTCTGCACGTCGACGAAGTACTGGATCTGGACCGGCGCATCCGCGGATCCGAGCCGGTCGTCGAGCTGGCGCACGCCACCGAATATCCGCTGGCTGTCCCCCGCGCCGATCACGTCCTTGAATTCCTCGCCGGGTTCCTGGGTCGAAAGCCCGGCGATTCCGATGAACAGCCCGACCAAGGCCAGGATCAGGATCAGCAGAATCCGAATCCGGCCGGGCCGGCCGCGGGCCGGCGCTGATCCGGACGCGCTATCGCTCATCCAGCAACGGACTTGTAGTAGCGAACTGCGAGGCCAGTCCAGAGCGTCCGGAAGGTCTCTTCGATCTCGAGTCCTTCTTCGTCGGAGAACCGGCGCAGTCCGCGTTCTTCGATCGCCACGCTGCGCTCGATCACCGCGTCGACCAGTTCGGGATTGCTGTCGGAAAAGTAGGCCCCCATCGAATAGAGGTCGGTTTCCATGAGCGACTCGATGAAGGAGTCATCGTCGCTCGGCACATGAGGGGAAGCGTCGGATTCAGCCACGACCACAGTTTATGGGCAACGGAGTTTCTTTATTCTGGATGCATGGCCAGCCTTGAAGAAGTCATCGCCTGGTGCGACGACCTGCTAGAGATCGACTCGTTCGGCGATTACGGCCCGAACGGGCTCCAGATCCCGGGTAACCCCGAGGTTGAACTGATCACCACCGCCGTTTCGGCGCACCTCGATTCGATCGAGGCAGCGACCGAGCTCGGCTCCGACCTGCTGATAACCCATCACGGCATCTTCTGGGACTTCCATCCGCGCAGCCTGAGCCGTCCGATGGCAAAACGGCTGAAGACCGCTCTCGACAACGACCTTTCGGTCGCCGGCTACCACCTGCCGCTCGACGGGCATCCCGAGATCGGCAACAACGCCCTGATCTGTCGGCTGCTGGGGTTCGAGCCGGGCCCTGGCCTGATCGGCGAGGCCAAGGGCCGCCACATCGGCGTGGTCGGCCGTTCCGAGGAAGGCGTCGACGCGGCGGACCTCTTCAACCGGGTGGAACGGGATCTCGGCCGGGAGCCGCTCGTTTTCGCGGAAGGCCCCGCGAAGATCCATTCGATCGGGGTCGTCACCGGCGCCGGCGCTTCAGACGTCCACACCGCGTGTCAACTCGGCCTCGACGCCTTCCTCACCGGTGAACCGGCCGAGCACGTCATGGCCGACGCCCGCGAAGGACGCATCCACTTCATCGCTGCCGGCCATTACGCGACCGAGACGGTCGGCGTGAGACGCCTGGGGGACGACCTCGCCGCCCGATTCGGCGTCAGGCATGAATTCATCGACGTGCCCAATCCGATTTGATGTGCGAGGATTTCCAGTCAAGAGAGATTTGCCCACCAACGCGCGGGCTGAAAACAGCCGCGCCCGAGAGGATCATCGTTGCCTGACAGTGCTGCGCCCAGCCGTTCCCGGACCTTGGCCGACCTGCTGCCGATCGCCGCGGAGGACTTCCCGAACAGCGGCGCTTTCCTCTTCAAGAACGATGAGGACGCCTGGGAGACGTCGACCTTCACCCAGGTCCTGGCCCAGGTCGAAAACCTCTCTCTCGGCCTGATCGACCTCGGGATCGTCCCCGGCGACGTCGTTTCGATCCTCGGCAATACGCGTCCCGAATGGACGCTCTTCGACTTCGCGGCATTGACCGCCGGCGCAACTGTGGTCCCGATCTACCAGACGAACTCCGCCGGGGAATGCGAGTACGTGCTCGAGCACAGCGGTGCCCGGGTCGTGATCGTCGAAGACGAAGGCCAGCTCGAGAAGGTCCGCGAGGTCCGGGCGAACCTGCCGAAGCTCGAGCAGGTGATCATGATGATCGGCGAGACCGATGACACGATCTCGATGGCCGAAGTCAAGGACCGCGGTGCCCGGGGCAACCCGGCCGACTTCAAAGAGCGGTATCAGGGAGTCAGCCCCGAGGACACCTGCAAGATCGTTTACACCTCAGGCACCACCGGACCGCCGAAGGGCTGTGTCATTTCGCACGGCAACTACCGCGCGATGCTCAACATGTCGCAGGAGGCCGCTCTGCTCGGTTCCGGGGAGACCACTTTCCTCTTCCTGCCGCTGGCCCACGTCTTCGCCCTCCTGATCCAGTACGGCGCGCTCGACGTCGGCGGCCGGATCGCCTACTGGGAGCGCGACCAGCTGCGCATCGTCCCCAGCCTTTCGGAGATCAAGCCCGAGAACTTCCCTTCGGTGCCGCGGATCTTCGAGAAGGTCCACGACACCGCGATCGCATCGGCGACCAGTGCCGGCGGCCTCAAGGCGGCGATCTTCAAGTGGGCGATCAAGGTCGGCAAGAAATACAACGAGGTCGAGGCCGAAGGCAAGACCCCCGGCTTCCTCCTCACCAGGAAGCACAGGATCGCCGACAAGATGGTCTTCGAGAAGATCCGCGCCATCTTCGGTGGAAACCTGAAGCTCGCCCTGACCGGCGCCGCCCCGATCGATCCCGAGATCATCCGGTTCTTCCACGCCGCCGGCGTCCCGATCTACGAAGCATGGGGCATGACCGAGACTTCGACCGGCGGCACGGCCAATCTCCCCGGGGCGATGAAGATCGGCACGGTCGGCAAGGCACTGCCAGGGGTCGAACTGAAGCTTTCCGGTGACGGCGAACTTCTGGTCAGGGGCGCCAACATCTTCCAGGGTTACTTCAACAACCCGGAAGCGACGGCCGAGACGATCGTCGACGGCTGGCTCCAGACCGGTGACATCGCCACGATCGACGAGGACGGTTACGTCAGCATCACGGGCCGCAAGAAGGAGATCATCATCACCTCCGGCGGCAAGAACATCACCCCGGTCAACATCGAAGCGCTGGTCAAGCGGCACCCCCTGGTCTCACAGTGCGTGGTCGTCGGTGACCGCCGCCCCTACCTGGTTGCGCTGATCACGCTCGACCAGGAAGCCCTGACCCGGTTCGCGGCCGAACAGGGGACCCTCGACGAACCAGGTGCGATGGCCAGCAGCCCGATCGTGCGCGAGGAACTGGAGAGGCACATCGAAGAGGTCAATACGGAATTCGCCCGGGTCGAACAGGTGAAGCGGTTCCAGATCCTCCCGACGGACCTCAGCCAGGAAGGCGGGGAGCTGACGCCGACCCTGAAGATCAAGCGACCGGTCGTGGCGTCGAAGTACGCCGATGAAATAGAAGAGCTATACAGCTCCTGAGAATTTCAGACATCGCAATCCAAGTCGCACAGCGAAACCATTCTTAACTTCTATTGAGCGAAGTGACTTGGATTCCTTATTCAAGCG
>JBBSKC010000135.1:0-4064 GCA_038256675.1 Solirubrobacterales bacterium | reverse complement strand
GATGACGTCCGGGCGATGCAGGATCAGGGCCTCATGGCACTTGCCTTTGAGGCCTCCGTAGTCGGCCTCGGTGAGGTCGACCATCTCCAGGGTCGCACCCATGCCGCCGTCAAAGACGACGATGTGGTCAGCGATGGCATCTAGATAGTTGCGTTCGGGCATCCGGACAGGGTATCGAGAGCGGGATTGCAGTTGTGTGAGACTCGTGGCGGTATGTTGGCCGCATGGCTTCTTACGTTGCGCTTCTGAGAGCGGTGAACGTCGGCGGGACCGGCAAACTGCCGATGGCCGAGCTTCGGACGATGTGCGAAGAGGCAGGATTCGAGTCGGTCTCGACCTACATCGCCAGTGGCAACGTGGTCTTCAAGTCGGGTGACAGTGAAGACAAGGTCAAATCGATAATCGAGACGCGGCTCGAGGGCTACGCCGGCAAGAAGGTCGACGTATACGTACGCAGCGTCCGGGAGATGAAGGACCTGGTCGAGATCAACCCGTACTCGAAAGAGCCGGGTAACAGGACGGCAGTGCTCTTCCTCGACCAGGAACCGCCTGCCGAACTCGAAGCCGTCGCCTCGGGTGTCAAGGACGAGCAGTTCCAGGGGGCTGACCGCGAAATCTTCATCAGCTACCCCGACGGCCTCGGCACGACGAAGCTCTCCTTCGACAAGAAAGTCCACGGCACCACCCGCAACATGAACACCGTGAGAAAGCTGGCCGACATGGCCGCCGCGCTTTGACAAAAGACCTGATTGGGACCGCACTTCCCGGGTAATCGCGGGTTGCAACAGGTAAGAGGTGAAGGGGTTCAACCGGCTTTCGACGTGGATTCCGCATTCCGAAGGCCCCAAAGCCCCACGACGAAAGGTTCAGAATGCACTATCCAAGTATGAAGCGCCTGACGGGCTTGTTGCTCGCTGCGCTGTTGGCAGGGGCGTCGATCTTCGGAGTCTCGGCAGCGGTCAGCAAGTCCGGCAGTGGCAAGATCGTGTCGGTCCCACGCTCCGACAAGGGCGCCCGGGATCTGGCCAAGGCCATATTCGAAGGAAACCCCAAGCGGCTTGGCAATTCGAAGTTTGTCACCACCCCGCCAGGTAACAATCCAATCGCCGTCTCGAACAAAAGACTGGCCGGGTTCCCGCAACGCGGCGGATCGTTCGCGATCCTCACCAACGGTTGCGCAAGGCTGGCCGATATGAAGAACAAGTTCGGAAGTACCGGTTGCCGCAACGGAGGTCTGAAGATCCGCGGTGCACGTGACGTGACCATATGGAGGATCAAGGTCAAGGTGCCGAAGGGCAAGAATTGCCTTTCCTTCCGGTTCAGGTTCCTCTCGGAGGAATTTCCGGAGTTCGTCAGCTCGGAGTACAACGACGCGTTCATCGCTGAACTGGGTCGTGCGCCACGCTGGAACGCCGGCTCGAAGACTGATCCGAGCATCCTCGCCCGCCACAATTTTGCCACCACCGGCAACGGCAAGTTGATCAGTGCCAACGGTGCAGGGCTCACGCGGATGTACAGGAAGACAGCCCGTGGCACCACCTATGACGGCGCGACGCGGAAGCTGCGGGCATCGACCCCGATCAAGCCCGGCAAGCGTCTGCTGCACCTGTCGATATTCGACCAGGGTGACCGGCAGTACGACTCGGCGGTCTTCGTCGACAGGCTCAAGCTCCGGAATGCCAACAAGTGCAAGTCGGGGGTCGTGAAGAGCTAGAAACGACTGACGACGCCTAACGGGAATGCCGGGCCAGAGGACAGGCCCGGCATAAACCGCCCTCGGGGGTGCGGTAGGCGAGGCAGCAGCTGACCCGCAGGTGGTACGGCTCGCCGGATTCGTCCTCATCCCGTTCAAACGGGATCGACAGCGGTCCGTCCTTTTTCATCAGGTATCCGGTCAGCTGACAAGCGAACTCGCGCTGATCGAAGGCCTTTCCGGACCAGACCAGCGACTGCGCGATGCGGTCGGCCGCCGCGTTCCAGAGCGTCTTCTCCGGGCGCAGCCCGTGCCCGTCGATCCAGATGATCAAAGGTGTGAGCAGGTCGATCATGCCTTCGTACATCAGATCGGCCAGTGCCTGCCAGTCGCGAAACGGCACCGCTCCGCCCTTGATCGCCTTCTTGTCCGACTCGAGGGCGCTCAAGGTCGGCGTCCGGACAGCGGTGGCCGCGGCCAGTCCTTTCTGGGAGGCGACCATCAGGTTGGCCGGGTTCAGGTCAGGCAGCCGGCGGTGGCTGACCATGAACGAGCCGGCGAGATCACCGATGGCCCGGGCCCAGTTCTCCAGCATCCACTCGGCGCAGATGTGGTCGGCCGGTCTCTCGCTGAGTCCGCTGACCCGGGCGAAGAGGGCGGTCAACACGTCCTCGGATTCGAGCAGCTCCTCGACTTCGATCCAGCCTTCGCGCGGCTCCTCCATCCGCAGGATGTGGATGCCGTACCCGTCGGCCATCGCCCGCTCGATGCGGGACAGGGTCCGGTCTATCGCGAGCTTTCCGGCTACGGCCGTTTCCCGAACCGGCGCTTCAAGTCGCGGGCCGAGAGGAACCGGGTCAGCCTGTTGGCCAGCGCGCGGCGGGAGGGCGTGTACGGGTACCAGAGCGGTTCGGACTTCGCCTGCATGCGGGCGCTGACGATGCCTTCCGAGCGGCAGTACTTCCGGATGCCGTACTCGGCGTGGCGGTAGCCGATGCCGGATTCCTTCCAGCCGCCCATCGGGACGCCCGGCGCGAAGAAATTGAAGAGCACATCATTGACGTTGACCGCTCCGCATTCGATCCGGCGCGCTACGGTCTCGGCCTTCTTGCCCGGGCCGAAGACCGTGGCGGAAAGCCCGTACCGGGAATCGTTGGAAAGTCTGATCGCCTCTTCGGAGTCCTTGACCTTCATCACTCCGACTACCGGTCCGAACGTCTCGTCCATCATGAACTTCATCGAGTGGTCGACGTCGACCAGCAAGGTCGGCTCGTAGAAGTCGCCGGGTCCGTCGACCCGCTTGCCGCCGGTCAGGATCCGGGCACCGCTCTTCACGGCGTCTTCGACCTGATCCTCGACGTGCCTGATCTGGTTGGGCGAAGTCATCGCGCCGACGTCGCTGCCGTACTCGGCACCGTCGGCGCCCTGGTTCAGATCTTCGATCGAGTCGGTGAGCTTGCTGACGAACTCGTCGTACGCCGGTTCTTCGACGTAGATCCGCTCGACCGACATGCAGACCTGGCCGGAGTTGGTCATGCCGCCCCAGGCCGCTGCGTTTGCCGCGCGCTGCATGTTGGCACCTTCGAGCACGACCATCGGGTCCTTGCCACCGAGCTCGAGACTGACCGGGGTCAGCGTCTCGGCGGCGCGTGCCATGACCAGCCTGCCGACCCGATCGGAGCCGGTGAAGCCGATGAAGTCGGAATCGTCGATCAGGGCGTTGGCAGTGTCGGCGGTGCCAACGACGCAGTCGAGCACGTCCGGGGCTCCGATCTCTTCCTTCCAGGCATTCACGATCTGCTGAACACCGAGTGGGGTGAACTCGGACGGCTTGAGCACGACCGCGCATCCGGCCATGAGGGCCGGAATCGCGTCACCGATCGAGAGGATCAGCGGGAAGTTCCAGGGGCTGATCAGACCGACCACCGGGTGAGGGCGGTACTGCACCCGCATCTTGTGGGTAGCGGTCATGGGGGAGTAAGGACGAACTTTCTCTTCGCCGACGAACTTGGAGGCCTTGGAGCCGTAGAAGTTGACCATCTCGGTCAGGTAGATGCCTTCATTCATCGCTTCGGCGCGAACCTTGCCGGTTTCGGCCTGCATCGTGTCGGCGACCGCGTCCGCGGTGTCGAACATCCAGTCGCGGAGCTTGTTCAGCCAGTACCGGCGGCCCTTGAAGCCGAGGTCTTCCCAGTCAACCTGGTTGGCGCGGACCCGGGCGACGATGTCTGACACCTCATCAGGAGGGGTGACTGGAACATCGGCGATGGTCTCGCCGGTGGAGGGATTCAGGACCGGGATCGAACTTTCGACCGGTTCCTCGACTACTGACAGCGCTTCCATTTGCTACCCCCGGGCTTTCGGCTTGATC
>JBBSKC010000134.1:0-4178 GCA_038256675.1 Solirubrobacterales bacterium | reverse complement strand
GGCCGGAGGCACCTTCTCGATCTCCAACCTCGGCATGTTCGGCGTGCGTGGATTCGATGCCGTGATCAGTCCCGGACAAGCCGGCATCCTCGCGATCGGCGAAATTGCCGAGCGGCCCGTCATCCGGGACGGCCAGGTCGTCCCCGCCCACCTGATGGAGGTCAGCTTGTCCTGCGATCACCGCATCCTCTACGGGGCCGACGGGGCCGAGTTCCTGGCCGAAGTCAAGAGCAACCTGGAAGAACCGGGGTTGCTGGCTTGAGGATCGGCGATCCTGGCAGAGCCGTCGTCGCCGGTACCAACAAGCGCCGCATCTGGAAGCTTTGGCGGCGCTGAGCGACGGCCAGGTCGGAATCGTCGACCTCGGCCTGCGACCTTACGCCGAAATGTCGGCACTTCAGGAGCGCCTGGTTGAATCGAGGAGACGGGGAGAGACGGGTGACCTGCTGCTGGTCCTCGAGCACCCGCCGACTTACACCCGGGGCCGTCGCAGCGATCCGGGCGACCTCCTCTTTGGCACAACCGAACTCGAGGAGCGGGGGATCGAAGTCTGCGACACGCCGCGCGGCGGCAAGGTGACCTACCACGCCCCGGGACAACTCGTGATGTATCCAGTGGTCGACCTGCGCACCGTCGGCGAGCAACCGGACGCCGTCGACCGGATCGACGTCGCCGGCTTCGTCGCCTCGCTCGAAGATGCCATGTCTGCCGCGCTCGCCGGCCGCGGCATCGACGCCGCCGCGATCGAAGGGCTGACCGGTCTCTGGGTCTCACGCGGCGCCCCGATTCCCCCCGGCGCTTCGGCGGCCTCGATGGGCGAAAGAGTGGCCTCCGGAACGGTCGCGAAAATCGGCTCGATCGGACTGCGCATCAGCCGCGGGATCTCCAGCCACGGGCTTTCGCTGAACGTCTCCTGCGACCTCCACCCGTTCGAAGGCATCACTTCCTGCGGAATCGAACACTGCCGGGTGGGTTCGATCGAGTCGGAAACGGGGTCTGCCCCTTCGGTCAGCGAGGTCGGATCGGAAGTCGGAGCCCACCTCGCAGACCGGCTCGGACTCGAACTGCTGCGGCTCGATCCGGCCGACATCGGCCTCGAAACCGCCGCCCCGGTAACCACGTAGCCTTTACGAAGCATGAGCACGCCTCCCCCAGACACCGCCGATCGCATCCATGTGACCCGCTCCCGGGCCAATCCCGGCGGGGCCAACGTGGAAGTCGAAGGATCGGTCCCGTTCCGATCCCGCAAGCCGTCCTGGCTGAAGGTACCCCCGCCAGGCGGGCCGACCTATCGCAAGCTGAAATCGACGATCGGCGACGAAGGGCTGAGCACGGTCTGCGAAGAAGCCGCCTGTCCGAACATCGGTGAATGCTGGGAACGCGGCACGGCCACCTTCATGATCCTCGGCGATGTCTGCACGCGCCGCTGCGGCTTCTGCAACGTGCAGACCGGTAAGCCCACCTTCAACGACCCGCTCGAAGGGATGAAGGTCGCCAACCAGGTCCGGAAGCTCGGACTGAAGCACGCCGTGATCACGTCGGTCGACCGCGACGACCTGCCCGACCTCGGGGCCGGCGCGTTCGTCAGCGTGATCCGGGCGATCCGCACGATGGCACCCGACTGCAAGGTCGAGATCCTGACCCCGGACTTCCGTGGGCAGGAGATGCCGCTGGCTCGGGTCGTCCACGAACGGCCGGATGTCTTCAACCACAACGTCGAGACGGTGCCGCGGCTCTACCCCAAGGCCCGGCGCGGGTCCGAGTTCCTCCGGTCCGCGCGCGTCCTGCGCATGGCCGGTGAGATGGGTGACGGCGACATCATCACGAAGTCGGGGCTGATGGTCGGTCTCGGCGAGGAGTTCGACGAGATGATCGAGACCTTCGGCATCCTCCGCGAGCACGGCGTCCAGATCCTCACGGTCGGCCAGTACCTGCGCCCGACCGAGAACCATCTGCCAGTGGTCCGTTACTGGCACCCGGATGAATTCAAGGACCTGGAAAAGGCGGCACGGGAGATCGGCTTTGAATCCGTCGCCGCCGGCCCGCTCGTGCGCAGTTCGTATCACGCCGACGAAAGCGCGCATGAAGCCGCCGTCGGCCGAAAAGCTGCTTGATTCCGCTCCGCGACAACCAGGAAGTCAGGGGACCCGTCTGGGCCACGCTGTCCCTGATCGTCGCCAACTTCGTCCTGTACTTCGCCGGCGCGATCCCGCACATCAACATCTGGCAGCTGCTGGTGGCCCTGCTCGGATTGTGGATCTTCGGCGCCTACGTCGAGCGGCGGCTGGGGTCGCTCCTTTACCTGGCGATATACGTCGTGTTGGCCATTGCCACCGGGTTCCTGGTTGGCGCAATCGACAATCACCCGGGAGTTCTGGCCGTCAGCATCTTCCTGCCGGTCCTGGCCCTGGGGTCAATCCACCTTGCCCTGGCACCCGACTCGAAGATCATCACCCTCGTGCCGATTCCCTTCGCGATTGCCTTCTACGAGACCCCGACGGTCGCCGTGCTGTTCGGCTGGGTGGCCCTGGAGGTGCTCCTGACCGGCCTGACCCAGGTGGGAACCTGATGATGGCCCTCGCGCGCTTCCCGGCCAGCCTTTGATCAGCGAACGACCCGAAAGCACAGGCCTGGAAAGATCTCCAGGTCCTAGGTCGAGATCAGGCCGGCGGCGACCAGAATCAGCGTGCCGGTGCCAAGTACCAGTCGATAGCCGACGAAGATTGCGAACGAGTTGTTCGAGAGGTAACGCAGGAACCAGTGGATCACCGCGTAACCGGTGACGAAGGCAACCAGGGTGGCGATCGCGATGTTTACGAAGGGCACGCCGACCGCCTCCTCCCCATTGATGATCTTGGTCAATTCGTAAAAGCCGCTGATCACGACCGCGGGCACGGCCAGAAGGAATGAGAACCGGGCCGCGGCAGCGCGGTTGAGGCCGAGGAACAGGCCGGCGCTGATCGTCGCGCCCGACCGGGACACGCCGGGGATCAGCGCCAGGCTCTGGGCGAAGCCGATGAGCACGCCGTCGCGCATCGAGAGTTCCTCGATCTGGCGCTTGCGTGATCCGATGTTGTCGGCGATGCCGAGGACGATGCCGAAGACGATCAGGGTCGTGCCGACGAGCCAGAGGTTCCGGGCGGCGTTTTCGATCTGGTCGGAAAAGGCCAGACCGAGGATCGCGATCGGGATGGTCGCCGCCACGAGGTACCAGCCCATGCGGGCGTTCGGATCGGCACGGAGTTCCGGGTTTCGCAGCGAACGCAGCCAAACGGTCGTGATGTTCCAGAGGTCCTGCCGGAAATAGATCAGCACCGCAGCTTCGGTTCCGAGCTGGATTACCGCGGTGAACGCCGCGCCAGGATCGTCCCAGCCGAAGATCGCCGGGAAGATCAGCAAATGCCCGCTCGAGGAGATCGGCAGGAATTCGGTCAGCCCCTGGAGGAGGCCGAGAATGATGCTCTGGAGAAGGTCCACCGCGCCTCAGGCTACTGCTTGTAATCTGAACGGCGAATGAATGCCGCGATAGAAGTCCGTTTCGCCGAGTCTGGAGACGCTCCGGATCTGGCTCTGATGCTCCACGATTTCAACACCGAGTTCGGCGATCCCTCGCCCGGCCCCGAAGTGCTCCAGCGGCGCGTTGCCGCATTCATCGAGGATGGCAGGATGACCTACCTGCTCGCCGGAGAGGAAGCGGACGGATTCGCCCAGGTCTCCTTTCGCCCATCTGTCTGGTCCGACGAGCCGATCGGCTACATCGAAGAGCTATACGTGAAACCGGACCGGAGGCGCCGCGGGACCGGCCAGGCGATCATGGAGGCGATCTTCGAGGAGTCGCGTCGGCGAGGTGCAGCCGGCATCGAGGTCGTCACCGGAGAGGACGACCTCGGCGCCCGGGCGCTCTACGAGAAGCTTGGTTTCGCCAACGAAATAGAAGGCGAAGACAACGCCCGCGCCCTTTTCTACGAGCTCGATCTCTAAAGAAGCCAGACGCCTCACCTTGGGGGGGTGGTTCCAAATAGCCCCACCCCTCGGGTTTATTTGGAACCACCCCCGGTCTGGCTTGGGGCTTTCTTTTACTTCGGGGCCATTCGGAGGGCTCCGTCGAGGCGGATCACCTCTCCGTTCAACATCACGTTTTCGACGATGTGAACCGCCAGGGCTCCGAACTCATCGGG
>JBBSKC010000133.1:0-4338 GCA_038256675.1 Solirubrobacterales bacterium | reverse complement strand
TTTCGGCCGCGATCTGCTGGGCCTGCCGGTCGATTACCGCACCTGCCGTTCCCCTTACTGCGCCGAGGCCGACCAGGGCGGAGAGATCAGGGAATCGCTCGCGGGCGAACCAGTCACCCTTTTCACCCGCGTGCTGGATTGCCGTGCCGAAACGGTGATGAGAGACCCGGTCGCCGATTGCGAGGGGGACCGGGCCGGAAACTTCTATGTCCAGTACTGGGCGTACTACCCCGAGAGCGCTTCGCTTCGTGGCGCGCCGGTTCTCGAGGAGAAGGGTTACCACCCTCACGACTGGGAATCGGTCCAGGCCAGGGTCGGACCCGACGGAGAGGTCAGCCAGCGAGCCTCGTCGCACGCCGGTCACAATCCCGACCGCTCCTTCGTCAACTGGGGATCGGACATCGGCTGGGGCTTCGCTTCGGGGGCGGCCGCGAAGCTGGGCCTGCGTGAACCAGGCGGGTGGGGCGAGCGAACCGACCGTTACCTGATCGCCGGAGGCAGCCACGCGGGCAACGTCGACGGGGATGACCTCGAGAACTATCCGAGCCACACGGCGGCCGGGGACATCCACCTGGTGCCGCTGGAAAAAGTGCGGGACGACCCGATCGCCCGCTCCGCGAGGTTCGACCCGATCACGCCACCCTGGGACAAAGAGCTATGGACGGACCCCGAAGCCGAAGGCACAGGGTGAAACACACTTGGCGAGGACAGGACCTCAGGGGGCGAGCGCGGTGATCAGCGACGACATGTTGTCCGGGGTCGTGATCGGGGTGATGATCGGCAGGGTGATGCCGCCGTCGACGTAGGCGTCGAGTCGTTCGCGGATGTACTCGGGCGAGCCGACCAGGAAGGTGTCTTCGATCAGCTCCCACGGAGCGGCCGCTGCCGCACCCTGGCGGTCCTTCTCGGCCCAGGCATCGCACATCGCCTGGATCTCGTCGCCGTATCCGAGCCACCGGAAGAAGTTGGCGTAGACCGGAACCGTCACGTAGGAGGAGAACATGAACCGGGCGAGCGGTTCGACCTGCTCCTTCTCCCCGGCGATGCAGAAGAAGCGGCAGAGCACCTCGAAATCCGGGTCGGCCCCTTCGAGCTGTGCGGTGACCTGGGGCAGACCAGCGAGAGGCAGGAAGTTGCTGAAGGCTCCATCGGCCTTCTCCACCGCGAGCCGCAGCATCTTGCCGCGCAGCGCCGCGAGAACGATCGGGGTGGGGTGGGCCGGAGCGGTCTCGAGCTTGAAGCCGGTGCGGGTGCGCTCGCCGGCCAGGGCGACGCGCAGGAAATCGACGGTCTCTTCGACCTTGGTCAGGGGCTTCTCGAACGGGATCTCGTTCCAGCCGGCGACCATGCGGTCGGACGAGGCGCCGATGCCAAGAACAAAGCGCCCGCTGGAGGCGTCGGTCAGGGCGGCTGCCTGCTGGGCGAGCAGGGCGGGGCCGCGCTGGAACACTCCGACGATGCCGGTGCCCAGTCGGATCTTCTCGGTCCAGGCCGCGCTAAGCGCGAGCGGGGTGAACCCGTCCGGTCCGCCGGTCTCACCGGTCCACAGATCCGTATAGCCCTCGGCCTCGGCCTGCTCCACGAACGGCCGGTGGTCGGCCAGCGGAGTCATTGGCAAGGGCAGCGTCAATCCCCATCTCTTGGCAGTCACCCCCGCAGCCTATCCCGTCCCCGCGGCCAATCGGCACTTGCGCTCCGGCCGTTATAGCCTTGCCGCCATGAGTGTGATCTCGCAGGATGTGCGTTCCGGAACCAAGCCCGACCGAAACCTCGCTCTCGAGCTGGTCAGGGTCACCGAATCGGCCGCCCTCGCGGCCGCGCGCTGGATCGGGAGGGGAGACAAACTGGCCGCCGACGGCGCCGCGGTCGACGCGATGCGCCTGCTGCTCGACACCGTCCCGATGGACGGCGTCGTTGTGATCGGCGAAGGCGAGAAGGACGAAGCCCCGATGCTCTTCAACGGCGAAAGCATCGGTGACGGCAGCCCCCCGGTGGTCGACATCGCGGTCGATCCCCTCGAAGGCACGACCCTCACCGCCCGCGGCTTCGGCGGAGCACTCGCGGTCATAGCACTTGCCGAGCGCGGCTCGATGTTCGATCCGGGCCCTTGTGTCTACATGGAGAAGCTCGCCGCGTCATCCGAATTCAAGGACCTGCTCAACTTCGACGAACCGATCGGCGAGGTGATCCGGAAGATCGGAGAACGGAAGGGCGGCGGACCCGAAGAGGTCACCCTGACCATCCTCGACCGTCCCCGCCACGAAGAGGTAGTGAAAGAGGTGCGCGAAGCCGGTGCCAACATCCGCTTCATCACCGACGGCGACGTCCAGGCCGCCCTGCTGGCGGTATCGGACGACACCGGCATCGACCTGCTCTGGGGCATCGGTGGCACACCTGAAGGGGTACTCGCCGCCGCCGCGATCAAGTGCCTCGGTGGCGAGATTATCGGCAAGCTCTGGCCGCGGAACGACGAGGAGCGCCAGGCTGCACTCGAAGCCGGCTACGACCTCGACCGGGTGCTCACCTCTCAGGATCTGGTCGACGGCGACGACGTCTTCTTCGCCTGTACAGGTGTAACCGACGGCGACCTCCTGGACGGGGTCCGCCGCAGCAAGGGCTTCGCCACGACCGAGTCACTGGTAATGCGTTCCCGTTCCGGGACAGTCCGGAAGGTCGGCGCCCGCCACGACCGCGCCAAGCTGCGCGAGGTCACCGGTGGTCGCTACGGCTGACCGGGTACTGGTAGCCGGCGCGACGGGCTATGTCGGGCGCAAGCTTGCTTTGCGCCTCGCCGAAGCGGGCGGATTTCCGGTCCGGGTCATAGCCCGCAACCCGGAAAAGGCAAAAGATCTGGAGAAGGCCGGCTGCGAGGTCGTAAAGGCCGACGTGCTCGAGCCGGAATCACTCGCTCCCGCCCTGAAAGACGTCGCAATCGCTTACTACCTCGTCCATTCGATGGGTCGGGGTGCCAAAGAGGATTTCGCCGAGACCGACCGTCGGGCCGCGACCAATTTCGCCAAGGCGGCGAAAGAGGCCGGGGTGGAGCGGATCATCTACATGGGCGGCCTCGGGGAAGGCAAGTCGAAGCATCTGAGGTCACGGCAGGAGACGGCTGAGGCCCTTGTTTCGACCGGATTGCCGATGACCTACCTGCGGGCCGCAGTGGTGCTTGGCGGCGGCAGCGAGTCCTTCCGGACCGTGTACTACCTGGTCAAGCGTCTGCCGTTGATGGTCACGCCCCGCTGGACTACCACCCGCACCCAGCCGATCGGGGTCGATGACGTGGTTTCCTATCTGGCAGAGTCACGCAACCTGACCGGGGAGGACGCGGACCGGACGATCGAGCTCGGCGGACCGGACGTAACCACCTACGGCGGCATGATGGACAAGATGGCCGAGGCGATGGACCGCCACGCGCCGCGCCGAGTTGCCGTTCCGTTTCTGACCCCCGGCCTGTCTTCACTCTGGATCGGCCTGGTTACCCCGGTCGATACCGGGGTTGCTCGGCCGCTGGTTGAAGGACTGTCTACTGAGACCGTAGTCGAGGACCCGTCGGGCATGGAGCTCTTTGACATCGAGATGACCGGACTTGACAGGGCGATGGCTGCCGCGGTAGCCGAGATGGAAGAAGCCTGACGAAATTCAGGCGCTGTCCGGCCGGGCGTTCGGGTCTCCGCCCTGTTTCAGCACTTCATCCGGCAGGTCCTCGAGCGACTTGAGGAACCCTTTGGTCACCCAGATGTGGGTACGCAGCTGGGTCTGTGAGTAGATCCAGGTCCCGAGCCGGGCGAACCAGCGGGAGCCACGGATCCATGGATAGAAGTTGGAGACTTCGGAAGTGACCACCAGCCGCTGGCGGCCCGACCCGTCTTCGCATTCCCCGGAATGTTCGACCGCGATCCGCAGGAATCCCTCGTCGCGGCCGGCGCGGGCAACCAGCAGGCCTCGTTCGATCGGCCAGGTGACAGAGGCCTCGTCGCCGCCGGTCTGGAACTCGGGTGAGCGGAACGTCAGCAGCGGGATGCGGCGCGAGAAGAGGATGACCTTCTGCGAATCGGCGCCATAGTCCACTCGAATCACGCCGAGCGTCCGCCGGCGGATGAACTGCCAGTAGGAGCGGGCAAGCATCTCGAGGGTGGACGGTGTCCAGATCTGCTCGAAGATCTCCTGGTCGACGATGATCACCGCCGTTTGCGCGCACTTGACCCCGCCGCTGGTGGCCAGTCCGTGCCGGACCGGGTCCGGCAGCAGCTCGATCTCCACGCTCACCGACGCCGGCGTCGGGAGTCGAGGGGGATCACGTCGCTCTGGTCCGGTGCGTCTGGATCATCCGCAGCA
>JBBSKC010000132.1:0-4468 GCA_038256675.1 Solirubrobacterales bacterium | reverse complement strand
CTCCTTCGGGGCCTTGAACGAAGCGAGGTTGGATTTGACGTAGGCCTTGAGATCCTTCTCGGTCAGGGGTTCGGATCCCCGAACGACCACGAAGGCCTTCAGACACTGCCCGAACTTCTCGTCCGGCACGCCGACCACCGCGACCTCGACGATGTGATCGTGCCCGGCCAGCAGTTCCTCGACTTCACCCGGGAAAATGTTCTCGCCGCCGGAGACGATCATCTCGTCGTCACGGCCGTCGATGAACAGCAGGCCGCGATCGTCGAAATGGCCGACGTCGCCGCTCGAGATGTAATCGCCGAGGTTCTCCTTGCCGCCGCCACCGGTGTACCCCTCGAAGGTCATGCCGTTATTGACGAAGATCCGGCCAACTTTACCGTCGGGCACGTCAACCCCGTTTTCGTCGACCAGGCGGATCTCGGTGCCGCGTGGCGGGCGGCCCGCGGTCGCCGGGTCGAGCCGCATGTCGGCCGGGGTGGCGATCGAAGCGAAGGCGACCTCGGTCGACCCGTAGAGGTTGTAGATGTTGTCGCCGAAGCGGTCCATCCAGACAGTCGCAAGACCTCCGGGCAGCGCCGAGCCCGAGAGTGTGACTATGTCGAGGTCGTCGGCGCTGAATCCGTCCAGGGTCGCCTTCGGCAGCTCGAGGATCATCTGGAGCATCACCGGGACCACGACCAGGACCTCCGCGTCATGCTCGTCCACCCTTTTCATCGACGTCTCGGGATCGAAACGCCGGTCGAGGATCACTGTGGCACCGAGGGTCAACGCAAAGATCGAGTTGATGAATCCCCAGGAGTGAAAGAGCGGTGCTGCGATGACCATCTTCTCACCACTGCGGTGCGGAATCCTGCCGAGCAGCCCGGCAATGCCGGCCAGTCCCTTGGGTGAGCCGCGCTGAGCACCCTTCGGAGTGCCTGTGGTACCGGAGGTCAGGACGATGAACTTCGACTCGGCGTCCGGGATCGGCAGCTCGGCGCTGTCGGCCGAGGCGATCAGGCCCTCGAGACTCTCGTCCCCGGTGTTGCCGCCACCCCACGCGATCACCCGGGTCACGTCATCGGGCACGTCGGTCAGCAGGTCCTCGAACTCCTCGTCGTAGACCAGGATCTTCGGACCCTCGCGATCCACCACTTCAGCCAGCTGTGGCCCGGAAAACATCGTGTTGAGGAAGAGCGCGGTCGACCCCAGTTTTCCGGCGGCCAGCATCGTCTCGATGAAGCCGCGGTGGTTGCGACACATGATGCCGACGCCGTCTCCTTCGCCCAGGCCGAGCCGGGCCAATGCCCGTGCCAGCTGGGTGGAGCGGTCGTCCACTTCACTGAAGGAGAGTGAACCCGCCTCGTCGATAAGGAAGGTCTCGTCCGGGTGCTTGATCGCGGCGACCTTGATCGCGGTCGCCGGAGTGGTTCCGCCGCGCACGAGAGTCGAGACCACCCGCGCGGTGCGGTCGGGCCGCATCGGGGCGAGGATTCCGGTCTCGGCCAGCACCTTCATCTGGTACCCCAGATCGGTGAATTTCGTTGCTACTTCTCCCACACCCATGAAGGGGTAAGCCTATCCGCAGCCGGGTTCAGACGTTCAGTCGACCTGGACGCTCGCGACAGCCATGCAGGCGATGCCTTCGCCCCGTCCGATCCAGCCCATGCCTTCGTTGGTGGTCGCCTTGACGTTGACTCTCGCCGAAGTCACGTCACCGATCACGCGGACGATCCGGTTTCGGTACTCGCCGAGCTTCGGTTCTTCGCAGATCACCGTCGCGTCGATGTTGTCGACCCGGCCGCGAAGCATGCCGACGACGGTCCGCAGCAACTCGATCGAGTCCGCCCCCTCCCAGGTCGGGTCGTCGTCGGGGAAGATCGAGCCGATGTCGCCCAGGCCGGCGGCCCCGAGCACCGCGTCGATCACCGCGTGGGTCAGCACGTCCGCGTCGGAGTGGCCGACCAGGCCGCGATCAAACTCGATCTCGACCCCGCCGATGATCAGCGGCCGGTCTTCTCCGAAACGATGACTGTCGTAGCCGATTCCGACGTTCGTGCTCACCGGGCTAGGATAACGTGACCCGGACCCTCGACGAGGAGAGTTGATGAGCCGATACGACGAGGTGCGTGCCGCTCACGAGTGGCAAGTGCCGGAGCGCTACAACATCGCCGCCGACGTCTGTGACCGGCACCCACCGGAGAAGCTGGCGATGATCTTCGAAGATCACACAGGGGTCCACCGCGCAGTGACCTGGGGCGAGCAGCAGTCGCTCGCCAACCAGGCGGCCAACATGCTCACCGCGCACGGCATCGTCAAAGGTGACCGCGTCGCCGTCTGCGCCCCGGCTTCACCGGAGACGGCAGCCATCTTCTTCGCCACATGGAAGACCGGCGCGATCCTGATCTCGCTCTCGGTGCTCTACGGCGACGAGGGGATCGAACACCGCATCAAGGACTCCGGGGCGAAAGTGATCGTGACCGACGCCGGCAACGTCAACCGGATGCCCGCGCACCTGGTTGACGAGGTGATCACGCTCGACCCGGAATTGCTGGCCGGGCACGACGAGACGTTCGAAACGCTGGACACTTCGGCCGACGACCCCGCCCAGATCTATTACACGTCGGGCACGACCGGTCTGGCCAAAGGCATCCTTCACGCCCACCGCTACATCCTCGGCCACGAAGAATTCGTCTACTGCCACGAAGTCGAAGAAGGTGAGATCTTCCACGGCATGGGCGAATGGGCCTGGGCCGCTGGCATCTGCCCGCTGATCGGCCCGTGGCGGCTGGGCGCCGTCCAATTCGTCTACGCCCGTGAGGGCGGCTTCGACCCGGCGGTCCAGCTCGAGGTCCTGTCCCGCAACAAGGTCACCAACGTCTTCACCACCCCGACTGCGATGCGCGCGATGATGGCCGTCGAAGGCGCCGGCGAAAAATTCCCCCAGGTCTTCCGGCGGGTCTGCTCGGCCGGTGAAGCACTCAACCCGGAAGCGATCCGCTGGTTCCGCGAGCAATATGGCGTGACCGTGCTCGACTTCTACGGCCTGAGCGAGTCCTACCCCCTGCGGCAACTTCCCCTGGATGGACGTCCGCGAAGGATCCATGGGCAAGCCGATGCCGGGCTGGGAAGTCGAGATCCTCGACGTGGACGAGAATCCGGTGGCCGACGGGGAGCGCGGCGAGATCTGTCTGCGCGCCCGGTCGAACCCGCACTATCCGCTGCGCTACTGGGACAACCCCGAAGACACCGCCAGGGACTTCGAAGGCGAGTGGTTCCACTCCAAGGACGCCGCCCACCGTGATGAGGACGGTTACTTCTGGTACGCCGGACGGGCCGATGACGTGATCATCTCAGCCGGCTACCGCATCGGGCCCTTCGAAGTGGAGTCAACCTGCATCGAGCACCCGGCGGTCCATGAGGCGGCGGCGGTCGCCGCCCGGGACGAGATCAAGGGCAGTGTGGTCAAAGCCTTCATCGTGCTGAACGAAGGCTTCGAACCCTCCGACGAACTGGCTTCCGAGATAAAGACGTCCGTGCGCGGCTCACTCAGCGCTTACGCCTACCCCCGCCAGATCGAGTTCATCGACGAACTGCCGAAGACGCTGACCGGCAAGATCAGGCGGATCGAACTGCGGGAGAGCTGAGCTTGGTCGGAGTGCGCTTCCGGCCCTCGAAGACCGAGATCTCCTCGACTCCGTGAGCGCTGAAGAACTCCAGGGCCCGGTCGTACTCGAAACCGATCTGGCCGGGCTCGTGCGCGTCGGAAGAGAGCGCGAATGACGCGCCGGCATCGACGCACATTTCCATGAAGGCCGGTGAAGGGTAGATCTCACCGACCGACTTGCGCAGGCCGGCGGTCGAGACCTCGACCGTCACCCCCGACTCACCGATCGCCTCGATCGCCGGCTCGTAGTAGAAGCGCAGGTCACGGGACGGTAGCCGCTGGGCCCGGCCCCAGACCTTGACCAGGTCCGGGTGGGCGAGGATGTCGAACAGTCCCGAGCGCGCCGCCAGGGCGACGGTCTCGAAGTACCGGCGCCAGATCTCGTCGGCGTCACCCCGGTCGTCCCACACCGTGTACATCTCGGTGTCGATCGACTTCTCGCCGATGAAGTGGACCGAGCCGACCACGTAGTCGAAGGGGCGGCGTGAAAGCATTTCGTCGAGCTCGGATTCGCTGCCGGGAATGTAATCGGCTTCGATTCCCAGCTTGATCGGACTCGCGGCGACCACATCGCAATACTGGTCGAGGTCGTCAAGCGCCCATTTCTCCCAGAACGGATGGTTCCAGACGGTCAGCGCCTCGGTGAAGCGGTACATGTGCTCGGCGCAGCCGAGGTCCGAGACCCCGGCGCGGTATGCGGCTTCGACGTAGCCTTCGATATTTGCCGAGGAGTAGTGGTCGCTCGCGGCGGCTTCCAGCTCGTCGGGTCTCAGGTGGACGTGGTAATCGGTCAGCAAAGGTTCATTCCTGTGTGAGGGGATT
>JBBSKC010000131.1:0-4509 GCA_038256675.1 Solirubrobacterales bacterium | reverse complement strand
TGATCAACACCGAGAGTGAAGTGATCGGCGTCAACTCGCAGATCGCGACCGGTGGCAGCGGCAACGGCAGCGTCGGCATCGGTTTCGCGGTTCCGTCGGACACGGTCAAGGATGTGGTCAAGCAGCTCAAGGAGGACGGAGAAGTCGAGCACGCCTTCCTCGGAATCAGCGGAGCATCCCTCAGTCCGCAGATCGCCGAAGCGCTGAATCTCGACATCGAGACCGGGATACTGGTCCAGGAGGCCACCGAAGACGGCCCGGCGGCCAAGGCTGGCATCAAGGGTGGCGACACCCCCGAAACCATCGAAGGCGCCGAAGTCCTGACGGGTGGCGACGTGATCACCTCGGTCAACGGTGAAGAAGTCACGTCGATGGAAGAAGTGATCGCGCTGATCAATGACGCCGACGTCGGCGATTCGATCGACGTCACGGTCGACCGCGACGGAGAAAGCAAGGATTTCACCGTCGAGCTGGCCCCAAGACCCGACGACTCTTCAGCCAGCTCCGAAAAGCCGTCGGAGGAGCAGCCGCAACTGCCACCCGGCTTCGGCCAGTAGCAGAAGCCCAGGAACACCAACCCTCCCCTGCACAAGCAGGAAGGGTGGTTCCAAATAGCCCCACCCCTCGGGGTTATTTGGAACCACCCGTCATCACGTAGCGGCACGAAACCGGGGTGGTTCCGTTTAGCCCCACCCCTCGGGGTTATTTGGAACCACCCGGGTTACGAACCGTGCCGGGAGGTGGGTTTCGTTTCGTCCGTTCTGCTGTTCCCGTACCCTTGATTCATGAAGGTAAAGGTCTGTGGAATAACCAATCTCGAAGACGCCGAAGAAGCCGTGGACCTCGGCGCATGGGCGATCGGGCTGATTCACGACAAGTCCAGCCCCAGGTCGGTCAAGTTCAGTGACGCGGCCGAAATCGGTCGGGAGTTTCACCGCAAGGTTGAAATCGCCGGTGTCTTCGTCAATCCGACCCTGGACCGGGTGGCGGAAGCGGTCGAGAATGCGAACCTGAGCATCGTCCAGCTGAGTGGCAACGAAGGCGCCTCTTTCTGCTCGGAAGTCGCCCGCCGCACCGGAGTCAAGGTGATCAAGGCGATTCATGTCGAGCGTGCCGCGGACATCATCCGGGCCGAGGCTTGCCGCACTGATTTCCACCTGTTCGATACGGGCGGCACCGGCAAAGCCGGCGGTACCGGCACGTCCTTCGAATGGGACCTACTCGAGAACCACCATTCCGACGTGCCGTTCGTCGTTGCCGGCGGGCTGACCCCGGAGAACGTGACCGAAGCGATCCGGATCATGCGTCCAGACGCGGTCGACGTCGCCAGTGGCATCGAGTCCGAACCCGGGCTCAAGGACCACTTCAAGATGGCGAAGTTCTTCGAATCTGCGCACTACACACCGGTGGCCGGCGCATGAGCGTCGAACACCAGCGCGTCCACCAGTCGATGAAGGAGGTCGCAGGAAGGTTCGGCCCCTACGGCGGCCGGTATGTCCCCGAGACCCTGATCCCGGCGCTCGACGAGCTCGAAGCGGCCTGGGCCGACGCGCGCGACGACCAGGAATTCATGATGAACCTGGCCAACCTCCAGCGTGACTTCATCGGACGGCCGACGCCGCTCTACCTGGCGTCGCGCCTGAGCGAGCGGGTCGGCCGGAACGTCTATCTGAAGCGGGAGGACCTGTCCCACACCGGTGCCCACAAGATCAACAACGCGCTGGGTCAGGTTCTGCTCGCGAAGCGCATGGGCAAGCCCCGGATCATCGCCGAGACCGGCGCCGGTCAGCACGGGGTGGCCACCGCGACCGCATGCGCCCTCCTCGACGTCGAATGTGTCGTTTACATGGGCAGCGAGGACATCCGCCGCCAGAAGCCCAACGTCGAGCGAATGGGCCTCCTGGGTGCCGAAGTGGTGCCGGTTGAAGCCGGGGCGAAGACCCTCAAGGAGGCGGTCAGCGCCGCGATCCGCGACTGGGTGACCAACGTCGCCACCACTCATTACGTCATAGGTTCAGTAGTCGGCCCGGCGCCGTTCCCGCTCCTGGTTCGAGACCTCCAGCGCGTGATCGGCGACGAGGCCCGGGCCCAGGCGCTCGAGGCCGAGAACGGCGTGCTGCCCGAACGGGTCATCGCCTGCGTCGGCGGCGGATCCAACGCGATCGGCACCTTCACCGCTTTCGTCCAGGACGAAGCCGTCGGGCTGATCGGGGTCGAAGCCGCCGGTGAAGGTCTCGACACCGACCGTCACGGCGCGTCGCTGACCGCCGGCCGCACTTCGGTCCTCCACGGGTCGATGTCCGCCGTGATCGCCGACGAGGAGGGCCAGATCCTCGAGGCTCATTCGATCTCCGCCGGACTCGACTACCCGGGGGTGGGGCCGGAACACGCCTTCCTGCGCGACTCGGGCCGGGCCACGTATGTCTCGGTCACCGATCAGCAGGCTGTGACCGCTTTCAAAGAACTGAGCCGGCTCGAGGGCATCATCCCGGCGTTAGAGTCCTCGCACGCGATCGCCTGGCTGCTCGGCGAAGGCAAAAGCTCCGAAGCCGGCTACGACCTGGTCTGCCTGTCCGGCCGGGGCGACAAGGACCTGGCTGAAGTCCTGGGACTCGACGAAGTTGAGTGAGACCGGGGTGGTGGACGGAGCTGAACGCATCGGATCCGCTTTTGCCAGGGTGAAAGGAGAAGGCCGTGCCGCGCTGATGCCGTACATGATGGGCGGCTTCCCGGATCCGGCCGCATCGGTTCGCATCGCCACCGCCTACGTCGATTCCGGTGCCGATCTGATCGAACTCGGCGTGCCGTACTCGGATCCGCTGGCAGACGGCCCGATCATCCATCAGGCGGCGACCACCGCCCTGGACGCCGGGGTCAAGTTCGAGCACGTCCTCGAGACCTGCCTTGCGGTCAGCGACCGCGTACCGGTCGTGCTGATGGCCTATACGAACATGGTGCTCGGAGCAGAAGGCCCCGCGGCTTTCGCCGAGCGGGCCGTGGCAGCGGGTGCGTGCGGCGTGATCGTCCCGGACTTGCCGCTGGGTGAAGACGAAGAGACCCGCGCGATCCTGAACGAAGCCGGTTTGGCCGTGGTGCCGCTGATCGCACCGACGACCCTGGGTGAGCGGCGGGCCGAGATCTGCCAGGTCGCGGCCGGATTCATCTACGTCGTCTCGACGGTCGGCACGACCGGTGAACGACAGGACGTACCGGTTCACCTGAAGGAACTGGTTGACGACGTGAGCAGCATGGCCACGGTCCCGGTCGCGGTTGGTTTCGGCATCGGAACGCCCGACCAGGCGGCCGAGGTCGGCCAGATCAGCGACGGCGTAATAATCGGATCGAAACTCGTCCGGCTGGTCGCCGATGCCGGTAGCACCGATTCGGCGGTGGCTTCGATCGAACAGTTTCTCGGCGATACCCGCGAAGCGATGCGCGCGTAACCCATCCCCGGGCTTTCGGTAGGATTCCCCCGATGATCATCCCGGTCACATTCTTCGTCGCACTGGCCTTTGCCGTCTTCTCCTATTCGCAAGGGCAGGGCGGCCCGGTCGCCGGTCTCGTGTTCTTCGGAATCCTCTTCGTCGGCGCCTTCATTCAGTACAGCCAGCCGCTGATCGAAATGGTCAAGCCGCACCTTCCCGGCAAAAACCGGAAGTAACCGATGAAGATCGGAGTGCTGACCGGCGGGGGCGACTGCCCCGGCCTGAACGCCGTGATCCGTGCCATCGTGCGGCGCGGGGTCAGCGAGTTCGGAAACGAGTTCGTCGGTTTCCGGGACGGCTGGCGTGGTCCGCTCGAAGGTGACACGAGGCCGCTCGGGGTTGAGCAGGTCCGAGGCATCCTTCCTCGTGGCGGCACGATCCTCGGCTCGTCGAGGACCAATCCGATCAAGCTGGAGAACGGCATCGAGCGGATCAAGTCCAACCTGAAAGAAGCCGGGGTGGACGGCCTGATCGCGATCGGCGGCGAAGACACGCTCGGAGTCGCCGACCGGCTGAACGACGAAGGTGTGAAGGTCGTCGGGGTGCCGAAGACGATCGACAACGACCTCGGCTCCACCGACTACACCTTCGGCTTCGACACCGCGGTGAACATCGCGATGGAAGCGATCGACCGGCTCCACACCACCGCCGAGAGCCACCATCGGGTGCTGATCGTGGAAGTGATGGGAAGACACGCCGGCTGGATCGCCTTCCATGCGGGACTGGCCGGCGGTGCCAACGTGATTCTCCTCCCGGAACAGGATTTTGACCTCGACCGCGTCTGCGCTTACATCGAGCGCCGGTTCGAGGACCAGTACGCGCCGATCGTGGTCGTCTCCGAAGGCGCCAAGCCGATCGGCGGCTTCCCCGAGCAGGAAGGCGGGCCGACTGACGCTTTCGGCCACGAGCGGCTGGGGGGCGTGGCCCACTGGCTCGAGAGCGAGATCGAGTCCCGCACGGGCAAGGAGGCGCGGGCGACCGTCCTCGGGCACGTCCAGCGGGGCGGTACGCCCACAGCCTTCGA
>JBBSKC010000130.1:0-4519 GCA_038256675.1 Solirubrobacterales bacterium | reverse complement strand
GGCGTCGGTACCTTTGCCGGTCCGACCGGCGTCGCCGTCGATTCCTCCGGCTCGCTGTTCATCTCCGATACCGGCCACAACAAGGTCGAGCGGATCGGCGGCGCGATCACCCCCGACGGTCCGACCGGCGGCACGGGCACCGGATCAACCGGACCCACGGGCCCGACCGGACCCACCGGACCCACCGGCCCTTCGGGTGGCGGGAACAACGGCGGCGGCAACAACGGTGGCGGGAACAACAACGGCGGCAAGAGCAACTGCACCAAGAAGAAGTGCGCCATTCCCGACAAGAGGCCGAACATCACCAAGGTCGACATCATCGGCGCAAACTGGATCTACGCTGACGGTTACCTCAACATGAAGGTCGCCGTGACCAACAAAGGCAAGCGCGCAGCCCGGGTGGTCGAGGTGAGCTTCGGCTCCAGTCAGAAGCGCCGGATAAAACCCCGGCCCGAGAAGCTCTACATCAACCGCATCAAGCCGGGGTGGACGGTAACCAGGAACTTCAAGGTGACCGCCAGGCGCGGTTCCCGGGGCAAGGTAGTGATCTCTGCCTACGCCGGTGGCAAGAAGGACAACGCGAGGCTGAAGATTTTCCAGCCCTACTGGTAGCTCGCGGCGCCAGCGCGCCCTGGGCGGCGCCAGTCGTTACCTGCCGGTTCGCCAGTGCCGAGCACAGGCTCAGCGTCAGGCAACGCCTGGCATCCACCCAGTGCACGCTGCCATCCGCGATCTAGAGTTTAATCATCGCCACCTTCCGGCTTGACATCGAATATGACGGTACCGCCTTCAGTGGCTGGGGCCGCCAGGACGGCACCCACACCGTCCAGGGCTGCATCGAGCGGGCTCTGCGGGTCTGCCTGCGTGCCCCGGAGATCGAAGTCATCACCGCCGGTCGCACCGATGCCGGCGTCCACGCCCTGGGACAGGTCGCCAGCTTCGCCTTCGACGGCGAGATCCCTCCGTCGATCATCCGCAGTCTCAACGGCCTGACCCCGGAAGAGCTGGCGATCCGGGCGGTCACCCGGGTCGAGGACTCTTTCGACGCCCGCCGCGATGCCGTGTCCCGGACCTACTGCTACCGAATCCTCAACCGCAAGCCGGGCGGGCCATTCGCCCCGGGGCGGGCCTGGTGGATATCGCGTGCGCTCGACCGGGACGCGCTCGACCGCTGCGCCGAAGCGATCGTGGGAAAACACGACTTCACCGCTTTCACCCCGACCGAGACCTATCACACGCGTTTCCAGCGACTGATCCACTCGGCCCGCTGGATCGACGAGCCGGGACTCGAGGATCCGGCCGCCGGCGAGCCGTTGAGGAACGACACCCTCCAGTTCTGGATCACAGGGGAATCCTTTCTCCGGAGCATGGTCCGGGTGCTCGTCGGCACGATGGTCGAAGTCGCCGACGGCAGTCGCAGCTTCGAAGAATTCGCAGCCCTGCTGGAGGGCGCCGAGCGTCCCGCCGCCGGCATGACCGCACCGGCCGAAGGACTCACGATCGTCCGCGTCGACTACCCGGAGCCACCACCCCGCCAGCTGATCAACTGAGATGCACAAAAGCAAGGGGGGGGTGGTTCCAAATAACCCCACCTGTCGGGGCTATTTGGAACCACCTCCCCGCGAGCTTTGAGGTGGTTCGATTTAGCCCCACCCGTCGGGGTTATTTGGAACCACCCCTCGGGGGTCGTTCACCTATTCTTGGCTGGTGCGCATTCTGCTGACCAACGACGACGGGATCGGGGCCCAGGGCCTTCAGACCCTCCGGCGGCAGCTGCGTCAGATCGAAGGCGTCACCCTCGACGTGATCGCGCCCGACTCGAACCGGAGCGCCTCGGCCCGAAGCATTACGACCCGTTCGCCGCTCTCGGTCGAGGAAGTCAGGTTCGAGGATGGCGATCTCGGTCACGCGACCGATGGCACGCCGGTCGATTGCGTGCGGTTCGCTGACGTCGGCCTGGTCGGCGACCGGCCTGACCTGATCGTCTCCGGGATCAACCACGGCCTGAACCTCGGTGACGACGTCACTTACTCCGGAACGGTCGCCGCGGCCCTCGAAGGCATCCTCCTCGGAATCCCTGCGATCGCGGTCTCGCAGCAGTCGGAAAACGGTCATATGGGCTACTCGCCACAGCGGCACTACGACTTCGAGCTCGCATCCCGCTTCACCGCCGACACCGTTCGCGAGATCATGGACCACCCCCTTCCCGAAGACACGCTTCTGAACATCAACGTGCCGGGTGCCAAACCGGTCGGAGTCGATGTGACCAAACTCGGCAAGCGCCTGTACCGGGACGAGCTCCGAAAGGTCGAACACGACGAGGAGACCGGCCGCACCAGTTACCGGATCTACGGTTTCGAGCCCGGACTGAACGACGAATCCGGGACCGACATCGGCGCGATCGCGCGAGACCGGGTCTCGGTCACCCCGCTCAATCTCGACTGGACCCATCACAGCGGACTCGAGGGACTCAAGCAGCGCGACTTCGAGCGGGTTCTCGGCGCTGCGAAAGGGTAGACACCCGACGTGGCCGAAACCCCGGAAACGAGGATCGCCGGGCTCCGCGACGAGCTGAACCGCCACATCCGCCTGTACCACCAGAAGGACGACCCCGAAGTTTCCGACGAGGAGTACGACAACCTCTACGCGGAGCTGAAGCGGCTCGAAGAGGAACACCCCGAGCTGGTCACCGGCGACTCGCCGACCCAGCGGGTCGGAGCGGCCCCGTCCAGCGGGTTCGCGCCGGTCGAGCACGCCATCCCGATGCTCTCCCTGGCCAACGCGCGCACCGAGGAGGAGCTGATCGCCTGGGAGAAGCGGATCCGGAACCACCTGGCCAAGCGGGACATCGATACGGACGGGCTCACCTACGTGACCGAACCGAAGATCGACGGCCTGGCAATCTCCCTGACCTACGAGAACGGAAGGTTTGTCCGGGGCGCGACCCGGGGTGACGGGCGGGTCGGCGAGGACGTGACCCACAACATCCGGACGATCGAAGAACTGCCGAAAGAGATCAAGGACGCGCCGGCCCTGGTCGAAGTCAGAGGGGAGGTCTATATGCCGCTGGCCGCCTTCGCCGAGCTCAACCAGCGTCGGGTCGACGCCGACCTTCCCGCCTTCGCCAATCCGCGCAACTCGGCCGCAGGATCGATCCGCCAGGTCGACCCCAAGGCAACCGCGGAGCGTCCACTCTCGATCTGGTCATACGCGCTCGGCACGACCGACGGCATCCGTCAGCTCCACACCCATTACGACGAGGTTCAGTGGCTGGCCGAGCACAACTTCCAGACAAATCCCGAAACGGCCCAGCACAAGACGATCGAAGAGGTCCTCGAACGTTGCCACTGGTGGCTCGACAACCGCGACCGGATCGACTTCGAGATCGATGGCGTCGTGATCAAGGTCGACCAGCTCGACCTCTGGAAGGAACTCGGCTCGGCTGGGCGCGAACCGCGCTGGTCGATCGCCTGGAAGTTCCCGCCGACTACGGCGACCACGGAGCTGCTCGAGATCGAATGGAACGTCGGCCGGACCGGTCACATGGTCCCCTGGGCCAAGCTCGACCCGGTCCGGGTGGGAGGGGTCACCGTGTCGAACGCGACCCTCCACAACGAAGAGGACCTCGAGCGGAAGGACGTGCGAGCCGGCGACACGGTCGTCGTGCTGCGGGCCGGCGACGTGATTCCGCAAGTTGTTTCGGCCCTGCCCCAGAAGCGCCCCGAGGGTGCGGTCAAGCCGGTCCCGCCGACCCGCTGTCCCGCCTGCGACACCGAGATCGTCAAGCCCGAGGACTCGGTCTTCTCGATCTGCCCGAACCGCTCGGGCTGCCCCGGCCAGATCTTCCAGCACATCAAGCATTTCGTCTCGCGCGGCGCGATGGACATCGAGGGCCTGGGGGAGAAGCAGGTTCTACGGTTCCTCGAAGAGGGCCTGATCAGCGATGTCGCGGACATCTACGGCCTGAGGCAGGACCGGCTGGAAGCACTTGACCGGATGGGTGCGATCTCGGCCGGCAACTTGATCGGTGAGATCGAAAAGTCGCGCGACCAGCCTTTCACCCGGGTGCTCTACGCGATCGGACTGCCCGGCGTGGGATCGGTCACGGCCGAAGCGCTCGCGATGGAGTTCGGCACGATCGACGCCCTGCATGAAGCCGATCCCGAGCAGATCGAACGGACCGAGGGCGTGGGTCCGATCATGGCCGGGCAGGTGCGCGAATCGATCGCCGACGAGCGGACCTGGGAGATCATCGGCCGTCTGCGCGACGCCGGCCTCCGGATGGAGCTGGACGAATCGGAGCGGCGGCAGGAGGGAGGGCCGCTCGAAGGCAGGACGGTGGTCCTGACCGGAACCCTCGAGGGAATGACCCGGGATGAGGCCGCGGCGATGGTCAAACGGGCCGGCGGCAAGGTGACCGGATCGGTCTCGAAGAAGACGGACTACGTCGTTGCGGGCGAGAGCGCCGGCTCAAAGCTGGAAAAAGCCGAAAAGTTCGAAATTCCGATCCTGGACAAAG
>JBBSKC010000129.1:0-4612 GCA_038256675.1 Solirubrobacterales bacterium | reverse complement strand
GGCGGGGTCGAAGCCCAGGAGGATCGCCTCAAGGAGATCGTCGCCCACATGAGTTACGGCCCGGTCGCCGAGCAGGTCGAGGTGGCGAACGAGCAACATTACGAGGTGCCGTCCGAATTTTTCGAGCTGTTCCTCGGTCCGCGCCGGAAGTACAGCTCGGCGATCTGGTCGAAGGGCCAGACGTCTTTGACCGCCGCCGAAGAGGAGATGCTGGGACTCACCTGCTCCCGGGCCGGCCTCAAGAACGGGATGCGCATCCTCGAACTCGGCTGCGGCTGGGGTTCACTCAGCCTCTGGATGGCCACGCAGTACCCCGACAGTGAGATCACCTCGATCTCCAACTCGGCCACCCAGAAGGTGACGATCGACCGCGAAGCCGAAAAGCTCGGGCTCGACAACCTGACGGTGATCACCGCCGACGTCAACGATTTCGAGCCGGACCTCGGCCCCGGCGGCTTCGACCGCGTGGTCTCGGTCGAGATGTTCGAGCACATGCGGAACTGGAAAGAGCTGATGCGGCGGATCGGCACCTGGCTCGAGCCGGACGGCCGCCTCTTCGTCCACATCTTCACCCATCGCAAGCTCGCATATCGGTTTGCCGACACCTGGGCTTCGGAGCGGTTCTTCACGGCCGGCACGATGCCGTCACACGACCTGATGCTCCACTTCCAGGACGACCTCGAACTCGAGGACCGCTGGGCGATGTCGGGGATCCACTATGCGAAAACCCTCGCCGCCTGGCTTCAGCGCCTCGATGCCCACCAGGAAGAGGCGCTACGGATCCTCGAAACGGTCTATGACAAGGACGCTGCGAAGCGGGCGCTCGGCACCTGGCGCCTGTTCCTGATCTCGACCGAACAGATCTGGCTCTGGAACGGAGGAAACGACTGGATGGTCAGTCACTACCTCTTCGCCCCGGCCAAGCGCTGATTATTTCTCTGATTCTCCGATGATGAAGTCGGCCTTCGAAGAGTCGACGAACTTGATCCAGCAGTGCTCGGGGGTCACGCCGGCCTCTTCGACCAGCACGTCCTCGATCCGCTTGGCGATCACGGCCTTCTGCTCGTCCGAGCGGCCCTCGTACCAGTGGATGTGAACAAACGGCATCTGCGTTCCCTCAGGCCTGGAGGGCCGGCTCGAGGTCGGCCAGCAGACGTCGCTTGGGCATCGCGCCGACGATCTTCTTGACCATGGCACCGTCCTTGAACAGGATCATGGTCGGGATCGAAAGCACGTCGTACTGAGCCGCAGTCTGCGGGTTCTCGTCGATGTTCAGGCTGATGATCTTGACGTCGTCACGCTCTTCGTTGATCTCTTCGAGGACCGGATGGACGACGCGGCACGGACCGCACCAGGGAGCCCAGAAGTCGACTAGAACGTTGCCTTCGGCTTCGATTGCGTCAGCCTTGAATGAAGCGTCGGTTACTGGGGGGAGCTTGTCTGCCATCTCGGTCTCCTTTGGTCGGTGCGACTGGTCAAAGTAAAAGTTCTACACGTACTATATAAAATGAAGTACGCCTCCACTCGTGCCTTCGGCAAAAGCGGTCTCATGACCGTAACGCACCGGGTCCTTCGCCGGAACTATTCCGGGCGATTCTTTCCGAAGCGCATCGCCGGGACCTTCCAGGCGGCTTCGGCGACGATGGCGCGGCTCATCTTCGAGGTGCCTGCCTGCCGCTCGCGGAACGTGATCGGCACTTCGATCACCGTGAAGCCGGCCTTGATCACCCGATAGGTCATCTCCACCTGGAACGAGTAGCCGGAAGCGGCGACCTCGTCGAACGGGATCGCTTCGAGGACCTGCCGATGGAAGCACTTGAACCCGCCGGTCATGTCCTTGATGTCCGTGCCCAGGATGGTTCGCGAGTACAGGCTGCCGCCTCGGCTGAGCAGCCGGCGCACGGTGCCCCACTCGGTGATGCCGCCACCGGGCACGTATCGCGAACCGATCACGAGGTCGGCGAGTTCGGATGAGGCGATCAGGCGCGGCAGGTAAGCGGGATCGTGCGAGAAGTCGGCGTCCATCTGGACGATCAGGTCGGCCCCGCCGGCCAGCGCGACCTTGAAGCCGTTGATGTAAGCCGGGCCGAGGCCCTCTTTGGCCGGGCGGTGGAGCACCTCGACCGAGTCGTTGGACGCCGCGATCTCGTCGGCCAGGTCCCCCGTGCCGTCGGGTGAGTTGTCGTCGACGATCAGGATCCGGTCGCCACCTGCCAGATTCAGCTTCGGCCCCAGCGCTTCGACCATCTCCCCGATGTTGCCCAACTCGTTGTACGTCGGCAAGATGACCCAGAGGGGTCCACGGTCGGCAGAGGTCGGCGCAGGCACCGGCAGATCGTATCCCCAAAGCATTCAGGGGCCGTGCGCCGAAGGCCGGTTTCGAGGGGTGGCCAGAAGCACCAACCACGAACTGGCAATGAAAGTCAGTGATAATCGCGGACTTTCATTGCCAGTTCCCGGTGGGGACCTTGGTGACTTATGTTTTGGGCATGACCAATCCCCAGATCGCTGCCGCCCTCGAAGAGCTCGCCGTGCTCTACGAACTCGACGGCGCCGACCGCTACCGCGTGCTGGCCTACGTCAATTCGGCCCGGACGATCCGGAACGAAGGCGGCTCGGTCGAGGAGATGGCGAAGAACGGCACGGTCACCGACCTGCCCGGCGTCGGCAAGACGCTCGAGGAGAAGATCATCGCTCTGGTCGAGACCGGTGAGATCCCGGCCGCGGCCAAGCTCAAGGAGAAGCTTCCGCCCGGGCTGATCGAGATCAACCGCATCCCCGGACTCGGCCCGAAGACCGTCCGCCGCCTCCACGAGGAGCTCGACGTCTCGTCGCTCGAAGACCTCAAGGCCGCCGCCGAATCGGGCGAAGTCCGGTCGATGAAAGGGCTCGGACCCAAGCAGGAGGCCAACATCCTCGAAGGCATCGAGCGGCTGCAGGCCGAACCGGAAGGACCGCAGCGAAAGCGCCTCGACGAAATCCTGCCGATCGCCGAAGAGCTGGTCGAGATCCTTCGCGAGCATCCGAGCTGCGATAAGGCCGAGATCGCCGGATCGGCACGCAGGTTGACCGACACCTGCAAGGACATCGACCTGATCGCCACCTCCGATTCGCCCAAAGACCTGGCCGCCCACATCGCCGGGCACAAGATGGTCGCCTCGGCCGGCAAACCGGCGGTCACCGGCGTGCGGCTCGAGACCCACACCGGGGTCGGGGTCGACGTGCGCATCGTCGCGCCCGACGCCTTCGGCAACCTGCTCCAGCATTTTTCCGGCTCGGCTGCGCACAACGAGAAGCTGCGAGCGATCGCGGTGAAGGAGGGACTGCACGTCTCCGAGAACGGCGTGCTCGACGACAAGACCGGGGAGACCGACCGTTTCAAGACCGAGAAGGAGGTCTACGAGCGGCTCGGTTACGAGTACATCGAGCCCGAGCTCCGCGAACAGCGAGGGGAACTGGAAGCGGCCCGGGAAGGCGAGCTGCCGGACCTGGTCGAGCTCGGCCAGATCAAAGGCGACCTCCACTGCCACACCACCCTCTCCGACGGGCGCAACACGCTCGAGGAGATGGCGGCGGCGGCCCAGCACCTCGGCTACGAGTATCTGGCAATCACCGACCATTCGGCAAGCCACGGCTTCGGCGATCACGTCACCCCGGACCGCCTCTGGCAGCGGATCGAGGAGATCAGCCGCTACAACGACCAGAATGCTAAGACCAACGGCGGCTTCCGGCTGCTCGCCGGCTCCGAGGTCAACATCGGGACGAAGGGCGAGCTCGACTACGAAGAGGACCTGCTCGAAGCGCTCGACTGGGTGATCGCCTCGATCCACACCTCGTTCAGCAAGGACGAAAAGAAGATGACGGGTCGCATGGTCACGGCGATCGAGAACCCGCTGGTCGACTGCATCGGCCACCCGACCGGCCGCCTGCTGAACAAGCGTGATCCGTACCCGCTGAACATCGAATCGGTGATCTCCGCCGCCTTCGAATCAGGCACCCTGTTCGAGATCAACGGCAACCCGAACCGGCGCGACCTGAACGACGTGCACGCGCGCATGGCCGCCGACGCCGGGGTCGGCATCGTCCTGAACACCGACGCCCACGGCACCGAAACGCTCGCCTACATGGAGTACGCGATCGCCACTGCCCGCCGCGCGTGGCTCGGTCCGCACCAGATCCTCAACACCGGCGAGTGGTGGAAGTAAGCAAAGAAAGCAGTACTGGGTCGGAAATGCCCGTCGTCTGCGGGTGTAACCGACCCGGTCCGTTATGGGGCGGCTAAAAGGCCCGGAAGCCCGGGGTCCGGACCAGTTTCACCGGCTTGAACGGCGAGCCGGGCTCGACCAGGAAACGCACGCCATCGCGCTGCTCGATCGCCAGCACCGCGCGCTCCCGGTTTCGCCAGGCGAGGGCGACCAGCAGGGCGAAGCCGCTACCGATCACCGCGATCTCCGGGAAGGGGATGCCGAGACCGCCGGCCGTGACGACCGCCGCGAGGATCGGCCAGAGCCGGCCCCAGGCGATCCGCCCCGGCTCCTCCAGCGAGGCCTGCTTGCCCTCGGGAGTGACCGACCTCGAATTTGCCAGGACCTCCCGCATCGACTCGTTGGTC
>JBBSKC010000128.1:0-4781 GCA_038256675.1 Solirubrobacterales bacterium | reverse complement strand
GTGGCCGCTTCGGAGACGGATACATGGCCCTGATCAGCCCCTTTCGTCACCGGATCGTCTACCCGGCAATGATGCGGCAGATCGAAAAGGCCTGGAGCGCTCGGGACTCAGAGCAGGCTGTGGCCGCCTGATCATGCGGGCTGACCGAAAACCTCTAGTCGAGGCGCTTCGGGGAACAGGTCGCGAAGGGCATTGCTGAGGACCTCGAAGTCCCCGCGATTCAGCGTGGCCACGTCGAGGCCTGCCGCGAAAGCGACCGACGCGATCTGAATGTCGAGAATCCACGATGCCTGACGCATGGTTTTCGAACGCCGGTCCCGGCCTGCAGGCGGGTGGGGATGGACACCTCGGAGACGCCCGGCGACGAGGGCCGCCCGGCCGTCGAGGGGAACGACCGAGAGCACGTCGCTCGCCAGGAGCCGGGTGAACCAATCGGAGAGTTTGCGGTAGCGCCGATCGCCGCCCAGGACTTTCAACTCGTATCCGTAGGCGATTTCAAGCACGGAAGGAGCGGCAATCCTGACGGGTGTGCCCTGTGCCGCCTGGTCAATGACGTAGTCGAGAATCTCTCCCTTGGGATTGAGTCGGGAAGCGAAAGTGGTGTCCCACAAAGTCGTCACCTCGTGACCGGATCAGCTGGCCACTTCGACGTCTCGAGACGCGCGGACTGCCTCAGCCGACTCCTCGGGAGAAGGAAAGTCCCCATGGTCGATATCGACTACCCCCGGCACAACGGCGGCCCAGCGCTTTGCCCGCCGGGTCTCGACCAACTGTTCCATTTCGTAAAGCTCGGCTCCTCGGGTAGCGAGCCTCAGTAACGCGTCGTTGCGGGAAATCCCGAGTTCGTTGGCGAGCTGGTCGGCAGTTTCCTCCAGCAACGCGGGTACTCGGAGGGTCGTCCGCGGACCATCGCTCCGAGGCGCTCTGGAGACGGGACGCTTCGAGGTCCCGCCGTTCTGCTTCAGCTTGTCGAGCTTTGCCGCGCCAATCGTGTTTCGATCGCGGATCCGGCCATCCGAGCTGTGAATCAGTACTTCGGCGCCACCGCTCCTGAGCGCCAGTCGCCGTCCGGCCTCGATGGCGTCGGCCTGAGTTGGATGAACCGACGAAGCTCGCTTGGACCCTTCGCGCTTGACGGCCCATTCCGACCCCTGCCTGGCGATATGCAGTTCACGACTCATACCTGAGACTTTAGCGCATCAGTTGATGCGCTCCGCAACGATTGTGCAACGTTCCGAACTCGAGCGCTACGGTGTCCGCGTGAACGCCACGCCTGAATGAAAGGAACCATGACCCTGCCCAGCAGCACCCCGACGGTCCTCGGCACCCGCACGATCTTCGAACCGGAGCACGACGACTACCGGGAGAGCTTCCGCCGCTTCCTCGAGGCCGAAGTGGTTCCTGACTATCCGCAGTGGGAGCGCGACCACATCGTTCCGCGCAGCCTCTTCACCGATTGCGCGAAATACGGGTTCCTGGCGATGGAGGTCTCCGAGGAATACGGCGGCAGCGGGGTGGACGACTGGCGCTTCAACGTCGTTTTGGCCGAGGAATCAGCTTGGGCGGGTGTCGCGGCGGCGATGGCCGGTCCGCTCATCCATTCAGACATAGTCGTGCCTTACATCACGACCACCGCCACCGACGAGCAGCGCAAGCGCTGGCTGCCGGGCATCGCTTCAGGCGAAAAGATCCTCGCGGTCGCGATGACGGAGCCCGGCACCGGCTCCGACCTCGCCGCGATCGCCACCCGGGCAAAGCCGGACGGTGACGGCTGGACGATAAACGGGGCAAAGACCTTCATCACGAACGGCATCAACGCGGACCTCGTCGTGGTAGCGGCCCGTACGAACGATGACCCTCACGGCGGACTCTCGCTCCTCGTGGTCGAGACCGAAACCCCTGGCTTCGAGCGCGGCAAACAGATCGAGAAGCTCGGCCAGCACGCCTCGGACACCGCTGAGCTCTTCTTTAACGACGTCCACCTGCCGGCCGGGAACATGCTGGGAGAGGAGGGCTCCGGCTTCATGCAGCTGGTCGCCCGCCTGGTGCCGGAGCGGCTCATCCTTGCCGTGGGTTGCATGTCCGCCTGCGAAGCTGCCCTCGCCTTGACCCTCGATTACGTCATGGAGCGGAAGGCATTCGGCCGCCCGATCGGCACTTTCCAGCACTCGCGCTTCACCCTGGCGGAGCTCCGGACCGAAATCGAGATCGGTCGCTGCTTCATCGACCGCTGCATCGAGCGCTACGTGGCCGGCACCTGCACCGTGCAGGAGGCGGCGATGGCGAAGTACTGGACCACCGACCTGCTCGGCAAGGTGACCGACGCGGGAGTCCAGCTTCACGGCGGTTACGGCTACACGACCGAGTACCCGATCGGCAAGGCCTGGGTGGATGCCCGTGTGTCGAGGATCTATGCGGGTACGAACGAGATCATGAAAGAACTCATCGGCAAGACGATGGGGCTGTAGACGGGGAGAACATGCCGAACGCCGCGCACAAGGCTTGGATTGAAGGGAGGTCCTTCGTCGCGCTGACCCGCGCGGGCTTCCTCGGCCCGGAACCGCCGCAAAAGCTTCTGGCGATGCTCCGGGCGATGCGCGATTACGGCTCGTTCGGCGCGGCGAGCCGCGTCGCAGCGATCCGCCACGGGGACCAGATCGCGATCGCCGACGAGTTCGGTGAGATCACCTTTGCCGAACTCGACGAACTCAGCAACCGTATCGCTGCGGCGCTGCGCGCCCGCGGCCTCAGGCCCGGGTCGAAAGTGGGGATCCTTTGCCGGAACCACCGGTTCCCGCTGGCGGTCGCTTTCGCCGCTTCGCGCGCGGGAATCTCGGCGGTCTGGCTGAACACCGCGTTCTCCCCTCGCCAGGCGAAGGAGGTCGCCGAGCGCGAAGGGGTCCAGCTGCTCGTCCACGACGCCGAGTTCGAAGCGGCGGTCAACGGGATCGAACTCAAGCACGGCCGCCTGGTTTGCGGCGAAGGCGAATCGGATGTCGAAAGCATCGAAGAAGCGGCGTCCGGCGAAGGGACGGGACCGCCGCCGGTCCCCGAGAAGCCCGGACGGATCGTGCTGCTCACGAGCGGCACGACCGGCACCCCGAAAGGCGCCCCGCGACCTGAGCCGAAATCGCTCAGCCTTCCCGCGTCGCTCCTCGACCGCATGCCGATGCGTTCGAGGGAGGCGACCGTGATCGGCCCGCCGATCTTCCACGGCACCGGCCTCCTGATCTCGCTGGTCTCGATCGCCCTCGGTTCGAAGCTGATCCTTCGCCGCCGGTTCGATGCGGCGGGGCTTCTTGACGACATTGAACACCACGGTGCGACGGCGGCCTGTCTGGTGCCGATCATGCTCCAGCGCCTGCTGGCGCAAGGTGAGGCCGAGATCGCTCGCCGCAACCTCGACTCCCTCCGGGTGATCGTCTGCGCCGGGGCACAGCTTCCGGGCGAGGTCGCCACTCAGGCAATGGACCGGTTCGGGGACGTCGTCTTCAACCTCTACGGCTCGACCGAGGTTTCGATCGCCACTCTCGCCACCCCGGCCGATCTGCGGGCCGCCCCGAGCACAGTCGGCAAGCCGACCTTCGGCGCAAGGGTGCGGGTGCTCGGTGACGCCGGCGATCAGGTAGCCGCCGGGGAGGTGGGCCGGATATACGTCGGCACCGGCATGCCGTTCGAGGGCTATACCGGTGGAGGCGGCAAGGACATCGTCGACGGCCTGCTCGCGACCGGTGATCTGGGCCACTTCGATCGCGAGGGCCGCCTCTACATCGACGGCCGCGACGACGACATGATCGTCTCGGGCGGTGAGAACCTCTTCCCCGGCGAGGTGGAAGAGATCCTGATCACCCATCCGGCACTCGTAGATGTCGCGGTGATCGGGGTCGAAGACGAGGAGTTCGGACAGCGGCTGCGCGCCTTCGTGGTGCTTGCGGAGGGGCAATCAGCCACGGAACGGGAGGTCAAGGACTTCGTTAAGGCCAACCTCGCCGCGTTCAAGGTTCCTCGCGACATCATCTTCCTGGATGAACTCCCACGGAATCCCACCGGGAAGATCCTC
This sequence comes from Solirubrobacterales bacterium, assembly GCA_038256675.1. Classification (GTDB taxonomy): domain Bacteria; phylum Actinomycetota; class Thermoleophilia; order Solirubrobacterales; family 70-9; genus 67-14. The sequence goes on along the minus strand of JBBSKC010000128.1, from coordinate 721 downwards.
AAGCGCGAACTCTCCCGCCTCTGACGCAGCGAGTCATCTATATATGGAGCTAGTCGGAGTCGAACCGACGACCTCTTGGGTGCGATCCAAGCGCTCTGCCAACTGAGCTATAGCCCCGCAGCGGCAAAGGATACGGAGATTCGATGTGCAAGGAGAGGGAGTCATGCCAAATGTCCGACAAAACCGCATAAGCTTTAATCCAAGTGTCAGCTACTGAGGCGATATGGGAATCCTCGACGAAGCAATCAGAGAACACCTTGAACTGAAGCGCCAGCACGGGGCGGAGGAATCCGAACTGGACGGCCTCCAGGCGGAAGCCTTCGGTCCTGCCGACCGGCCCGATGCGGTCGAGGCCCCGACCGAGGTGATCAGTCCCGGTTCCAGCCTGACCACGCCGGCCGGCGAAGGCGACCAGCTGGACAAGGTCTTCGAAGCCGCCCGCGTCGCCGGTGAAACCGGCGAAACGGAGCTCCCGTCGGGCGATGCCTCCGAAATCGCCGAACCGGCTGAACCGGCGGAGGGCACCGGCGAAGAAGCCACCGTCGCCGAGCACACGATCCCCTCGCCTTCGGCAGAGGCGACCGAGACCGAACTTCCCCCAGAGGACGCGATTCACGAGGCCGATACCGCCGAGGCCGGTCCGCCCGAGCCGGCGGCTTCGAGCGCACCCGCGGCCGACCAGGACTTTGATGACGTCCAGGGTGGTGACGCCGGGGACGCC
>JBBSKC010000127.1:0-4805 GCA_038256675.1 Solirubrobacterales bacterium | reverse complement strand
CTCTCCTGGTCGACGAAGAGTCCTTCAACTTTGGCCACGCTGTGGCCCGAGATCTCGTCGACGCGATAACCCATCCACTGCTTGACATCCTCGAGGCTGGGCTGGCGCGGTGAGGCATCCTTCGGGGGGCTGGTTTCAGTCATCGATCTCTCCTTCCAGTAGACGGGCGGCGGCCGTTGCGGGATCAATTTCCCTTACCACCACCCTGTTCAGCAATTCGACCACATCGGGATCATCCTCGATCGCAGCCTCGAGCCGCCGCCTGAGCCGCGCGGTGGCGATGCCGAGCACTTCGCTGCGCAGGTTCCGGGCCCGCCGTTCGGTGAGCAGCCCCTTCGATTCGATGAACGCCCGATGCTCGTCGATCTTGGCGGCCAGCTCCTCGATGCCTTCGCCACGCGTGGCTTCGGTCCTGAGAATCGGGACCCGCCAGCCGCCCGGATCGTGGGCGAGCGACAGGGCGCCGCGGACCTCGCGGATCATCGTGTCGGTCATCGGGTGATCGGACTTGTTGACGACGATGACGTCCGGGATCTCCATGATCCCCGCCTTGAGGGCCTGGATTGAATCCCCCGACCCCGGCATCAGCGCGAGCACGATCGTGTCGGCGTGGTCGACGATGTCGATCTCGCCCTGCCCCACCCCCACGGTCTCGATCAGCACGTCGTCCTTGCCGGATGCGTCCATCACCAGCGCCGCCTGAAGCGCCGCTTCGGACAGGCCGCCGAGAGCGCCCCGGGAGGCCATCGAACGGATGAACACGCCACCGTCGAGAAAGTGCTCGGTCAGCCGGATCCGGTCACCGAGCAGAGCGCCCTGGGTGAACGGACTCGACGGATCGATCGAGAGCACCGCAACCTGTCGCTCGGTCTTCCGGAACTCTCCGGTGAGAGCCCCGATCAGGGTGCTTTTGCCGACGCCGGGCGGTCCGGTGAATCCGGTGATCCTCGCCTTGCCCGTCTTCGGGAAGATCTCCCGGACCAGATCCCAGCCTTTCGGGTCGTCCGACTCGATCAGCGTGATCGCCCGGGCGAGTGCCCGTTTGTCGCCGGCAAGCAGGCGCTCGGCCAGCGTGGCAGAAGAGTTCGAGGTCTCGACTGGGGACTTGGGCATCGGGGGTGAAGTGTAGAACCTGAATCGTCCAGCCCGGATCCGCACCGTGCCTCGCCGGGATAAAGTCCGGCGCGTGCTGCGCTCGATCTCCTTCTTCTCCCGCAACGGGATGCTGCGGCCCAAGTACGTCCGGCTCTTCGGGCGATACCTCTGGCGCCGCCTGCTGACGCGACCCGGTCATCAATGGAAGACCAGCGGGCCGGTGTTCTTCGGAAGGAACCTCCAGATCCAGACCGGGAACGACTCCAGCCTCACCTTCGGGAAGTTCGTCTGGATCGGCGACGGGACCAAGATCCGGTGCCACGAAGGCCACGTGGAGATCGGCGACAAGACCGTGATGGGTCAGGAATGCACGATCTCCGCCTACCAGCGGGTCCGGATCGGGGCCCAGTGCGTAATCGCCGATCGCACGATGTTCATCGACTTTGACCACGGCGTCGTCGAGGTCGATCGACCGATCCGGCAGCAGGGGATCTACATGGAGGACGTTCTGGTCGGCTCGAACGTCTGGATCGGATATGGCGCCTGCATCCTGCGCGGCGTGAAGGTCGGCGACAACTCGGTGATCGGCACCAACTCGGTCGTCACCCGGGACGTCCCGGCCAACGCGGTCGTCGGCGGCGTGCCGGCCAGGGTCTTGCGAATGCGGGAGGCACCCGAGCAACTCACCTGGCCGGACCCCGTCGAACCCGAGCCCGGTACGCCCGGTGTCCTCGAACTGCCGGGCTAGACGCTCTGGACCGGGAGCAGTCCCCGGTAGAGCTCGAGCGTCTGAAGGCCGACGTCGGCCCAGTCGAACATGCGGATGTGGGCGAGGCCCTCTTCGACCATGCGCTGGCTGAGCTGGTCGTCGCCGAGGACCTGGATGGCGGCTTCAGCGAGATGCTCCGGGTCGCTCGGTCTGAACCGCAGGCCCGCGCCTTCGATCGGCACGACCTCCCTCAGACCGCCGGTATCGGCAGCGATGCAGGGGCACTTCGAGGCCATCGCCTCCAGCGCCACGAGTCCGAACGGCTCGTAGATCGAAGGGACCACAGTCAGGTCGGCGATCCGGTAGAGCGAATGGAGCACGTCGTCGCCGATCCAGCCAAGGAAGGTGCCGTGCGCCATCAGCCCGAGCTCTTTTGCCTGCTTGTGGAGTTCGGCTTCATGGGTGCCCGACCCGGCGACCAGGAAGCGGGTGTTCGGCAGTGCTTCGATGACCTTCGGCATCGCCTCGAGCGCGAGCTGGAAACCCTTTTCGTAGACGAGGCGGCCGATCAGCAGGACCAGGTTCTCGTCGGGCCTGGCGAACTCGGAGCGGAGCCGCGCCAGTTCGATCGGATCCTCGGCCGGCAGGTCATCGGGATCGATCCCGTTGTGGATCACCGAGATCCGGCCTTCTTCCACCGCGAAGATGTCGGCGATCTGTTCGCGCATGAAATGGGAGCAGGCAATCACCCGGTCCGAACGGTTCGCGATCCATTTCTCGACCCCGTGGATGTGCTTCTGCGGATGCTTCTCGACCCATCCCTGGTGCCGGCCGTATTCGGTGGCGTGGATCGTCGTCACCAGCGGCACGTCGTAGCGGCGGGCGAGATGGTCGCAGGCGCCGGCGACCAGCCAGTCATGCCCGTGCACGAGGTCGAATTCGTACTGATCCCCGAGCTCGACCCCGGCGGCCAGCATGTCGGAGTTCATGCGCTCGACCCAGGTCACGAATTCGGCGAGGTCGGTCGGGCGTTCCGGTTCCACGATGCGGTGGATCAGCACGCCGGCCATCTCCTCCTCGACCGTGGCCTGCTCGCCGCCTCTGGTGAGTACGTGGACTTCCACGCCGAGTCCGACCAGGGCTTCGGAGAGTTTGCGCACATGCCGCGCCAGGCCACCCTCGATCAGCGGCGGGTATTCCCAGGTGACGATCAGGATTCTGTTCGGGGTCATCGGGGAGCCATCACGGGGTGATTAGCGGGGAAAGGCTCAGGTCTGGGGCCAGGGACCTGACCCGTGAATCGAGATGATCATGAAGGTCCGATTGTAGGGCCTCGTAAGCCTGCCCGGCGTGTAGCGTGGCCCGCTGGTACGGGTAGTCGCCGGCCTGCTTCCGGTTGTCGAGGAACGCCCAGTCGCTGGACTGGACCGCGAGCAGTTCCCGGGCCGCGCGCTCGGCCCGGTCTCGATCGAGACCACCGGCAACCGCCCGGTTGACTTCGAGTTCCAGACGGCGGGCACCCCAGGCGAGATCTGCGACCACCGGCTCGTCCCAGGTCGTGAAGTCCTTGCCTTCACCCCAGGTGGAAGGTCTCAGTTCGGCATCCCGGGTCCCGCCCCCGGCGGCCTGATCCAGCGTGACCAGCCGCAGCCCGCGGCCGCCGGCGCGTTCGAGCACGTTTTCCAGCCACTGCGGGCCTTCGGTCCACCAGTGCCCGAGCAGTTCGGTGTCGACCGCGTAGACGATCAGGCCGGTCTCCCCCGTACGTTCGCGGAAGGCCTCGAGGCGTGAGACGGCGTCGTCGATGAACTGATCAGCCTGGCCGGAAGCGTGAGCCGCGGCGGCGGGCGGGTCATAGGGCCCACCGTCGATGTCGAAGATCCGGATGCCGTTCATCGAGAGCCGGTGGAAGTCGACGTAGCCGGGCCACGACGGGTACCCCTGCATGTCCCAGAGCCAGGAGATCGAAGGCCAGTCGATGGTGAAGGCAACCGGCCCGGCTTCGGTACGCACGGGCATCAGCGCGTCGTCTCCGGTTTCGTGGCGGCTCTGGTCGACACAGAACCATTCGACGCCGTTGCGGGCAAGGTCCCACTCGAGGCCCGGAACGTAAGCGCATTCCGGCAGCCAGAAGCCACCCTGCCAGCCGAACCGCCTGCGGTGCGACCGCAGACCCGTCTCCACCTGGAGGTCGACTCCCCGGCGGGTGGCCATCAACGGCAGGACCGCATGCGTGGCACTCGACGCGGCGAGGGATATGCGGCCTGATCTCTGGGCGCCGGCGAAGGCGCCGATCACGTCACCCTCGTGCCGATCGAGCACGTCGAGGGCATGGAGGTAGCGCGTGTGTTCGGCCTCGGCCGCCGCCCGGTACTCCGGCCGGGCCGATTCGATGTCACTCTCCGCCGCTCCGATCCGGTGGTTCACCAGGAAGTCCCGCAGGCGCTCGGACACCCCGGGCGCCTCGAGCTGGTCGGCGAGGACCGGGGTCACCGTGACGGTCAGGTCATGGGCAAACTCGAGGATTGGCAGGTGGGACCGGACCACCGCGTCGAACAACCATTCTTCCCCGAAGGGATAGGTACCGAAACCTTCGACATACGGCATATGCGAGTGAAGGACGATCGCGAGATCGCCGGCAGAGTTCAAAGGTTCGGCGGCCAGGCGGCCGCCTCGACTTTCAGACATGACAGACGGCGATGAAGTCCAGGGAGCTTTCGAGGTTCGTGTTGCTGAGTCGGAAGTCATCGGTGTTGATCGCCGGAGTGAACCAGTCGTAGAAGGCCTTGGTCACGCCGAGGCCCTCGTGCAGCGTGTCCCAGCCGAGCGAGAGCGCGTGCTCGTGCCAGCGGAGCTTGCCCGCGTGCGAAAGGCCGTGGATCTCCACTCGCGAGAAGTGCGGCTCGAGCAGGGCGCGGTATTCCTCGAGCCGGTACTCCTTGATGTGCCACGGGTTGTCGGACTTGTCCGCACCCTCGGGGGCCAGCGTCAGCAGGTTGGG
>JBBSKC010000126.1:0-4894 GCA_038256675.1 Solirubrobacterales bacterium | reverse complement strand
GCGCTCGAGGTGGAGATGGAGCAGGATGATGCCGTTCGGCGCCCGGTCGAAAGTCTTGAAGAAAAGCAGCCGCTCTCTCTCCAGCGCCCGCTCGGCCAACTTCTGCCGGGTGATGTCGGTGGTGAGGCCGAAGATCACCTGGTCGCCGGTCTCGCTCTGAATCACGGATGAGGCGTTGACCTTGACGTCATATACCTCGCCGTCTTTGCCGGTCACCCGGATTTCGGTCCCGGGGTCGACCCGCGCCGCGGAGCCCCCCTGGACGACCTCCTCGAACCTGGAAGTGGTCCTTTCGGAGTCCCCGGGATCGACGATCTCCTGGAACGGCCGGCCCCTGAGTTCTTCGCGTTCATAGCCGAGGCGACTGCCCAGCGAGCCGACGACGTCGATGATCACGCCGTCTGTCTGAACTGCCCAGACGGTCTGTCCCGAAGCGGCGAGGACCTCCTCCAGTTCTCCGACAGAGATGTCTTCCAGGCGCTTCATAAGCGGTCCTTTGTTGCGAAATCAGTCATCCAGCTGCAGCACAGCCAGAAATGCCTCCTGAGGAACCTCTACCCGGCCGACGTTTTTCATACGCTTTTTGCCTTTTTTCTGCTTCTCGAGAAGCTTGTGCTTCCGGGTGATGTCTCCACCGTAGAGCTTTGCGGTGACGTCCTTCCGCACCGCCTTCACCGTCTCACGCGACAGGATCCTCGCCCCGACCGCGGCCTGGACCGGGATGTCGAACTGCTGGCGCGGGATCGTCTTGCGGAGGCGGGCAACCAGGTCCTTGCCCTGGGCGTAGGCGAAATCCTTGTGGGCGATCACGGAGAGCGCGTCGACCGTCTCGCCGGCCAGCAATACGTCGACCTTCACAAGCTCCGATGGCTTGTTGCCGATCGGCTCGTAGTCGAGCGAGGCGTAACCCTTGGTCGAGGACTTGAGCACGTCGAAGAAATCGAGCACGATCTCGGCCAGCGGCAGTTCGTAACGGATCTGAACGCGGCTCGGGCTCAGGTAGTCCATGTCGACGTGGGTGCCGCGGCGGTTCTGGCAGAGCTCCATGACCGCGCCGACAAAGTCGGTCGGCGTAATTACGGTGGCCATGATGTACGGCTCCTCGATCAATTCGATCGATGCCGGGTCGGGCATCTCGGTCGGGCTGCGCACCTCGATCGTTTCGCCGCCGATCAGATGGACCTCGTACCGCACGGTGGGACTGGTCGCCATCAACTCGAGGTTGTACTCACGTTCAAGGCGTTCCCGGACTATCTCCATGTGGAGCAACCCGAGGAAGCCGCAACGGAAGCCGAACCCGAGCGCATCGGAAGTCTCGGGTTCCCACGACAGAGCGGCGTCGTTCAAACCCATCTTGTCGAGCGCATCGCGCATGTCCTCGTACTGCTCGGTGTCGATCGGGAAGAGCCCGCAGAAGACCATCGGTTTCACTTCGCGGTACCCGGCCAGCGGTTCGGTCGCCGGATTTTCGAGGTCGGTGAGGGTGTCGCCCACCCGCAGTTTGGCCACGTCCTTGATGCCGGTGATCACGTACCCGACCTCGCCGACGTCGATTTCGCTGACCGAAGTCATGACTGGGCGGAAGAAGCCGATGTCGTCGAGTTCGGCCTCGGTGCCGTTCTGCATCGCCAGGATGCGGCCGTTCTTCTTGAACTTGCCGTCCATCATCCGGACGTAGGCGACGACGCCGCGGTACTGGTCGAACTCCGAATCGAAAATGAGGGCCCGTGACGGGGCCTTGCCGTCACCGCTGGGCGGCGGCACGCGCTCGACGATCGCCTCGAGTACCTCGGCCACGCCCAGGCCGGTCTTCGCCGAAATCTGAAGGATGTCATCGGGATCGACCCCGAGCAGGTCGGAAACCTCGCCGGCCACCCGCTCCGGTTCGGCGCCGGGAAGGTCGACCTTGTTCAGAACCGGGATCAGCTCGAGTCCGTTCTCGATCGCCAGGTAGGTGTTGGCGACGGTCTGGGCCTCGACCCCCTGGGCCGCGTCGACCACCAACAGGGCGCCTTCGCAGGCGGCAAGGCTGCGTGAGACTTCGTAGGAGAAGTCGACGTGACCCGGTGTGTCGATCAGGTGAAGGTGGTAGGTCTGGCCGTCGACCGACTTGAACTCGACCCGCACCGCCTGGGCCTTGATCGTGATGCCCCGCTCCCGTTCGAGGTCCATCGAATCGAGCACCTGGGCGCGCATCTTTCCCGGCGCGACCGCCCCGGTGATTTCCAGGATGCGGTCAGCCAGCGTCGACTTGCCGTGGTCGATGTGGGCGATGATCGAGAAGTTGCGAATCCGGTCCATTGAGTCTTGGGAGTATGGCGAGCCGGGAGCGTCGGAGGGGTCTGAGGCAACTAGCCGCAGAGGCTGGGATCAGGCTTGCCGTCCAGCCTGTAGATGACCGTCGGTTCCTTGCGCAGGATCTGCGTGACCGCCGGGTCATCCGCGATCCAGCCGGATTCCCGCGGAAACTCGCGGTTTGGCGACGGGCGGTCGAGCGTGACCACGAGATACTCGTAGTCCCCGTCGGCGACCTGTTGCCGGAACGCCTCGCAGCTCTCGGGCTCGACGAACCCCGCGTGCTTTTCGTGGACGCCGACGAACTGGACGTCGTTGTCGAGGTGCTTGCCGAACAGCGGGTACTGGCGGGTGGCGTTGGTCGCAATCGATTCGTCTTCGACCCCCTGGGCCCAGGCGAAGGCCTGATTGAGCCCGGGAGTAGTGAATTCCGGGTTCTCGTATCGCTGTTCGAAGTACGAGTTCTGGACCGCCTGCCCGGCCAGGATCGTGACCAGGACCGCCGCCGCCGCGAGCGCGACGCGGGGCTTCGACCAGCCGGACCGGTAGGTCCGGGCGACGACGATCAGCCCGAGAAAAACCGCCCCTGCCAAAAGCATGCCGCCGAGGATCTGCCGGAAACCTGCCGCCTCGCTGATCGCGACCGTGAAGGGAGCCAGCAGCGCGATCACGGCGATGACCAGCCAGCGCTGTGAAAGCTTCCGCGGTCCGATCGCGCTGCCGAGCAAAGCCAATGCCACGCAGACCGCCGGGGCCAGGTATCGCAGGCCGGACACGAACCCGTTCGGCTCTCCGGCCGGACCCGAAGCCGAGGTCGGTGCCACGAGCCACGCAAGGACGAGGGCGACGCCGACCGCGGCTCCGGTGCGCCGGGCCGGACCCGAGCTTCGGCTGAAGCAGAAAGCGAACGAGACCAGGGTGAGCCCGGCAAGGATGACCCAGCCGTCGCCGAAGCCGTCGCCGAGGCCCGGCAGGAACCAGTCGCCGATCACTCCGGGGTCGGTCAGGTAGCCCAGGACCGATCCGGGGTCGCGCCCGCCCACGTCCTGCGACGGCCCGGGCAAGCCGATCGGCCCGATGTGATTGATCCAGGGCAAGGGATTGCCGCTGTGGACCAGGTTGCGGAAGTACCAATAGAGCCCGCCGAGAGAGAGCCCCCCGAGCGCCACCAGGGCCGCCCTCCGGCGCAGCACAGGCTGAGCCAGGACGACCGCGCCGATGGCCAGGGCCAGCGCTGCCGGGATGAAGTTGACCTTCGTGCCGGCGGCAAGACCGGCCGCGATCGCCACCACCAGGACCGGCCCGAGGGTCATTCGACGGCCGCCGGCCGCAGCGTTGATCAGAATCGCCAGCGCGGCCAGGACGAAGAACGTGCCGACGATGTCGTTGCGGGCCTCGCCGGCCTGGTCGGCCATCGCGGTCGACGCGAGCACGATCGCTACCCCGGCAAGAGAGATCGGAGCGCCGCCGTAAGGGCGTCCGATGCACCAGGCCGCGACCAGACAGGCGCTGAACCAGCCGACGTTGATCAGCGGCGAGGCCAGATCGTTGCCGTAGGCGAACATGCCCAGCGAATGGATGACCTCCGAGTTCTGCGGGTAGAACCAGGTCAGGAACTGGGGCGCCAGGTAATGGAGCGAGAAGGTGTCACCGCTCTGGCTGATGCCGGCGGCAAAGGGCCCGTGGTACCAGGTCGAATCGAACCCGGTCATGCCGGTTCCGAGCTTCAGCCGCATGCCGATCGAGAACGCCCCGAGGGCCACCGCGGCGATCGCGAAGCCCGTCCAGTTGAGCAGGGTCGAGGCCGGGACGTGTACCAGCGGGCTACCGCCCCGCACCGCCGGGATCCGCCCTCCCCACCGCCAGATTACGGCGGCAGCGAGGCCCAGCAGGAGCAGGAGCAGCCAGCCGGAGAGCAGACCGAAGGTCCCGGGAAGCAGCGTGACGAAGATGACCGTCAGCGTGGCCAGGATCAGGGTCGCGGTCCAGGCGACTGGCCCCGTCCAGCCGGGCAGAAGGCGGGCGCGCAGGTTCACTGCGACGTACCCGGCCAGGGTGGTCCCGATGAGCAGGCCGCAGGTACCGGCCAGATACTGCGCGAAGCTCACGGGCGCCGCCGCACGAGGTTCATAACCTGGTCCAGTTCAGGCACGCGAAGCAACTGACAGGTGGCGACGTACGCGACCCCTCCGGTTGCCAGAGCGACCGTGATTGAAATCATCTGTCCCAGGAACTCGCGGCCGAGCAGGTGGTCGAGCAGGTCCCAGACCTCGTACGAGACCAGCGCCAAAACGGCCGATCCGATCAGTATCCTCACGGTCGAGAAGACGAACGCCGGTGCTTCGATTCCGCCGATGCGCGGTCTCAGCAGAACCACCTGGGCGATTACGGAGGTGGTGGTGGCGATCGCGGTTGCGGCGACGATGCCGGCAACTCCGAACGGTTCGTAGAGGAGGAACGACGCGACGCCGGTGATAGCCAGGTTGGCGCCGGCGATCGCGGTCGGAATCCAGGGCTGCTGGAGGCCGAAGAAGGTCCGGCTCAGCAGCAGGAACATGCCGTTGGTCGGCAGCGAGAACGCGAACCAGAAAAGTGCCGT
>JBBSKC010000125.1:0-4953 GCA_038256675.1 Solirubrobacterales bacterium | reverse complement strand
CCTCCTGAACAAGATCGACCTCGCCACCTCAGCTGACATCGCGAAAATCGAGGCGATCATCTCGACCCTCAACCCTCGGGCCAAGGTGATTCGTTCGACCAACGCGGATGTCCCTCTCAATTCAGTCTTCAACACCGGTCTGTTCGACCTCGACGAGGCCGCGGCCTCGCCCGGTTGGCTCGCGACCCTGCGTGGTGAAGAGATCTCGGAGGAGGATGAGTACGGCATCTCGAGTTTCGTCTACGGTCGCCGCCGGCCCTTCCACCCCGAACGTCTGTGGCGCCGTCTCGAAGAGCGCTGGGACGGGGTGATCAGAGCTAAGGGCTTCTTCTGGGTCGCGTCCCGTCACAACATCGTCGCCGAATGGTCGCAGGCCGGTCGGGTCCTGACCGTGAGTCCGATGGGCATGTGGTGGGCCGCTGTGACACCGGAAGAGTGCGCCGAGCAGGCCGAGCTCTTTGCCGAATCGGCGGAGCCGCACTGGCGCGAGCCCTGGGGCGACCGCCGTCAGGAGATCGCGTTCATCGGATCAGAGATGGATCGTGAGCTGATCGAGACCGAGCTCGACGCCTGCCTCCTGACCGACGAGGAGCTTGAAGCCGGTCCTCTCGGCTGGACGGACTTCACCGATCCGATTCCGAGTTGGACGCCGGAGATGGCCCACAGCAACTGAAACGTTTCAACGGATTCCGGGCTTTACGGTCAGGTCTGGCTCCTGCTGGCGCGGCCGATGGCCGTTCCTCGCAGAATCACGTCGTGGCTCGTCAGGTTGACTTCCAGCTGATCGGCGATTTCGCCGATCAGCTGGTCGAGCCGCTGGTCCTCGAACGGGGTCACTTCACCGGTTTTCTCGTCGAAGAAATGGTGATGAACGTGGTCGGGGTCGGCGATCTCGTAGCGGGCGACCCCGTCCTGACCGTCAAGGCGGTGAACGAGACCCAGTTCGTGAAGTTGTTCGAGGGTCCGGTAGACCGAGGCGATCGAACCGGTGTTTCGCTCCTCGAGCCTGGCCGCTATCTCGCGCGGTGAGAGCAGACAGCGGCCTTCGGCCGCGAGCAGCTCAACCACGGCCGTACGGGCGGCTCCCGCCTTCAGGCCCGCAATGCTGAGCCGGCGTTCCGCGAGGATCAGCCAAGCTTCACTCTTCTCGGGGATCGCGGTCAAACCCGAGTCCCCGGTCCAGTACAACTAATAATGAAAATCAGTCTCATGACCTAACCCTACCCGATGGGTTCTGGTCCTGTGAGTGCCTCCGGAACGCCTTGGCGCTCCCGGGGTAGCGCTGGTCAGCGCAGGGTGACCGCGCCGTGGTCGTCGCAGTGATCCTCGTGTGGGTGATGCAGATGGTCGCCGACGAGGTAGTCGACGTGGTCGCCGTGGGGTACCGCTTCGTGTCCGCAGCCGGCGCCGTGCTCGTGGTCAGAATCGTGCCCCTCCGCGGTCGGTACGGTGTGACCGTCCGGGTTCTGGCCGGTCACGTCGAGTTTGTGCTCGTCGACATGATCCTCGTGTGGATGGTGCAGGTGACCGTCGTGAAGATAATCGACGTGGTCGCCGTGCTCGACCGCCTGATGCCCGCAACCTGGGCCGTGAACGTGGTCATGTTCTTGGTGAGTTTCGTGATGGCTCATGGGGCGAGCTTGACTGATCGGTCGCTCCTAGGCAAGCGATCAAGAGTGAGAAGCATTCTCGCTTGTCCCCAGGCGGATTTACCGCGCTTCGCGAAAAAGGACGTGCCGGTTCAGGCGCGGATCGTATTTTCGGATTTCGAGCCGGTCCGGGGTGTTCCGTTTGTTCTTGGTCGTCCAATAGGTCGTCGGACTCTCGGTCGAGACGATCCGGATCGTGTGACGGGTTTCGTTTCGGGCCATGGGGATCTGGTGTGAATTCGTGAGCCCGCCGGCTTAGTTGAAATCACAGCCCTGCTCGCCACCTGTGAAGCCAAGAGTAAGGCTGTTCGCATTGGCCTGCATCATCTCGACGTAGGTGGCCCCGTCCGAATCCAGGGGACCGAGGGTGTCGCCGTAGAGAACGTAGTCGGTGGTCGCGCCGGTGTCGTTGGCGACGGCCTCCGAGAGCTTGGTCGGCACCGAACTCTCGGGGAATATCGCCTGCACGTTCTCGTCCTCGATCGTCTGCTCGAGCTCGGCCAGATCGCCGGCCGAGGGTTCGGCCTGGGTCGTCAGGGCCGGGATGACCGCGCCGACCACGTCGATGTCGTAGCGGTCGGCGAGGTAGCCGAAGGCATCGTGGTCGGTGACCATCTTGCGCTGGTCGGCGGGAATCGAATCGAGACACTTGGCGATCGACTCGTCGAGCTGCGTCAGCTCTGCGTTGAAGGCTGCGGCGTTCGCCTGGAAATCGGAGGCCGCTCCCGGATCGGCGTCGGCCAGAGCCGATTCGATCTCGGCGGCGGCGGCTTCGGCGTTGGTCGGATCGTGCCACCAGTGAGGGTCAACTTCTTCACCCGCATGTTCTTCTTCACCCGCATGTTCTTCTTCACTGCCATGCTCATCTTCTCCGGCGCCATGCACCTCTTCCTCGGCGTTTTCTTTATCCGAGTGCTCTTCGCCGGCGTGCTCCTCTTCGTGCGAGTGTGCCTCACCCTCGAGTTCAACCGGCAGAGCCGAACTCAGGTTCACCAACTCGGCCTCACTACCGCTGTCGGACACGAGCTGCTCGGCCCAGTCATCCAGATCTCCGCCGCTCTTGAAGACGACGACGGCATCGGTGACCGCCTCGATGTCCGACGGGCGGGGCTCGTATTCGTGGGGATCGGTGTTCGGCTGGAGGATCTGGGTCACCTCGACCTGCTCCCCGCCGACTTCACGCACGAGGTCGGCCACCTGGGTGGTCGTGGCGACCACGCTGACCGTGCCGGTTTCGCCGTCACTTTCGCTGCCTCCGCAGGCGATGGCGAAGATCGCCAGACCAGACGCGGCGAAGATCGTGGTGAAGATTCTAAGAAACGGCGGCATGGGCTTGGGCTCCAGATTGAGTGGGGACTTACAGGACCTGGTGGTTTATAGCAGAATGAGAGTCGTTATCACTAACGGGCCGACCGACGGGCTGCTGGTAGGGCATGTGAGATTCGCAGGCAGGTCCGGGGTCGCCCTGCTTTACTGGTCGATGGTCCACGGGAGCGGATCAGATCGATGACGACCACGACCGCCACTGACAGACCGAGTTCTTCCCTGACTCCGCGCAGGCTGCCGCTATGGGCGATAGGGGTCGGCTTCTGGGCACTCTTCCTCGTCACCCAGGTGATCGACAAGGTCGACCTGGCCCAGTTCGACCGGGTCGCGACTTTCGGCGTGATCTTCGCCTCGATCGTGATCGAGGCCCTGCCGTTCATCCTGATCGGCTCGCTCGTCTCGGCCGCGATGGCCGTCTACGTGCCGGACCGTTTCTTCTCCCGGGTGTCACGGCTGCCACGTTCACTTCAGGTTCCGGGAGCGACCTTGGCCGGCTTTACGTTCCCGGTCTGCGAGTGCGGATCGGTACCGATCGGCAGGCGCCTGATCACCAACGGCATCAGCCCGGCCGCGGCACTCGGGTTCATGTTCGCCGCGCCGGTCCTCAATCCGGTCGTGCTGGGCTCGACCTGGGTCGCTTACGGCGGAGGTGTCGTCGGGCTCGAGATGGTCGGCGGGCGAGCCTTCTTCGGTTTCTTGATCGCCATGGCCGCGGGGCTGATGATCGCCCGCGGTGGTCAGTCGGTACTGCGGGAACGGCACGGCCGGACTGACATCGACACCAGTCCCGAGCACGACCACCAGCACGATCACCCCCAAGGGAACGAACGCAGCAAGGGCGGCCGCAAGGCCCGTTTCAGCGACTATTTCGGACACATGACCGCGGACCTGATCTTTATGGGACGCTTTCTGGTCATCGGAGCGGCGGTTTCCGCGGCCATGCAGACCTTCGTCCCCCAGGAGATCATCGGCGGCGTCGCCGACACCTTCATCCTCGGCACGATCACGCTGATGCTGATGGCCTTCATGCTTTCGCTCTGCTCGGAGGCAGATGCTTTCGTCGCGGTCTCGTTCACTGCCTTCCCGCGGAGCGCGCAGCTCGCCTTTCTCCTGTTCGGGCCAATGCTCGACACCAAACTCGCCGCAATCTACGGCGCGACGTTCCGCGGCAACTTCATCGGCCGGTTGTTGGTCGTGATCGTGCCGCTGATCCTCATCGGGACCACGATCTTCGGGGCGGTGTTCCCGTGAGTCTGAGCGTACGCAACATGCGGTTACTGGTGATGGGGACTTGGAGCGTCTTCCTGATCTGGTTGTGGCTCTCCGACAACGTGCTGCGGTACCTGGGTTCGCACACCGTCTGGGTGGTGACCTTCGGGGCGATCGCCCTGAGCATCTCTACGGTGGCCTACGCCTGGCTCAGCAGCGACTCCGCCGAGACCAATGCTGGCATCAGCTGGTCGCGGGCCGCGAGCACGGCGACCCTGCTCCTACCGATCGTGGTCGGAGTCACCATGGCCAACGCTTCGCTCGGCGCTCTGGCGGCTTCGAACAAGCTTTCTTCACGCGGCGTCGACACCGCCGAGTTGGCCCGTTCCCTCGCTTCGGACTCCTCCGAGGTCTCCTTTCTCCAGATCGACGGGGCGGGCAAGGACAGGGAGCTGAGCGGGACTCTCGGCCTTCAAGCCGGTTCCCAGGTCTCCTTGACCGGGCTCGTCATGGACCCCTCGAGCACGCCCAAGTCCAAGTTCGAACTCGGGCGCTTCTATATCTCCTGCTGCGTCGCCGACGCCCTGCCGGTTCCGGTCACGATCGATCCGAAGCTGGTCGGCGGCGGGCCGTACGGAGAAGACCAGTGGTACACGGTGAAAGGCACACTCATCGATGACGAAGACGGCGGATACGCGGTCGAGGCCGGGGTCATCGACGAGATCCCGGAACCGCAGCACCCGTACCTGTCCTTCGGGGGTTAGGCCGT
>JBBSKC010000124.1:0-4970 GCA_038256675.1 Solirubrobacterales bacterium | reverse complement strand
GACCGCGACATCGGCCCCGAGTTTCAGCGTCAGGTCTCGCTTCTCTTCGGTAGAGGCCATCGCGATGATGTTTCCCGCCCCCATCGAACGGGCGATCTGGACGGCCAGGCTTCCGGTTCCGCCCGCCGCGGCGTTGACGACAACCGACTCTCCGGGTTGCATGTTGGCCGAGATCCGGAGGATCGCGTCGGCGGTGATGCCCTGGATCAGCAGCCCGGCGGCCTGCTCGTCATCGACCTGATCGGGGATCGGTACGAGGCGCGACTCGGGGACCGCAGCGACTTCGGCGTAACCGCCACTGGGAACGACCGCGGCAACCCGGGATCCGTCCTCGGTGACACCGACGAGCTCCTGGCCGGGGATCAACGGCAGTTCCTGTTTTGCCAGATAGTCGTCCTGGGTCGTATGTGTGTCGGCGAAATTGATCCCGGTGCGCGAGATCCGGACGAGCTTCTCTCCCGGACCCGGCGAAGGCTCGGGAAGGTCAACCAGACCCATCACTTCGGGGCCGCCGAATTCCTCTATCTGAATGGCTTTCACGCTCGGATCTTCGCACCTCACGGTTAAATCGTCGTCTTCGCTCTAGGATTCCCCGAGTTGTCCAATCTTGTCCTCTCCGGTCGCGGACCGGCGTAATTCACCTGACACGAAAGGGTTCACCTTGTCGCTGACCGTTGTCGGCTCGATCGCATTCGACGCCGTCCATACGCCTTTCGGCGAACGAGAGAAAATGCTTGGCGGCTCGGCCGTCCACTTTTCGCTCGCCTCCAGCTTTTTCACCGAGGTCCGCGTGGTCGGCCCGGTCGGTGACGACTTCACCCAGACCGAGTTCGACGTGCTCGAGAACCGCGGCATCGTCACCGATGACATCGAGCGGGTCGCCGGCGCCCAGACCTTCTTCTGGAAGGGCCACTACGAGTTCGACCTCAACACCGCCCACACCGATGACACCCAGCTGAACGTGTTCGGTGACTTCGAGCCGAAGCTCTCCGAGCATTCGAAGTCCTCCGACATGCTGTTCCTGGCCAACATCCAGCCCGACCTCCAGCGCCAGGTGCGCGCCCAGTGCGACGGCATCGGATTCGCCGGGCTCGACACGATGAACCTCTGGATCGACATCGCCAAGGATTCGCTGCTCGCGGCGATGTCCGAAGTCGACTGCGTCCTGATCAACGACGCCGAGATCCGCCAGCTCACCGGGGAATCGAACCTGGCACGGGCGGCCAAAGCCGTGATGGAGCTCGGCCCTTCGGCAGTGATCGCCAAGCAGGGCGAGTACGGCGCGGCGCTGTTCACCCCCGGCGGCTTCTTCGCCCTCCCCGGCTTTCCCCTGGAGGACGTGCGCGATCCGACCGGCGCCGGTGACAGCTTTGCCGGTGGCTTTCTCGGCTACCTCGACGGCGAGTGCGAGACGATCGACGAAGGGGCGCTCCGGACGGCCATGGGCTACGGGACCGTGCTCGCCTCGTACAACGTCGAGGAGTTCGGCACCGAGCGTGTCGCCCGCCTTACCAGGGACGAAATCGACTCCAGGCTGGAGGCCTTGCGTTCGATGACTGCGTTCGACGGCGGGTAATCCCGAGTGGCAGGGGAACGAGTCCGGGAACGGATCGGCCCTCTTGACGGTCTGCGCGCACTCGCGCTGGGCGGGGTCGTGGTGTTCCACCTGTTCGGCATCTCCGGGGTCCTGACCGCCGGCGGTGACTCGCTCCACGAGCGGCTGATCTGGACGATCTTCGGCAATACGCTCGACATCTTCTTCATCCTGAGTGGATTCGTCCTCTTCCTGCCGATCCTGATGAAGGGCGGCGAGATGGGCCGGGCCAGCGACTTCTACCTCAGGCGCCTCAGCCGTATCCAGCCCGAGTACTGGCTCTGCCTGGTCGTCGTGGTCCTGATGATCGCGCTGATCCCGGTCGATTTCGAGCCGGCCATGCCGACCGTTGGCAATTTTCTGCAGCACGTCTTCGACCTCCAGACCGTGGCGCGAATGTTCAACCCGGAGGGCCACGTCGGGTTCTGGATCAACGGCGCCCTGTGGCTGGTCCCGGTGATCGTCGGCCTCTATCTGTTATTCCCGCTGCTCGCCAGACTGTTCCTCAGGGCTCCCTGGGCCGGACTCGGACTCGCCGCAGTGGTGACTATCGGCTGGAAGGTCGCCGCGACCAGCCTCCCCGGGTTGTTCCAGGCAATTTCCGGTCACGTCACCACCGACGAGAACCTGAAGATCATCGCCCAGGACCAGACGCCGGCCTACCTCTTCTCCTTCGCCCTCGGCCTGGCTGCCGCCCGCGTCTTCTTCTGGGCCCGCGACAATCCGGACAGTCCCTGGATTCCGCGTGGCGTCTTACTCGCCTTCGTGATCGGAATCCCCGCCTACCTCCTGCTCTCGATCCCGTACACCGAGGCGGCCCTCCAGACCACGAGCGGGTTCGACGGCAGCAGCCGCGGGCGGGCCCTGGTGCTCGACAACATGGGCGCCTCGACCGTGCGCACGATGCTGATTCTCGGCGTGATCCTGGGTCCGCTTTGGCTGCAACGGGTATTCACGGGCCGACCGGTCAGGTGGATCGCCGACCAGTCGTACGGGATCTACCTGATCCACCTGCCGATCGCTTTCTACATCAGCCAGCTGCTCACGCCGTCTCAGAACGGTTCTTTACGAGCCTTCCTCGTGTGGTGCCTGCTCCTCCTGCCGCCCTCTGCCGCCTACGCCTGGGTGTCACGGAACACAATCGGGCGACCGGCCATCCGGCGGACCGAAGGCTGGATTCGACGGCGCCCGGGGACAACCGCAAAATCCTGAGCGACGCCTGCCAGACTCGGCACTCCGACCAGACCCACGGCGGGAACTGCGATACTGGCCGGGATAAACAAACTTGAATAGACGCGAATGGCCAAGGAGCGATCGATGGGGACCGAAGAGAAGACCGAAGATCCGGCGGTAGGTGACGTAAGCGACGTAGCCGCAGCCAACGATTCCCTGACCGTGACCGATAACCGCACCGGTCGCACCTATGACCTGCCGATCGTCGACGACACGATCAAGGCAATGGACCTGCGCCAGATCAAGGTCCACGAAGAAGACTTCGGCATGATGGCCTTCGACCCGGCTTTCACCAATACGGCTTCCTGCCGCTCCTCGATCACCTACATCGACGGCGATGCCGGGATCCTCCAGCATCGCGGCATCCCGATCGAAGAACTCTGCGAGAAGTCGACTTTCCTCGAAGTCGCCTACCTGCTGGTCTTCGGCGCCCTTCCGACGCGTCCCCAGCTTGAATCCTGGGTCCACGACGTCACCCACCACACCTTCGTCCACGAGGACATCAAGAAGTTCCTCACCGGCTTCCGTTACGACGCCCATCCGATGGGCATGCTGCTTGCCTCGGTCGGAGCCCTCTCGACCTTCTACCCGGACGCCAAGAAACTCGGCGACCACGTCGAACGGTATCTCGCGACGATCCGCCTGATCGCCAAGATGCCGACCCTGGCCGCGTTCTCATACCGGCACAACATGGGCCTGCCGTACGCGTATCCGGACAACGACCTCTCTTACTCCGAGAACTTCCTCTCGATGATGTTCAGGATGACCGAGACGAAGTACGACCCGGATCCCCGCCTGGCCAAGGCCCTCGACGTGCTCTTCATCCTGCATGCCGACCACGAGCAGAACTGCTCGACCAGCGCCGTTCGCAGCGTCGGCTCCTCCGACGTCGACCCCTATTCAGCGGTCGCCGCCGGTATCGCGGCTCTTTACGGACCGCTCCACGGCGGAGCCAACGAGTCCGTACTGAAAATGCTGCGCCGGATCGAGAAGGTCGAGAACGTCCCCGACTTCCTCGAATCGGTCAAGAACCGCGACGAGAAACTGATGGGATTCGGACACCGGGTCTATAAGAACTTCGACCCGCGGGCCAAGATCATCAAGAGCCACGCCGACGAAGTCTTCGAGGCAACGGAATACAACCCGTTGATCGAGATCGCAACCGAGCTCGAGAAGCACGCACTCGAGGATGAGTTTTTCATTTCCCGCAAGCTGTTCCCGAACGTCGACTTCTACTCGGGCATCATCTACGAAGCCCTGAAGATCCCGCCGGAGATGTTCACGGTGATCTTCGCCCTGCCGCGGACCGCCGGATGGATCGCCCAGTGGCTCGAGATGTCGGACGACCCCGACAAGAAGATCTCACGCCCGCGCCAGATCTACACCGGCGCCCGCGAAGCTGACTACATCCCGCTCGCCGAGCGCGGGGACGCCGAGCTGATCACCGGCCCGCCTGCCACCCGCCCGCTCGGCTGAGTCCACGGCTGAGCAGTCACCGACCGTGGCCGACTGGAAGATGACCGTTCGTTACGGCTCCGATGTGACCCGTCAGAGCTTCGACGATCTTGAAGACGCCATCGCCGCGGCCGAGGCCATGACCGAGAAGGTCATCAGTGACGGTCCGATCGACTCGGTCTCTGCGTTCAAGGAGTACTCGCCCGACCAGCTGGTCAACGCGAGGATCGAGATCAGCGGCAAGGGCCTGATCTCGCCGCCGACCGCCGGGGTCGACATCCAGGGTGATGGCGGCATGCTCGGCTTCATCGGCGGCATCCGCAGGAAACCGATCGAGGCGACCGACCGGAAACAGATTTTTGACCGAATCAGAGAAGCTCTGGAGTAGTGGACGAATCGCCCGAACAGAAGATCCCCAAGGGCTCTTACGCGGCCGGACGCGTCGTCCGCCTGCCGGAAGGCGCTGAGTCTCCGATCATCGTCTACATCAACGGCCTGGCCCAGACGGAAGGCATGGACTACAACGTTCAGGGCACGAAGATTCTCTTCGACCGGGAGATCATCAAGGAAGAACTGAACGTGGTCCGCAAGTCAGCCATGCTCCTCGGCCTGTTCGGGACTTACCGCAAGAACGAGACCGTCGACGTGCAGTTCCAGCGGAACGGCAAGACCGAACTCGCACCGGATT
>JBBSKC010000123.1:0-5038 GCA_038256675.1 Solirubrobacterales bacterium | reverse complement strand
CACCGCTCGACACCGCCGCGCCCAACCCCGGCCCGACCGGACCGTGAAGGCCGGGATCCGGCCCCGGGGTGGCCCGTTCATCCCGGTAAGCGAGATCCTGCTGCGGGCCTCCCGCTCCTCCGGACCTGGCGGCCAGCACGCAAACGTCACGGCGTCGAGGATCGAGGCGGTCTTCGACGTCCCGGCCTCGCTCGTGCTCAGCCCGGGCCAGAAGGCGAGGATCGAGCGGAAGGCCGGGTCCACGGTCACCGCGGTCGCCCAGGATGCCCGCTCCCAGGCTCGCAACCGCGACCTCGCACTGGAGCGGCTCGAAGAGAAGCTCGGCCGCGCCCTCGAAGTGCCGAAGGCGAGGCGCCCCACGAGACCTTCCCGCAATTCCCGCAAGAAACTTCTCAATTCCAAGAAAGCGCGATCACAGCTGAAGAAGGACCGTCGTCGCCCGGGTCCGGAAGACCATTGATGTCAGATTCACCCGGTTCCGTCTGACCCTTGATCCATCCTGAAGGTTGAACTTAGGCATTTGATGCTGCAGCGCCGGGGCGTCCCGGCGCCGGAAGAAGGTAGAGGAACTGATGATCGTTGTCGCACTGGCCATAGGAACAATTCTCGGGGCGCTCGCCGTCTACGCGCTTCTGACCCGCAGGAATGCCGGGACCGCGGCGGAGCTCAAGGCGGTCGAAACCCAGCTCTATACCCAGGCCGACACCTACGAGCGTCAGATCGAGTCGCTGCGCACGGATGAGAAGCGCATGTCGGAGACGATGACGGCGATCTCGAGCGAGGTCCTCCAGAAGACCTCGACCCAGCTCGCGAACGATCTGACCGAGCGGCGGAAGCTGGAACAGGAGCAGTCGAGGAACGAGCTCGAAAAGCGGACGACCGAGATCAAGACCGCCGTCACCCCGGTGACCGAGAAGCTCACCGAGATGCAGAAGAAGGTCGAAGAACTCGAGAAGGACCGCGCGAAGTCGCACACCGAACTCGGCCAGCAGATCAACTTCCTCAAGGAAGGCGTCGGCGACCTGGCCGAACAGGCCGGTGGCCTTTCCGCCGCCCTTCGCAAGCCCGCCGGCAGGGGGTCATGGGGAGAGCTTCAGCTTCGCAACGTGATCGAGATGGCCGGCATGGTCGAGCACTGCGATTTCGAGACTCAGGTCACGGTGACCGATGACGGTTCACGACTGCGCCCGGACGTCGTGATCAACATGCCGGGCGGGCGCAACGTCGTGGTCGACGCCAAGGTCCCGATGGAAGCCTTCCTCCAGGCTCAGGAAGAGCCGGACGACGACACCCGGGACGCCTTCCTCGCCAAGCACGCCCAGCAGGTTCGTAATCACGTTTCCAGCCTCCGGAAGAAGGAGTACCAGGCGCAGTTCGACCAGAGCCCGGACCTCGTGGTCATGTTCGTGCCGAGCGAAGGCATCTACCACTCGGCCCTCGCCCAGGATTCGACCCTGCTCCAGTACGGATTGGCGGAGAAGGTCCTGATCGCGACCCCGACTACCCTGATCGGGATCCTCCAGGCGATCAACTACGGCTGGGGGCAGGATCAGATCGCCCGCTCCGCGCAGGAGATCGCGGACGCCGGCCGGGAGCTCCACAAACGGATCGCCACCTTCGCTGAACCGCTGGCCAGGGTCGGCAAGTCGCTCGACTCGGCCGCCACCAGCTACAACAAGGCGATCGGTTCCTACGAGCGGATGGTTGTCCCGCAGCTGAGGAAGATCGAGGAGGCCGGTGCGAAGTCGGCGAAGGACCTCGAACCGACGAACTCGGTCGATACGACCACCCGCGAGATCACGGTCGAGATCACGACCGACCCGGACGAGTCAGTTACCGAGATCCCGGTGCTCGGCGAGAAGCGGAACCGCGACGCGGCCTAGCTGGTCCGGGTACTCAACGAGCTGCGTCTGGGCTGCGATGGCGCCCTGATCGGTCGTGCCGGCATCCGATCGGCCCGGGGTGAGTCCGAGGATCAACATCAGAATCATCAGCATCGCCACAACAAAGCCGCCGATACCGCTTCTATTTCGGCTATGAGTGTCCATACGCAAAGGCTACGCCCGTTCGGGCTGCAAATGTGGCTTTTTAGTTAAGAGTTAATTCCGCGCGAAATCAGCCGATGCCGTGTTCCAGCGCGCCCTTGACCTGGGCGTCGAGCGCGTTCAGCCGGTAGAGCGCGACCGCTTCCGGTGACGGGAAGTGGCGAAGGCGCAGTGAGTCGGTGCCGTGGTGGCACATGACCGTGGACATCAAGGCGTCCCGCTCGCCGCGTTCGAGTGAGGTAGAGGCCTCGGTGATCATCTCCGCCCCGAGATGAAGGTGGCCGAGGGCCTTGCCGCGCTCGCTCAGCCCGATCTCGGCGCCGTAGGTGAACTCCTCGGTCTTGCCGATGTCGTGGATCAGCGCCGCGGCCATCAACATGTCCGAGTTCAGTTTCGGGTGGAGGACGCAGGTCTCGGTGACCAGCGTCGCGACCGCGACGGTGTGCTCGATCAGCCCGCCCACGTACGCGTGGTGGCCGGCCCGGGTACATGGCGCCCGGCGGAACTCCTCCGCGGCCGGACCCTTGAAGAGCAGCGTTTCGACCACGTTCCGCAGCGCGGCGTTGTGAACCTCGCGGGTCAGGTGCTCGAGGAAGCCTTCGAGTTCCTCGCGATCGCGATAGGCAGTCGGCAGGAACTCGGTCGAGTCCGAACCTTCGTTTTCGTCCTTCACCACGTTCTCCAGCTCGGCACTGAGCACCCCGCGGAAACGTTCGACCTTGCCTTTGACCCGGATCACGTCGCCGCGTTCGAAACGCAGGCCGATCTGGTCGACGTCGCGGAAGATCCGTGCGGGAATCGAGCCGGACTTGTCACGTAGTTCGAGGCTCAGGTACCCGGAGCCGTTGCGGGCGGTCAACCGGTCCTTGCGAGCGCAGACGTAGCGTCCGGTGAAAGCCTGACCGGGGGTCAGTTCGACCACCGGCGGGCCGTTCGGAGCTGAAGTTCCTGATGTCGCACTTTCCACGATTCACATACTGACTTGCCGGGCAGACGAGCGCCATCCTCTACGCTGAACTCATGGACCATTTGCGGTGGGAGATGAATCCGCCGAAACTCCGCGACCCGATTCTCGTCTGCGCCTTCCGCGGATGGAACGACGCTGCGTCCGCGGCATCCTCCGCCCTGGAGACCCTCTGCGATTCCCTCGAGGTCGACGTTCTGGCCGAGATCGACCCGGAGGAGTATTTCGACTTCCAGGCGAACCGGCCGACGATCAGCTTCACCGACAGCCGCCATCGCCGGATCGAATGGCCACGCAACACCTTCATCGCCGGCCGTGCCCAGGGCGCCGAGCGGGACCTGGTCCTGCTCGACGGCACCGAGCCCAACCTCAAGTGGCGCACCTACTCGGAGACGATCGTCAAGGTGGCCGAGTTCCTCAAAGTGGACAAGGTGGTCGTGATGGGCTCCCTGATTGCCGAGGTCGCCCACACCCTGCCGGTGCCGATCACCGGCCTCGCGACCGACGAGGCGATGATCAAGCAACTCGACATGGAACGCTCCAACTACGAAGGCCCGACCGGCATCGTCGGCGTGATCCACGATCGTTGCCGCGCCGCCGGCCTGCCTTCCGCCTCCCTCTGGGCCGCCGTCCCCCATTACGTGGCCGCGGTGCCGAACCCGAAAGCCGCCCTCGCCCTGAGCGAGCGACTCGAGCGCATCACCGGTGTCGCCGCCGACATCTCCGGACTCGAAGACGAAACGGTCGCCTACGAAGAGCAGATCGGCCGCGCCGTCTCCGCCGACCCCGAAGTCGAGGAACTGGTCAGCCGGATCGAAATCGAGCAGCGCGAGCGCCACAGCGGCGACATCGAAGTACCAAGCGGCGACTCGATCGCCATGGAGTTCCAGCGCTTCCTGAAGCAGCAGGACCGCGACAAGTAGCGAAGGCCTCGGCGACAGCGGGGATGCCCGGAGTCAGCCTGAGCGTCAGAGCCGAAAACCGCTTTGAAGAACCGGGGTTTAGCTGCCGGCCATCCTGGACGCGGCACTTCTCGTCATCTCCTCGGAGATCGTCGGCCAGGAGGCCTTCCGGCGTTCGTGCCAGTCGACCGAGTTCCAGTCATCCCAGTCGTAGCCCGAGGTTTCGAGCAGTGGCTGATCGCCAGCCTGGATGGTGATCCCGACCGAGCCTGTGCGCTCGGTTGTCATCGTGCCATCCGGCTGGCCCCTGAGTACCTGATGGGATGACGGGTCACCGAAGCCGATCATTCCCCAGGGAAGCCGGAGTTCGAGGACTTCTCCTTCCCCCATTACGAGGCTCCTCTGGTCGAAGCCCTCTGCGTCGGGGTCGCCCGTGCCCCACTGCAGCCCGCTCGAATCCGCAAATTCGGCCGGCTGCGGGCCGACTCCGGGCACCACCAGGGGCCGGTTGAGAATCTGACGCGGATTGGTCCAGTCGCCGCTGCCCCTCTTCATCGCTGCCTCATCGAAAGGCACATACTCGAAGTTGATCCCGTAAAGCCATGGCAAGGGGTCGAGCCAGGAAGCTTGAAGGAGGGTGGCCCTCTGACCGGGGCCGACGATCACGGCATGGTCCGCCGAAGGATCCGCCCCCTCCTTGCCAGGCAGCCCGCCATTTCCTTCGTCAGTCACCGACAGTCCCACGAAGATGGGCTGGCTGTCCCAGAGCTGGTCCTCCGTAAGCCTGATCCGAAGCCAGAGGTACTGGGCGTCGTGAGCAGCCCGGACCTCGCTGACCGGTCCCCGGGATTCGGCTATCACCTGACTTGAATCCGCCGTCCAGTCGTCGTCGTTGCCGTCAAGAACCCTGGTCGGCACCTCCCCCGGCTCGATCGCAAGCATCCCGAAGTGCTCTTCGTTGGTCAGGACGTTCCTCCACAGGGCCCTTCGAAAGTCCGGCTTTTCGAGGTCGAGTGTGTTCCAGGTGAACTTGAACCACTCGTCCGTCCATTCGAAAAGTATGCCACCGGCGTAACCCTCCTCCTGAATCCGGCGCAACAGATCCGCATCGATCTCTCCTGCTTCCT
>JBBSKC010000122.1:0-5101 GCA_038256675.1 Solirubrobacterales bacterium | reverse complement strand
GTCGCGGACCAGGTCGACCAGTTCGGTCTCCTCCCCGTCGCCGACCGGTTTCTCCAGGGAGATCGGTGCCTGGGAGACCCGCCAGACGTCACGAACCTCCTGGACCGTCCAGCCGAGTTCTTCGGCGATCTCGAACGGTTCCGGCTCGCGGCCAAGGTCCTGGACCAGCTGGCGCTCGACGAAGTGGACCCGGTTGAGCTTCTCGACCATGTGGACCGGAATCCTGATCGATCGGGACTTGTCGGCGACCGCACGGGTCACCGCCTGGCGGATCCACCAGGTGGCGTAGGTCGAAAATTTGTAGCCGCGGCGGTAGTCGAACTTCTCGACCGCCCGGATCAGGCCGAGGGAACCTTCCTGGATCAAGTCGAGGAAGCTCAATCCGCGGCCGAGATAACTCTTGGCGATCGAGACCACCAGTCGCAGGTTGGCTTCGACCATCTGCCGCTTGGCCTCCATGTCGCCGCGCTCGATCCGCTTGGCGAGTTCGACCTCCTGGGCGGCGTTCAGCAGGTCGACCTGCCCGATCGAACGGAGGTAGAGGCGTAGTGAATCGAGGTTGGTCTCGGCGCCGACTTCGGTGGCGACCCGGGTCGGCGGAGCGGCGACCTCCTCGACCGGGTTGCGCGAGGTCGCGTCCTCCTTGGTGATGACCTCGATGCCCTGCTCGGTCAGATTGGCATGGAGTTCCTCGATCTGCTCGCGATTGACGTCGAGGTCGGAGACGGCCTTGGCGATAGCTTCGTAAGTCAGGTAACCCTGCTTACGACCAGCCACGATCAACACTCGCAGCTCTTCGCTATCAACTTCCATACATGCCCCCATGCCTGGGTTTTTGATGTTCAGAAATTCCGTCTACCCCAGTCGGGGAATTATAGGACAGCCGCGCTCCCGCCTGATTAGCGCCGCGAATGCGGCGGACGGTTAAGCTTGCATACCCGGCATCGTCCGATTTCACGCTTGGGACCCGAACATGATCAATCCAGAGACAACAGCCGCCCCCAAGGGGATCGACGCGCAGGCATCCGCGCCGGCCACCCGCGTGAGCCTCTCCCGGGTCGGTGTCACCGGCGTCGAGAAGGTGATCAGCCTCGGTGACGCGGGCCACTACCACGCGGAACTCGAGTGTTTCGTCGACCTCGGTCCCGACCAGGCCGGCGTTCACATGTCGCGCTTTGAGGAGAACGTGGCGGAAGCGATCGAAGAGGTGATCCAGTCGGAGTCCATGCGGGCCGAACGACTCGCCGCCCGGATCGCCGAACTGGTTCGCGAACGCCAGCAAGGAATCCGGGCCGAGGTCTCGATCAAGGCGAACTACGCCGAGACCGTCCCCGCCCCGGTCTCCGGCATCGCCAACCAGCAGATCTACACCCTGCTCGGCACCGCGGTCGCCTCGGCGGAAGCGACCCGCACGGTGACCGGGGTCCAGGCCCAGGGCATGACCGCCTGCCCCTGCGCCCAGGGCATGGTCGCGGACCTTTCCCGCGAACGGCTCGAAGCGCGCGGCTACACCGCGGACCAGATCGACGAGATCGTCGAAACCGTGCCGATCGCCACCCACAACCAGCGCGGCATCGGCACCCTCCACATCGGTTGCGCCGAAGGTTCCGCCACCGACGTCGACGCGCGGGACCTGCTGCGGCTGGTCGAAAGCTCGATGAGTTCCGAAATCTACGAACTGATGAAACGCCCGGACGAACTGGCCGTGGTCGCCAAGGCCCACGCCCAGCCCCGCTTCGTCGAGGACTGCGTGCGCGAGATGCTGCGCCAGGTGGTCGAGAAATACTCGTCGCTCTCACCGAACGCTTTCGTCATGGCCCGCCAGGAGAACCTCGAGACGATCCTCCGCCACAACGTGGTCGCCGAGCGGTTCGGACTGCTGGGGGACCTGCGGGACGAGATGGCGACCGACAACAGCCACTACCAGAACCACACGTCAATGAGAGAGTGGCTAGATAGCTAGCTGGCCCGGATCATCACCATCCAATCCGCACAGCGAAACCATTCATTTCTTCTGCTGAGCGAAGTGGATTGGATGCGGTATTAACCGAGTAGGTCCTGGTCGGTCGCGTGTTCCTCGTGGCGGCGTTGTTCCGCGATCCGCTTGCGTAGTCCGAAGAAGTAATCGAGGCCGCTGACTACGGTCGCGACCACCGCGACGTAAACCAGTGCGTCGACCCACGCCGGCGACGGGTTGAAGGTGATCAGCGCGAACACCGCACCGATCTGGAGCACCGTCTTGACCTTGCCCATCCAGCTGGCGGCGATGACCACGCCGCGCTCGGCGGCGATCGAACGCAGTCCCGTGACCGCGAACTCCCGGGCGATGATCACCATCGCCACCCAGGCAGGCAAACGGTTCAGCGAGACCAGCGAGACCAGCGCGGCGGTGATCAGGAGCTTGTCGGCAAGCGGGTCCATCAGCTTGCCGAAGGTGGTGATCGAATCCCGGGAGCGGGCGATGTAGCCGTCGAGCCCGTCGGTCATCGCGGCGAGGGCGAAAACGATCGCGGCCAGCGTGTCGCCGTTCGGCGTGCCGTCCAGCAGTGCCACGACCACGACCGGCACGGCGAGGATCCGCAGAAGCGTCAGGGCGTTCGGGATATTCAGTGGTACCAAGTCGGGTCCTCTGAAACACCGCCGCCGGGCAGTATCAGCTCTCTGTCTTGCTCTTCTCGCTGGGCTTCGACCCGGCCGGATCGTGCGCCCGCGCCTCGGTCAGCTCGTCCGGCTCGTCTTCGTCGGGACTCTTGACCTCGCCCTTGAAGTTGCGGAAGCCCCGGCCGACCGCACGGGCCGTCTGCGGGATGCGTTTGGGCCCGAGGATGATGATCACGATCACCAGGACGATGGCGATTTCGAGCGGGCCGAGATTTGGGAGCAATCCGATTGGGTAAGGCAAAACGATCCTTTTCCGGTCAGGACATTGAGGTCTAGTGTAAGGCCAGATGCCCCGACCCCCTGAGCCGGCGTGTAACAATGGGGGCATGCAGGGAGCAGGCAGGGAAGATCGCAGGAGGAACGGTCGGCGGATGCGAACCCGCTTCGGCATCGTCGGCGGCCTGGTTCTGCTCGGACTGGTCTTCGGGGTCGCCCCGACCGTAGGTGACGGGCTGAACCGCGAGGCGGACATCGCCCCCGCCCCGAACGTCGGCACGGTCCCCGCGACCCAGGCCCAGGTCGCCGCCAGCACCATGGCGGTCAACGGCGCGGCAATTTCGGCCACGAAGAAGAACAGAAAGAGGGGCAAGGTCCGGGCGGTCTCGATCCAGTCGCGCATCACCGATTCCGAGACACCGATCCTGACCGAAGTGAACAAGGGCAGCTACGTCAGGCTCGTCTGCCCGGGAGGCGCGGTCGCCGTTTCCGGCGGCATGCTGACCAGCTTCATCAATCTCGTGATCTCTTCGTCGGGCCCCAACAATCCGATTACCGGCGGTTACACACCGAGGACCTGGTGGGTCACGGTGGTAAATGCCAACATCGACGGCCAGGGCGGAACCCTCGGCTGGCGCGGCACCGTCAACTGCATGTCGCCGGTCAGACTCAAGAAGTGAGCGCGGCGCCGGGCGCACCAGATTGAGCCCGACCGGCGGCAAGAGCCGGCTCACCCGCCGTCAGGCAATCGCCGCGGCCGGAGTCGCCGGTGCCGGGGCGGCGGCGGCCGCGATCGGCCTGCCGAGACTGGGCGAAGGCGGCTCCGGACCCCCGGCCGTCCCCGACCCGCTCGACGCCGCCAGCTGCGTCCTGACCCCGGAGCAGACCGAAGGACCCTTTTTCGTCGACGAGATGCTCGATCGCGCCGACATCAGGGCATCGAAGGCCGGCGTCGAGTTGAACCTGTCTTTCGCTGTCTTCAGTGCCACCGCCGACTGCGACCCATTCGCTGGAGCGACCGTGGACCTGTGGCAATGCGATGCCCAGGGCCGCTACTCGGACGTCGCCCAGGACGGCACCACCGGGCAGACCTTCCTGCGTGGCAGTCAAGTGACCGGCTCGGACGGGCGGGCCTCCTTCACCACGATCTTCCCCGGGTTCTACCCGGGCCGCACGATCCACATCCACGTCAAGGTACGGGTCTTCGACGGCGATTCGACCACATACGACTTCAGTACGCAGATCTATTTCGAGGAGTCCGACGTGGACGCCGTACTGGCCACATCCGCTTATGCGCGGGACGAGCCGCCGGCGGTGACCAACGAAGACGACGGCATCTTCAACGAGTCGCTGATCGTGCAGCTCGGCGGGGACGTCGACGACGGCTACACCGGTACGGTCGAGATCGGCCTGGCCGGCCTGCCGGACCGATCAATCGGCCGGTCGGCGACCTGATCTGTAGGCGTCGTTTCGCTGTCGTTGGTAGGGATCCCACCGGAGTCCGAACCAGAGGAGAAAAGTGACCGGCCCGAGCAGGTAGGCGATGGGGATGGTCAGAATGAAGACCGCCCCGGTGAACACGCTCGACTTGAGAGTCAGCTCCGTGTCCCACCGGTACTCAGGCTTGCCCAGGTTCGCTTTCAGCACGTGACGCTGCATCAGTCCCGAAGCAATCACGGTGAGAAGCATGTTCGCGACGTAGAGCATCACGGAAAGCTTGGCCTGGCTGGCGTACTCGCCCATGAGCTGGCTGGTGAAGGGGATCAGGACCACCCAGAAAAGCGAGAACAGGGTCAGCAGCATCAGTCCGCGGTCGTACTCATCGACCGTCCGCATGAAGCGGTGGGCACCCACCCAGTTCATTCCGATCACCGCGAAGCTGATCGCGAAGGCTAGCAGGTCGTCGCCTTCGTCCTGAATGCCCGACCAGAGAGACGCGTTGTCGGTGATCCCGGCCGGCACATCGATCTGCAGGACGAGCAGCGTGATTGCGATCGCGTAAACGCCGTCGGTGAAGGCGAAGATGCGGGAAAGGTCGTTGCCGCGCTCGAGCCGGGGCAGGTCCTTCTCTCGCTCTTCGGCCATCGGCCGATTCTCCCAGCGGTACCGGACGATCCGGACAGAGCAGCACCACCTACAATGCCGCCAGCGCCGACGTAGCTCAGTTGGTAGAGCACTTCACTCGTAATGAAGGGGTCAGCGGTTCGATTCCGCTCGTCGGCTT
>JBBSKC010000121.1:0-5127 GCA_038256675.1 Solirubrobacterales bacterium | reverse complement strand
CGTCGCCGTAAAGAGTCTCGATGCTCATGCCGTCGTCGAGGCAGCCGAGGGCAATGCGCTCGGCAGCCGGAGCATTCGCCGCGTTTACCGCTTCGAGATAGGACCTGGTCGATTCTGTGGCGTCGACCATCTGGTAGCCGGGTCGCTCAGAAACCGAGGGCGAACTTGGCGTCCTCGGTCATCATCTCCGGGGACCACGGCGGATCGAAGATCATTTTCGGGTGAACGTCTCGCACTCCGTCGAGGTTGCCGACAAACTCCTTCATCTGCTCCGAGACCTGGGGGCCGATCGGACAGGCCGGCGTGGTTAACGTGAAAGTGACGTAGACGTCGGGTGACTCGACTTCGACCTCGTAGACGAGACCGAGCGAGACAAAATCGAGACCCAGTTCTGGATCGATCACTTCTTCGAGTGCTTCATAGACGAGCTCTTCCGAGGGCATCGTTGCTTGGTCTTCAGACATGGAGGCATCTTACCGGGCGAGCTGACCGGCACCGGGAGTCCGGCCCGGAGTCCCCAGCGTTTAACCTTAGGTTCATGTTCGCGATTCTCCTAGCCCTGCTGGTCATCTGGCCGATCGCCGAGCTCTACGTGATGGTCAAGGTGGCCGGAGCAATCGGGTTCTTCTGGATGCTGAGCCTGATTTTCCTGTCGACAGTCACCGGCGTCATGGTGCTGCGCTACCGCGGACGGACCCACTGGAACCGGTTCCGCGGCGCGATGGCGGAACGCAGGCCACCGGCCAAAGAAGCCTTCGACGGCGTGATGATCACCGCCGGTGCGACCCTGCTGATCCTCCCGGGATTCATCACCAGCGGGATCGGACTGCTGCTGCTCTTCCCGCCGACCCGGTACCTGATCCGGATCACCCTCTTCATGCTGTTTGCGGGCCGCTGGAAGGTGGCCGCAACAAGCGCCACCTGGGGCAACCGGGGATACAAGGCGTACCGGAAACGTTCCGGCCGGACCGGATACGACGTCGACGGCGAAGCAATCGACGTGACCGATTCCCCGGAAGGAAACGCGGGGCAGGACGTTCCGGAGCTACCCTCTCCGGAATCGAAGCCCAAGCCTTGAAAACGCATTCAGTCGAGATTCTCGATCCCGAATCGGGCCTCTTCGTCAGCCTCACCAACGGCGGCTCCGGCGCAATTATGATCGGCAACGATGTGATCGCTGCGGCGCCGATCCCCGAGCACGGCCTGGACCGCCTGAGCGACGGGCCGCTTTCGCTCGAGACGGACCGAGGCTCACTGGAGCTCCGGATCGCCTCCGAAGGTGAGCCGATCGTCTTCGACGGGGAACTGACCGGCCGTCGCGAAGCGCGCCTTGCCGGCATGACCGGCACCCTGGTCGATCGCGATCAAACGTTCGAACTTGACTGTTCCGGCGTGCTCCATTCCCGCGGGGGGACGGGGAACCCCACCGAACTTACCCGTGACCTGACGATCATCCTGGCCGACGGCGGACTGATATGCGCCGCCACGGCGGCTCCGCCGGGCACCAGGAAACACAGCGAAGAAGAGGCCGTTTCGGCCATTTCCCACCCCCGCGGTTACGTCGAGTTCGAAGAGGTCCTGCTCTCGACCGAGTACGACGGCGCCGGCCGGCAGGTCCGGGCGACGCTCGAACTCTGGCCCGCTTCGGACGAGATCGCGATCCTCCATGGCGCCGGTTCGGTCATCTCCGGCTGCACGGCCAGGGTCGGTGTCCGGCAGATCAACACCGCGCTCTTCCGGTGGTCGCTCGACGGGCACCTGGGCCTCGGCCGTTACGAGATCAGCGCCGCCAGGAATCAGGACGGCTGATGCGCAAGATCGAAATGGTCATCTCGGATTTTGGCGGCGTGCTGACGACGCCGCTCGCGGAATCCTTCATGGCGATGCAGGACAAGGCCGGCATTCCTCCGAAAATCTTCGGGATCGCGCTCAAGGAGATGACCGAAAAGACGGGGACCAACCCGCTTTTCGAGCTCGAGTGCGGGCGAATCACCGAACGGGAGTTCTCCGACCAGCTGGCCGACGGCCTCGAACCGCACCTCGGTCGTCGTCCGGTCATCGAGGAGTTCGGCATCACCTTCTTCGGCGCCCTCCACCCCAACCCCGGGATGATCGACCTGATCCGCGAGGTGAAGCGCGACGGCCTGCGAACCGCGCTCCTGACCAACAACGTCAAGGAGTGGGAACCGCTCTGGCGCGAAATGATGCCGATCGACGAACTCTTCGAGACGGTCGTCGACTCCGGTTTCGTCGGTGTGCGAAAGCCCGATCCGCGGATCTACGAACTGATGCTCGAGCGGGTCCAGCTTCCGCCGGAAGCCTGCATCTTCATTGACGACATCGAGATCAACTGCACGTCCGCGACCGAGCTCGGCATCCACGCCGTTCATTTCCGCGAAACGGCGCAAGCCCGCGCTGAGGTCCACGAACTTCTCGCGGACTGACGCCTTACCGGGGTACCTGTCGTGCCGGTTCCTGTTCGTCGAAGACGGCGGTGACGAGGTCGACCACGTGCTGGCTCGCCTTTTCGGGCGAACCGGAATCGAGCGGTGGTTCGGGGTCGTACTCGATCGCCAGTTGGATCGCCGAAGACATTTCGTTCCCGTACATCAGCTGGACCAGCCGCAGGGCCATGTCGATGCCAGAGGAAACACCGGCCGCGGTGACGATCTTGCCGTGCTGGACGACCCGGTCGGTCTGAACATCAGCACCGAGGGTGCCCAGGAGCTCTCGTGAGAGCCAGTGTGTCGTGGCCGGCGCGCCCTCGAGCAGTCCCGCCGCGGCGAGAAGGAGCGAACCGGTGCAGACCGAGGTCGTCCAGGTAGTCGTCTCGTTGACATCGCGGATCCACTGGAGAAGGGGTTCGTGATCGAGCAACGCGCGCGAGCCGAATCCCCCCGGGATCACCAGAATCTCCGGTGCTGTCACTTCGTTGATCGACTTGTCCGCGACCAGGGACAGTGTGTCGCTGTCATTCCTGACTGGTCCCGCCTCTTCGGCGACGAACACCGACTCAGCGCCGGGAACGTTGTCCAGCACATCGTGCGGGCCAATGATGTCGAGGGCGGTGAATCTCGGGTAAAGCAGGTAGGCGATCTGCATCGTCATTCCTCTCGGCGGGCGGTGCCCGTTCGTTCAGGTTCCCGCCGAAAGCGGGCTCGGTACTCGGCGGGTGAAACGCGGAGCCGGCGAGAGAACGCGCGGCGCATGGTCTCGGGTGTGCCGAATCCACAGCTGCCAGCGACCGATTCGATCGGTGCCACGTCACGCTCGAGGCTCTGGCGTGCCCGCTCGACCCTCAGGGCCTCGACGTAGGCACCGGGGGTCACTCCGGTCTCATGGGCGAAGGACCGGGCGAAATTGCGTGGACTCATGTTCGCCCTTTCAGCGAGTGCCTCGACCCGAAGATCGTCGGCCAGATGATCAGCGATCCAGAGCTGCAGGTCGCGGATTCCCGGCCGAGCGGCAGGAAGAGCAGACAGGTGAGTGCTGAACTGCGCTTGCCCTCCGGGCCGGCGCAGGAAGAGTACGAGCCACCGCGCCACTTTGAGGGCAGCTTCCTCGCCCAGGTCGGCCGCGACCAGGGCCAGCGACAGGTCCATACCGGCGGTCACTCCCGCTGAAGTCCACACGTTGCCGTCATTGACGAAGATCGGCGAATCGTCGACTTCGATTTCCGGGAATCGGCGTCCGAGTTCGGCGCAGACCGACCAGTGGCTGGTCGCCCGGAGACCGTCGAGCAATCCGGCACGGGCCAGGAGGAACGCACCGGAACAGACCGATGTGACCCGGCGTGATCGCCCGGCGGCGTCGGCGATCCACGAGATCAGGCTCTCGCTGTCTTCGGCTGGATAGACGCCGAGCCCGCCGGCGACGATCAGGGTGTCGATCGGCCCCCGGCAGTCGGTGGTGGTCTTACCCGGCACCAGGCCGTAGCTGCCCGAAGCCGGTTCAATGGTCTCACCGGTCTCGGCGACCACTTCGACTTCATACGGCGAGCCGTCAGCCAGTGCCGACGCGGTGGAGAACACCTCGGCCGGCCCGATTACATCCAGCGGCTGGACCCCCTGGAAAGCAAGGATCACGATGCGGCGAGTGGCGAGATCCGCGTACATAGCCACCACTATGGCCCCTCACGACTCTGTCAGCAAGGACGACTACCGGACAGATACTGCCAAGCCGTTGATCCGCCCCCGCGGTGGCGGGCGAGTCAGAGGCGTCGAGATAGGGAAAGTTCGCGATTATCGACCACTTTTCCGATCTCGCCGCCTTTTTAGAGCTTTCGAGACTCGGCTTTTCCGGTTCTCTGATGAGGGTGGTGCTCAGGGACGACCTGGGCGTGGCTGGCAAGGAGTAAAGCCCGGAATGCGGCCGCGATAGTACTCAGTACGTGAGCTGCCCATTCCGGGCGTCGACGAAGCCAGGCGCGTCCAGGACGTTCCTGGGGGCCGCCCGCCAACCGAGGCAAACTTCAGTTGTCGGAGCCGATTCGGTCCCATATGTACAGGTCCATGGCCTCGGCGGCCAGGGCCATGAGGCGCTCCGGGGAGAGCCAGCCCACGACTGTCTCTAGAGCGAGGTCTTCGGTCAGTCCTTCTTCGAGGACCTCTTCCCCGCGGAAGCCGGCGGCGAGCTTGAGGGCTTCGCGGCGATGCTCGCCGAGCGAACCGAAGGCACCCATCAGGAAGTCACGGTTTGGCACCGGCTGCCCGAGGTCCATAGAACCGTGCCAGGCAGCGAGCAGAGACAGGTCGTCCTGGTCGAGCTCCGCGAGTGCTCGGGCATACTGCGCCTCGAGTTCATCCTCGGGGATCTCGTCCACCCATGCACGCAATGCCTCACCGAGGAGCTGGCGACGAGCCTCACGACCGACGGAATCGGCGATGACGTGAATCGCATCAGCTGGGTCAACGAAGCAGAGTGACATGTGGCGGGACCGTCCTTCTGGTGGGAATAGGGTCACCAGTGAAGATAGAGACGCCGGTGGACGTAAAAACTGCCTCGGCAAGCCCGCAAATTACGGATAAACAAAGCGTTTGCGTCAGGTTCGGGCCGCCGCGGAAGACTCTAGTCTCAGCTGATGCCCCTCCACCTCATCCACGGACCCCCGAACACCGGCCGGACCGG
>JBBSKC010000120.1:0-5184 GCA_038256675.1 Solirubrobacterales bacterium | reverse complement strand
CGTGATGCAAAAGAAAGGGCCCGCTCAGGCGGGCCCTTTCGGCGTTCAAATGAGACTTCGTTATTTGACCGCAGTTGAAAACTGTCGGTCAATCGACCGCAATTGAAAATTGTCGGTCACTTGACCGGCATCTGCTCGATGTAACCGGCACCGCGGTCACGCACCGTGGTGATCAGCGAGACTTCAGCGGACTTCCGCTGTCTGGCCGCTGCCAGTTGCTGGCGGTAGAGGCGCCTGTAGGCGGACCTGGCCTGCGTGATCTGGCGCTTGGCGGCCGCCCTGACGTTGGCAAACTTGCCGGCGAAGAGATCCTTGACGTTCGCCGCCCGCACGTTGTATCTGGCGGCTACCGCGTTCACCGCCGCCTGCCTGGCGTTGACGAAGCTGTTGATCTGCCGCTGGACCGCGGTGATCTTCCTGGCGATCCTGGTGCGCTTGGCCGCGTTCGTGGTCTTGGCGAGGCGCTTCTGGAGGATGACGCGCTTCCTCGACAGCGGATCGATGCGGTTGGCGTACTTGGCGTTGATCGCGCCGACCGCGAGGTTCTGCTTGGCGTTGAGCGCGCCGAGGCGGTCATTGAGGCTGCCGTTGAGCCTCGCGATCCGGACCTTCTGCGTGTCGCGGACCTGCTTGATCGCACGCCTCTCCTTCTTGTCGTCCTGCTTGCTGATGCGGAGGTCACGACGGTTGTACAGAGCGGTGGCCTTGAGGTTGGCCTTGGTCCGCCTGGTCTTCAGCGTGGTCTTGAAGGCACCCTTCCGGGCGTTGGTCGTCCTGACGTTGCGCTTGGCGAAGAGTGTGGAGACGAAGCCCTTGAGCTGGCGGAACTCCGGAGTGGACTTGATGCTCGGAATCGGCTTCTGCGCCGCGTTCGCCGAAGAGGCGAATCCGAACAGGGCCAGGGTGATCAGGGCGAGTGAGGAAAGCAGGCGGGTTCTCATGGTGATCAAAGTAACACCGGGATTTCGACAATGTTGCGTTGCCAAAGGGAATGACACGGTATTTTCACATCCCGGGAACTACCGGAGTGGTGCTACTGATCGGTCGGGTCCTGCTCGGACCGGATCACGTGCATCACGGCGTTGATCAACGCCAGGTGGGTGAAGGCCTGGGGGAAGTTTCCGAGGTGCCGTCCCGACCGCGGGTCGATCTCTTCCGCGTAGAGCTGAAGCGAACTGGCGTAGCCCAGCAGTCGTTCGCAGAGCTGGCGGGCCCGGTCGACCTCGCCGATCTCCACCAGGGCGCTGACCAGCCAGAACGAACAGATCGTGAAGCTGCCCTCTTCACCTTCGAGCCCGTCGTCGGTCTCGTCGGTGCGGTACCTGAGGACCAGGCCCTCATCGGTCAGCTCGTCGGCGATCGCGAGCACCGTGGCCTTGATCCGGGAATCGTCCGCCGGCAGGAACCTCAGCAATGGCAGCAGCAGGCAGGAGGCGTCGAGGGCGTCGGTGTCGTAGTGCTGGGTGAACACTCCACGATCGTCGACCGCGTTCTCGCAGATGTCGGTGTGAATCGCATCGGCCGCCAGCTGCCACTCTTCGGCGAGTTCGTGATCCTCACGCAGCCGGGCGAGGCGGGTGCCTCGGTCGAGCGCGACCCAGCACATGACCTTGGAAGACGTGAAGTGCTGGGGCTCGCCCCGGACCTCCCACATTCCCCGGTCCTTGCCTTCCCAGTTCTCGAGCGCGGCGTCGACCTGCTGCTTGAGGATCGGCCAGATCTCCTCCGGCATGCCGTCTCGCGACTTCGTGTGGAGGTAGAAGGAATCAAGGACCGCGCCCCAGACATCGTGCTGGCGCTGGTCGTAGGCTTCGTTGCCGATGCGCACCGGGGAGGCGCCTTCGTACCCGTGCATGTGGTGGAGGATCTCTTCGGTCAGCTTGGTCTCGCCCGCGAGCCCGTACATGATCTGCAGGTCGTCGGAGCCCCTGGCCACGTCGGCGATGAAATAGAAGAAGTCGTTGGCCTCCCAGTCGAAGCCGAGCGTGTAGAGAGCCCAGAGGGTGAAAGTCGAGTCGCGGATCCACGAATAGCGGTAGTCCCAGTTGCGCTCGCCCTTGGGCGTTTCCGGCAGCGAGGTGGTCGCGGCGGCGATCAGGGCTCCGGTGGGGGAATAGGTGAGTCCCTTGAGTGTCAGCGCCGAGCGTTCGAGGTAGCTGCGCCAGGGATGGTCGGGGAAGGTTCCCCGGGCGAGCCAGTTCTGCCAGTGGTGAGCGGTCCAGACCAGGCGGTTGTAAGCCTCGTCGTAGTCCTGAGGCGCTTCGTGCTCGCTCCAGGAAAGGGCCACGAAGCGCACGTCGCCTTCCTTGAGCAGGGTCCTGGCGGTCGTGCGTGGCCCTTCGAAACCGAGGTTGAGGTCGCTGGTCAGCTTCAGCTGGGTGTCACAGCCGGGGGCCGTGGCGATTCCCTGGTGATAGGCGTCGCCGGCGTACTCCCAGCTCGCCTGTTTGCGGCCATAGTCGAAGACGGGCTTGCAGTCCATGACCAGCTGCACCTCACCGTGGACGCAGCGAACCATGCGCAGTAGAACGTGGTCGGCGTCGTAGTCGGTCGGTGCCCGCCGGTGGGTGCCGGAGCGGTCGCGTTCGTGGTGCCACGGACCGATCAGGAGCACGTCGCGGACGATGATCCAGCCGTCGCCGGTGCCCCAGCTCGTCTCGAGGACCATCGTTCCCGGCAGGTAGCGGCGGTGGGTCGGAACGTTGATGTCGGCCGGCCCGACCCGGAAGTTGCCGGCGCTGCGGTCAAGGATGGAGCCAAAGACGCTGGGCGAGTCGAAGCGCGGCAGGCAGAACCATTCGACGTTGCCGCTGGGGGCAACCAGGGCCGAGACCTCGCCGTCGGAGAGGAAGCCGTAGTCGGCGATCGGCGGGTACGGCGAAACCCCATAGGTGGACTCGTACGACGGGATCTGCGCATCCCACGGGGACGCGGGTTGTGTCGCTCGTCCTGGATTGGGCCTGAAGTCGCCGTTGCTCATTGCTGTCGTCCGAGGGTCGGGTGGGGATTGCCGGAGCGGGCAATCCTGCCACAACGTCAATGGCAGGTTCGCCCCAGGCAGGCGGATGCACACGAAGTCAGCAGAGTTGCCAGACTTGGCAGTCGCCCATGGCAGTCGTAACCGCATCCAATATCGGCATTCATCTCGGCGGAGAACCGCTGTTCTCCGACGTCTCGTTCAAATTGACGAGGGGCGACCGCATGACGCTTTCCGGTCGTAACGGTGCCGGCAAGTCGACGCTGCTGCGCATGCTTGCGGGCGAGCTGCCGAACGACTCCGGCTCGCTGAGCATCGGCCGCGGAGTCCGGGTGGCGCTTCACGACCAGCGTCCGCCGCGCGGTTCCGGCCTGACCCTCTCCGGATATGTGTTCACCGGCCGGGCCGACACGATCGAGACCGAGAACGAACTCGCGCGACTCGAGGAGGCGATGTCGTCGGGGGACCACTCCGACGCGACGATGGCCGCGTATTCGCAGGCCCAGCAGAAGCTCGAGCTCCACGGGGGCTACCGCTGGCGCGACGAAGTGCTCGTGGTCCTGCGCGGGCTGGGCTTCGATGATTCCGAATTCGACCGTGACCTGTCGACCTTCTCCGGCGGTGAGCTGACCCGGGCCTCGCTGGCCCGTGCCCTTGCCGCCCGCGCCGACCTGCTGCTGCTCGACGAGCCGACAAACCACCTCGACATCCCGACCCTGGAGTGGCTCGAGGGTTACCTGAAAGAACTGGATGCGGCCGTCGTCCTGGTCGCACACGACCGCTGGTTCCTCGAATCGGTCGGCACTTCCGTCCTCGAACTCGAGGCGGGCAGGTCGCGTTTCTTCAAAGGGCCCTGGCACGCCTGGCGCAAGGAGCATGCGGCCCGTCAGGTCGCCCTCGGCAAAGCGATCGAGAAACAGGAAGCCGAAATCGCGCGGATGGAGCAGTTCGTCGAGCGCTTCCGTTACAAGGCGAGCAAGGCCAAGCAGGCGCAGTCGAAGGTCAAGCAGATAGACAAGGTCAAGGCCGGTGCCGCCTCGTTCGACCCCGAGGATAAACGGCGGCTCGCTTTCAGCTTCGCGCAGCCGGAGCGCGCCAGCCGGGTGGTGCTCAAACTGGTCAACGGCCGGCTCGAAGTGCCCGGGCGAACCCTCGTCGACAACGCCAACCTCCTGGTCGAGCGCGACGAGCACGTCGTCCTGATCGGGGCCAACGGGGCCGGCAAGACGACTTTGATCGAGACCCTGGCCGGTGAGCGGCAACCCGCCGCCGGATCGGTGCGCCTCGGACACAACGCGAAGATCGGCTATCTGTCCCAGCACGCGGAGACCGCGGCCGGCGAAGGATCGGTCCTCGAGGCAGCCGCCCGGGAGACCGGGCTCACCGGCCAGAAGGTACGCGACCTGCTCGGCGCCTTCCTCTTTTCCGGCGGCGACGTCAACAAGTCACTCTCCGACATTTCCGGAGGGGAACAGCGCCGGCTCTCTCTGGCGATCCTGGTGGCTTCCGGGGCTAACGTGCTGCTGCTCGACGAGCCGACCAACCACCTCGACATCGAGAGCCGGGAAGCGCTCGAAGACGCGCTGTCGGTCTTCCCCGGGGCGATCATCCTGATCTCGCACGACAGGGCATTGCTCGAAGCGGTCGGCGGCCGTACCCTGGTCTGCGAGAGTGGTGAACTCAAGTCGTTTCAGGTTGGCTGGGCCGAGTACCAGCACGACCGCGACATGGAGGCGGAA
This sequence comes from Solirubrobacterales bacterium, assembly GCA_038256675.1. Classification (GTDB taxonomy): domain Bacteria; phylum Actinomycetota; class Thermoleophilia; order Solirubrobacterales; family 70-9; genus 67-14. The sequence continues at coordinate 468 of JBBSKC010000120.1, read as the reverse complement.
GCCGAGCGCGAGGTCCGGCCGGCGAAGGCGGCCAGGAGCGACAACGCCCGGCGCGGCGGTTCGCTGAACAAGGAGACCGCAAAGGCCCTCCGCCGAGTGACCAGCCTCGAGAAGCAGGTGGAAAAGGCCGAGGCCGAACTGGCGAGGCTCGAAGACCGGCTGGCGGACCCGGGGGAATGGTCGACCGCGGAGAAGACGGCCAAGAATACTCGCCGGCACGACAAGGCGAAGCAGAAAGTGGCCGACCTCTACCAGGAGTGGGAAGCGGCCGAAGGCGTGAACAGCCCGGTCGGCTGAGGGCGGTCAGTCCTTTTTCAGCTGGTCGAGCCGGCGCCGGATGGGTTCGATCAGCACTTCGCCGATCAGCAAGGCGATGATCGCGCCGAAGACCGCCGCCAGCACGAGCACGATGACCTGCTGGACCCCTTCTTCGATGGCCAGGCCGGCCGTGGCCAGGACTCCGCAGGG
>JBBSKC010000119.1:0-5202 GCA_038256675.1 Solirubrobacterales bacterium | reverse complement strand
GTTCAGATCTTGAGCAGGAGGATCGTGTTCAGGGTGAAGATGACCGCCGTGGCGATCGTGGCGCGCGAGAGGTTGCGCTCCACCATCGAACCGCCGCCGACGGAGCTGCCTCCGCCGCCGATGCCGAAAGCTCCTGAGAGTCCCGCGTCCTTGCCCGAATGGAGCAGGATCAGAAAAATCATCAGAACCGCAAGTCCCACCTGAATGACAGCCAATATTCCGTACATTAGGCGTCGAAGTCTAGCTGCCCGGGGAACTCGGCGGGCTCTGATCGTCTCCGGATGACCCGGCGGGGCCTTCATCCGGGCCGGGTTTCGCTTCATCAAGCTTCTTCAGGATCTCAACGGCATCCCCCCTCAGCTCGGCGTTGACCAGGTCGAAGTCCTTCCGGGAAAGCTTGCCGGACGCGAGGTCGGTCTCGGCATCCCGGATCTCCCGGTACTTCGAATCACGGGCCGCCTCGAGCCCGGCGATTTCCGGATCCTCGGTGCGGGACGCGTCTCCCTTGCCCCAGAAGGGATGGGAGACGAAGGTGACGACCGCCACCAGCAGGATCAGGGCGAAGAGGACGGCCATCAGATCCTCCGCTTCCTGCGGAACGTGCCGCTGGGCCAGACCGCGAAAAGCGCTCCGAGGATGGCGATGATTGCTCCGATCCAGATCCAGGTGACCATCGGGCTGACGATGATCCGGAAGGTGACCGGGATTGAGCGGTCCGGGTTCACGTACTCCTTGATGATCTCGTCGGTAGCGAGGTTCTGGACCTTGACCAGTTGCCTGGTCAGTTCCGCGGTTCTCGACGGGTCCCTCTGGATCACCGGCAGGACCTTTTGCCGCATGTATGCGGCAAAGCGCAGGTCGGCCGTCTTCGCCCGGTCCTGCACGACCTGGGTGTCCGGTTCGAGGGCCACCCAGAAGTCGGAGAACACCCCGGCCTTCAGGCCGACCTCGGAAGTCGCCTCACCCGTGAAATAACCGCCGATCGTGCGGGTTTCGGTCGTGTTCTGGTGGTAACGCCTGGTCGGATGAAGGTCGGTGAAACGCTCGCCGTCCCGGTCGATCTGGAGATCGGCCCCGAAGACGAGTGCCCGGTCGGTGCGCTTGACGGTCGGCTGGACGTAGGTCACGTCGTAGCCGTCGACGGTGGCGGTCTGTCCGGGCTCGAGCTTGCGGTCGACCTTGGTCTCGAAGCTGGACGAAGCGGCGACCCCGACCAGAAGCACGACCAGGCCGAGGTGGGCGACGTAGCCGCCGTGGCGGCGCCGGTTGCGGACGGCCACCGCCCAGACCGAGCCCGGGATGCTGCCGCCGGCATTGGTCCGGCGGGCGGCGGCCCCGCGCCAGGTGTCCTGAAAAAGGGCGGTGACGGTAAACCCGGCAAGGGTGAACACGATCAGGGCCGGAACGCTGTCGGTGGCGTCGGTGAAGACGAGCAGCAGGACCAGCACGATCCCGGCGGCGATCAGCGGCGCGGTGAAAACCCGTTTGGCGCCCTCCCACGAGAGCCGGCGCCAGGCGAGCAGGGGGCCGATCCCCGTGAACAGGACCAGCAGCACCGCGACCGGTGTCGTATAACGATCGAACCAGGGTGCGGCGAGAGTCGACTTGGTCCCGGTCAGGAGTTCCGATATCAGGGGGAAGAAAGTGCCCCAGGCGACGATCACGCAGAGCGTCACCAGCAGCAGGTTGTTGACCAGGAAGATCGCCTCCCTGGACGCCATCGAGTCGATCTTCTTCTCCGATTTGAGGACGTCGAGCCGCGAGATGATCAGGAAGGTCGAGCCGATCACGACCACGCCGATCAGTGCCAGGAAATAGGGGCCGACGGTCGAATCACCGAACGCGTGGATCGACTGCAGCACGCCGGAGCGAACCAGGAAGGTGCCGAGCAGGGCCAGGCTGAAGCTGGCCACGATCAGGCTGACGTTCCAGACCTTGAGCATGCCGCGCTTCTCCTGCACCATGATCGAATGGATGTAGGCGGTGGTGATCAGCCAGGGCATGACCGAGGCGTTCTCGACCGGATCCCAAGCCCAGTAACCACCCCAGCCGAGTTCGGTGTAGGACCAGCGGGAGCCGAGGATGATGCCGATCGAGAGGAAGATCCAGGCGATCAGGGCGAAACCACGGGTCGACTTGATCCAGGCGGCGTCGATCCGCCGGGTGATCAGGGCGCCGATAGCGAACGCAAACGGCACCGTCAGGGACACGTACCCCGTGTAGAGCATCGGCGGATGGATGATCATCGACGGGTGCTGGAGCAGCGGGTTCAGCCCGGTGCCATCGGCCGGCACGTCGTTGAGCGTCGTGAACGGGTTGACGCCGCCACCGAACAGCATCAGCCCGGTGAAGAACGTCGCGATACCGAGCATGATCGCAGTCGCGTACGGCGCGACGTCGCGCAGCTTCTGGCGGGTGAAGAACAGCGAAATCGAGGCGACGACCGACAGCAGCGATGCCCAGAGCAGCAGCGATCCCTCCTGGCTCGACCACATCGCCGTGAACTTGTAGAAGTTCGGGGTCTCGATTGACGAGTGGTTGGCGACGACGCTGAGGCTGAAGTCGTCAGTCAGGAACGAGTACTCGATCGCGAACACGCAGATCAGCATCAGGCCGGCCAGCGCGTATGTCGCGCGACGGGACGAATCTACCCAGCGCCGGTCGCGGCGGGTTCCGATCAGGGCAGCAGTTGCTCCGTAGATCGCGGTCAGAAAGGCGAGGAAGAGTGCCGCGCCACCGAGGCTACTGATTCTTCTTCTCCGAGAACTTCGATGGGCACTTGGTCACGAGCGTGTCCCGTTCCCCCACGAAGGTCCCGTTTTCATTCACGCTGCCTTTGAGCACGATCTCCCGGCCGTCACGGAACGGGTCCGGTACGACGCCCGTGTAGGTCACCGGTATCGAGCCGGATCCGTCGCGGTCGCTGACCTCGAATTCGATTCCTTCTCCGGCCTTCTCGATCGTCCCCGGGATGACCTTGCCGGTCATCTCGTAGCTCTTGCCGGGCACGGCTTCGCCGAGCTCGGAGGGCTCCCGGGCTTCGCTCGAGGCGTTAAAGGAGGTGTAGACGAGTCCGGTGGCGAGAACCAGGGCAAAACCCAAGGCTACGAACAGCCGAATCTGTCGCTTTCGCTGAAGATCCATAAGCAAGGTGGATTATCGCAAGCCTGAGTCCCCGGCGTTCCCGCCCTGCCAGAATCACCTTCATGAGTGATAACGAGAAGGTCCTACTGATCACCGGTGCCGGCAGCGGCATCGGCGCCGCCACCGCCCGCATCCTGGCCGAAAAGTACCGGCTGGTCCTCGCCGGACGCCGGATAGAACCGCTGGAAGAGCTGGCCGGGGAGATCGGCGGATCCGATCGGGTCCTGGTCACGACCTGCGACGTCGGTGAATGGGACCAGGTTCAGGCCATGACCGAATCGGCGATCGATGCTTTCGGCCGGATCGATGCCGTCTTCGCCAATGCCGGCTTCGGAGCCGGCCGGGGATTCCTCAACGAGAGCCCGGAGCAGTGGAAGTCGATGGTCCTGACCAACGTCCTCGGCCCGGCCCTCACCATCAGGGCGACCCTGCCCCACATGCTCGAGCGCGGCGACGGGCACTACCTGATCACCAGCTCGATCGCCGGCCGGCGGGTCCTCCCCGGTTCGCTTTACTCGGCGACGAAGCACGCGGCGACCGCGATCGGAGAGGCGCTGAGGCAGGAGCTCCGTGGAATGGACGACGACAACCGGATCAAGATGACCCTGATCGAGCCCGGCATGGTCGACACGCCCTTCTTCGATCAAAGTCCCGGGGACAGCGCCCTGAGCGATGACGACATCGCCCGGGCCGTCGCCTACGCCCTCGAGCAGCCGCCGTCGGTCGATGTCAACGAGGTCCTGATCCGGCCGATTACTCAGCCGACGTAAGTCTCAAGGCAGCAGGGCCTTGGCCAGGTGCCAGTACGCCCTGAGGACCAGTCGGACCGGGCCCGAGCGGACCTGCTCCGGGAAGTACCGGGAGTCGAGGTCTGCGGTCAGCATGTCGGCGAAATGCCGGGCTGAAAGCGCCCGGACCGACTGGATCTTCCGCCGCTCGCCGAGCAGCCGTGGCAGCCACCGGATGACCTGGCTCCAGGCCGCCATCTTCTGGCCGAGCCAGCCGCCCCGGGCGGCAACCGGAATCAACGCGATCTCGGTTGCGACCAGGGCCGGAGCCAGCACGGCCAACAGCGCGGCCGGGTAGTTCCGGATGATCATCGCCCAGCGGTTGCGCTCAAGCCAGAGCCACTTCTGGCCGCTCCGCCCGAAGTCGTACTCATGGTCGACCACGGCATCCTCGACCAGTCCGATCAGTTCACCCTGCGACCGGATCCGGAAGGAGAGGTCGGTGTCCTCCTGGTAGAGGAAGAACTCCGGGGGGAACCCGCCGATCCGGTCCCACGCCTCGCGCCGGATCGCGAGGCAGGCGCCGGAAGCCGCTGCCGGCAAGGAGTGGTCACCGTCGTCCGGGACGTCAGATCCGTGCCCGCCGGCCCAGGAGAAGCCGGTGAAGTGAACCGGGTTGCCGCGCGTGTTGACCACCCGGCGTCCCTTCTCGTGGCAGACCACCAGGGCCATCCAGGCCGCCCAGGGCGAACCGTCAGCCGCGGGACGACGGATCGCCGTGCCGAAACCCGGCTCCGGCATCGCGTCGGGGTTGAGCACGACGAGCAGGTCACCGGTTGCGACTGCCGCACCGTGGTTGATCCCCGAGGTGTAGCCGGCATTGCTGCCCATCGAAAGGATCGTGGCCGCGGGCAGATGGGTCGTGATTACGGATTCCAGGTCGTCCGACGAGTCGTTGTCGACGATGATCACCTCGTCGCCCGGCGACAGCTCGGACGCGAGCGCGGGCAAGGTCCGAGCCAGGTGTTCGGCCGAGTTCCAGGCGACGATGACGACTGAGAGAGATGCCTTCAAAAGCGGACGACCGGTCTCGAACCGGCGACCTTCTGCTTGGGAAGCAGATGCTCTACCAACTGAGCTACGTCCGCGCGATCAGCATTGTGACGGAAACGAACCGGGTCCTGACGTCTGTCTCCACGCTGACGCGCGGAGGACAGGCGGCGAGAAACATAAGGACCGGGTCCTGACGTCTGTCTCCACGCTGACGCGCGGAGGACAGGCGGCGAGACCCTAGGGGCCGCCGATGAACAGCCGGGCGGGCGAAGGGCCC
>JBBSKC010000118.1:0-5214 GCA_038256675.1 Solirubrobacterales bacterium | reverse complement strand
CCGATGGTCGACTCCGGTCGTTTCGACGGTCTCCACAACCGCGAGGCCTACGACCAGATCGTGGCCTGGCTGGCCGAAGAAGGTCGCGGGGAGTTGTCGGTCAACTTCCGTCTGCGTGACTGGCTGGTTTCCCGTCAACGCTACTGGGGTGCGCCGATCCCGATCATCCACTGCGACGAATGCGGCCTCGTTCCGGTTCCCGAGGACCAACTGCCGGTCGTGCTGCCCGAGATCGAGGATTACGCGCCGAAGGGCAAGAGCCCGCTCGCCGCGGCCGATGACTGGGTGAACGTGCCCTGCCCGAAGTGCGGGGCCGCTGCCAAGCGCGAGACCGACACGATGGACACTTTCGTCGATTCCTCCTGGTACTTCCTGCGTTACCTCGATTCCCAGAACGACGAGGCTGCGTTCAGTCGTGAGGCGGCCGACCACTGGATGCCGGTCGACCAGTACATCGGCGGGGTGGAGCACGCGATCCTCCATCTGCTCTACGCCCGGTTCTTCGCGAAGGCCCTCAAGGACATGGGGCACCTCGGCGTGGCCGAGCCGTTCGCCAACCTCTTCACCCAGGGCATGATCACCCGCGACGGCGCCAAGATGTCGAAGTCGAAAGGCAACACGGTCAGTCCGTCGGAGTATGTGGCCCGTCACGGCGCCGACGCCGCGCGCACTTATGTCTGTTTCATGGGTCCGCCCGAACGCGGCGGCGACTGGACCGACGAAGGGGTGGAGGGGGTCCACCGCTTCTTGTCCCGGCTCTGGCGGGTGAGTGAAGAGATTGCTGCGGCCGGTGTTCCCGCGGTAGCTCCTTCAACAGGGATCGAAGGCGATGGCCGGGTCCTGATGGCCAAGGCGCATTGGGCGATCGACAAAGCGACACGGGACTTCAGCCGGGGCTTCCAGTTCAACACGGTGATCGCCGCCGTGATGGAGCTGGTCAACGAGATCTACCGGGGCAAGGACGGCCTCATCGGGGAAGACGACGGCCGGGCCGCGCTGGCCTTCGCGACCGCGACCGCTGCATCGCTGATCCAGCCCTTCGCCCCGCACCTGGGGGCCGAGGTCTACGAGCAGATGACCGGCGACCGGGTCTGGGAGCAAGACTGGCCCGAAGCCGACCCCGCGATGCTGAAGTCCGACTCCGTGACCATCGTGGTCCAGGTGAACGGCAAGGTCCGCGACCGGATCGAGGTCGGAGAGGACACCGGAAGGGACGAGATTCTCGACCTGGCGAAAGCCGCCGGGAACGTGGTCAAGCACCTTGATGGCGTCGAGATCGTCAAGGAGATCGTGGTGCCAGGCAAGCTGGTCAACCTGGTGGTCAAACCGGCCTGATTTGGAAGTGACGCGAATCGTGGCCGCCTGATTGCCCCGATCCCGGTCACTTGTCTGAAGGGGTCGGTCGAAAGAAGGCCTCTTGGCGAGGGGAGGTCTGACGGTGGTCCGACGGGACATAGCGGGGACCCGCTTCGTCTCTCAGGGGGACGCTCGGATACTGGAGCGAATGTCTGCCTGAAACGGGTCACCACCCCACCTCGATCCGGGAATGGAACTACTACTCACGGTAACCGTCTACGGTCGGGAAATCGATAATGTCGCGGCGTGGAGCTCACAACTCGCATCAGCGCCGGGCAAGGAGGCTTCGTACTCTTCGCTGTTACACCGCCCAGGCGGTCCACGGCTGCCGATCGACTCCCTGGAATCGCCCGCGCCACCATCGAGCGACTACGTCACCTCGATCTCGACGGCCTGGTGCTGTACGACATTGACGACGAGAGTTCCCGCAATCCGAACGAGCGGCCGTTCCCGTTCAGTCCGACTATCGACCCGTCCGACTACCGATCTGACTACCTCCAGCAGTGGCACACTCCGGTGATCGTCTACCGCGCAGTCGGTAAGTACCAGCGCGATGAGTTGAGCACTTGGCTCACCGAGCAGGACTCTCGCCGCACGCTGACCGTGATGGTCGGCGCCGCCTCCAGCGGAGCGGTCGCCCCGATGTCACTCGCCGATGCCCAAGCGATGCGCTTTGAGCTGAATCCGCACCTGCTCATGGGCGGCGTGGCCATTTCCGAACGACACAGTCGTCGCGAGGACGAGCACCTGCGTCTCATCGCCAAGCAGGAAGCAGGCTGTCGGTTCTTCGTGACCCAGGTCGTCTATGACCTCAACGCCGCCAAGAATCTCGTCTCCGACTACCGCTACGAGTGCGATGAGCGCGGCCAGGATCCGGTGCCGATCGTGTTCACGTTCTCGGCATGCGGCTCGATGAAGACCCTTGAGTTCCTCCGCTGGCTCGGGGTCGATGTCCCAAGGTGGATCGAGAACGACCTCCGTCACTCAACGAACCCGCTGCAGGCTTCCCTGGATCAAGCCGTCGCAACAGCTGTCGAAATCATCGACTACTGTCGCCGACTCGGCGTGCCATTCGGCCTCAATATCGAGAGTGTCTCGATCCGCCGCGAGGAGATTGAAGCATCGGTAGAGCTTGCCGCACAGTTGACTGCGCACCTCCGGTCCGCGGCTTCGACCTGAGTCCTTGCTGGCCGGGGCGCGGGACGGATCGGCGACGGTCTGCTGCCCCAGCAAAAGGACATAAGGACAGATGCCGAGATCGAGACGAGGTCTCCGGGTGAAAGATGGCGCGGACAACCGCGGCGGGTACTTCAGTCATGCCTGTCCGGGTCGTCCGTTTATCCCTGGGACGACCGGACGAGGAGGACGACATCCGCGGCGATTTTCGTGGAGCTCGGATAGCCCTACGAACCCGCATTGCCAAGCGGTGGTACCGAGAACCAATACCCGACCCGTTTCGAAGCTGTGACTGATTTGCCGGACTTGATTCCCGGTCTTTGAGCCTCTCGCAGGCGCCGCACCACGAGGGTCTCCACATGTCCGGGATCAGCCGCAACCAGATCGTTGTCTACGCCGTCATTGCCGCGGTCCTGCTGCTGGTTGGCCTCAATTCCCTTCGGGCGGGTTCTGGGGATTCTGGAAGTTCATTCCCGGCCGGATCAGTCACTCAGGAGGCTTCGCCTGAAAGGGGCGGCAGTTCGGGGGCGGCAGCGTCTGGTTTCACTTCAACTTCGGGAGCCGATTTGCTCGTGGTCGACGTCTCCGGCGGAGTTGCCCGCCCCGGGGTCTACGAGCTTAAGCAGGGTTCGCGGGTGATCGACGCGATCAAGCACGCCGGTGGGTTGGTCCGAAAGGCGGTACCGGGGGCGATCAACCGGGCCGCGGTACTCGCCGACGGACAACAGGTGGTGGTCCCGGTGGCGGCGGCGGGCGGCGGGGCTGGTGGGGCCGTCGCTGCGGTGGCCGGGGCCCCGGACGCGCCGGTAAGTCTGGGGACGGCAACCCCGGAACAACTTGAGGAGATCGAGGGGATCGGACCGGTCACGTCGGCGAAGATCATCGAGTTCCGCGATACGCAAGGCGTCGGTTCGATCGACGATCTCGACCAGGTGAGCGGGATCGGCCCGGTGACGATGGAGGCGCTGCGCGCCGGGCTGCAGCCCTGAGCGACGTGCCCACGAACCTGAGGTCGGGCGGCTGGCGGGTTGCGGTACTCGCCGGCCTCGCAGCCGGGCTGGCCACCTCGCCTTACTGGGCCCCGCCGGGGGGCCTGCCTCAGGCCGCGATCGCGCTGATTCTGGTTCTGGTCGCCCTCAATGATCAGGGTCGATTCCGACCGGCCGGCCTGGTTCTCGTGCTGCTTGCCTCGATTCTCGTCGGCACCGCTGCGGGCAGCTGGCGAATCGCGGTGGTTGATGGCGGGGCAATGCAGGCCTCGCCCGGGACGGAGCTTGAAATTCAGGGGTTCACCACCGGTATCGCCAGGCGATCGCGGGGGGTGACGCGGGTCCCGGTCGAAGTCGCACAGGGCCGGATCATGGTCGAATCGGCGCGGGCACCACCCCGGATCGACACCGGCAGCGGGGTCGTGGCCGAAGGAACGGTCCGCAGGCCCCCGGAGTTCTTCCGTTCGATGTACGAACGTCAGGGGATCAGCCTGGTTCTGCAGGCGGAAAGGATCGGGCTGGCAGGCGAGCGGCGGGGCGGGTTGTCCGGTTGGGTCGATTCGCTGAGAAACCGTGCAGAAGCGTCGCTGGAGTGGGGTATGTCCACCCGGGAGTCGGCGCTGGCCCGCGGTTTTGTGCTGGGCCAGGATGACTCGATCCCCGAGGCGACCAGGGACGACTTTCAGGCGAGTGGACTTGCTCATCTACTGGCCGTCAGCGGGCAGAACGTCGTCTTGCTCGGGTTGCTCGCGATCCCGTTCATGGCCCTCGCCGGATTCGGACCGCGGACCCGCCTGGCCTGTGTAGCTGGACTGATCCTCATCTACGTGCCGTTGACCGGCGCCGGCGCGTCGATCCAGCGAGCTGGCGTCATGGGCATGGCTGGGCTGATCGCGCTGGCCGCAACCAGGCCAGCCTCGCGGGTCTACGCGCTGGCCTTGGCCGCGGCGGTCACACTCGCACTGAACCCCAGGGCGGGTTCCGACATCGGCTGGCAACTCAGCTTCGCCGCCGTGATCGGCATCTACGTGCTGACCGGTCCGCTCCAGGTCCGCCTGGCCGCCCTGATCGGTCGCGGGGGCTGGCGGACCGTCCTGGTGGACGGCGCCGCCGTGACGGTAGCCGCGACGCTGGCGACGGCACCGCTGATGGCATTCCACTTCGAGCGGTTTCCGGTCACGACACTGGTGGCCAACCTGCTCGCCCTGCCTGCGGTCGCGCCGGCGATGTGGCTCGGAATGATCTCGGCTGCCCTCGGCCAGGTCGCGGACTGGCTGGCCTTGCCGTTCAACCTGCTGAACGCACCGCTCCTGGCGTACATCGCGCAGGTGGCTGCGTGGTGCGGCGGACCGTCGTGGACCCAGGTCGATGTCAGAGTTGCCGGGCCGTTCGAACTCCTCCTGATCTATCTCGTCCTGGCGCTCGCCTGCGGACTGCTGCTGCGCCTGACCCGGCCTCGGGATCCAGAGGGCGGGGAGGAGCCACGCCGCCGGAGCCGGGCAAACGCGGCAGGGGCACTCGTAGCCGTTTTGGTAGTGGCGGCCTTCGTCGTCCCAGCTGTACTCGGTGAGCACCGGCGTCAGCTGGACCAGCCGCCACCGGGCGGGGCGCGGATCGAAGTGCTCGACGTCGGTCAGGGGGACGCGATTCTGGTCCGGCCGGATGGTGCCGGGGCGATCCTGGTTGACGGTGG
>JBBSKC010000117.1:0-5369 GCA_038256675.1 Solirubrobacterales bacterium | reverse complement strand
GGCGTTGATGGCCGACTAGGTTCGCGGCGCGTTCTCTGCCTTGCCGATCGCTTCCGCGATCGCTCCGGGGTCCTCGACCTGCGGGTAGTGGCCGAGTCCGGGGAGCCGGGTGACCGGTACCTCCGGGCGCAGTTCGATCACCGCCTCGAGCACCGAGGTTGTCGCCACCGGGTCGAGTTCGCCCCAGGTGAGGCTGAGGTTGCCGGGCCAGTCGCGTAGTGCTCCGTGCCATCGGTCGGTCAGGCGTTCGCGTTCCTCGAGGTAGTGGATCAGCTTGTGGCCCATGCTGCGGCCGCCGTTGTGACAGATCAGGGACCATTGGTCAGCGGCTTCATCGTCGGTCAGGGGGTGGGCAGGGGAGAAGACGGTGCCGAACTCGCGCCGGAAGACGCGGTGGCTGGAAAGCCGGGTGGCCAGTGGGCCGAGCGGGCCGCGCAGGAGCTTCTGGCTGCGGGTGAGCGTGGCCTTCGCGAGGATCATGCTGCCGTTGAAGAGCATCGCCCTGTCCAGTTCGAAGGTGAGCTTTCCTTCGATGTCGCGAGCGAGGAGTTCGGTGGAAACGGAGGTGCCCATGTCGTGGGCCACGAGCTGTACGGGCTCGTCGGGGAAGTGCCGGCGGACCAGTTCCTCGGTCAGGTCGGCCTGCCACATCAGGGAGTAGGTGTGGTCCCTGGGCTTGTCCGAAAGGCCGAAGCCGAGGAAGTCGAAGGCGAGCACCCGCCGGCCCGGCAGGAGGTCGAGCATCGTTTGCCAGTCGTAGGAACTCGATGGGAATCCGTGGAGCAGGAGCAGGGGAGTCCCCTCGCCTTCCTGTTCGAACACGTGGATCTGCCGACCGCGAAACTCTTCAGACCGACCCTTCGAGCGCCAGTCGACGACGCGGTTCGTGAGTTCCATGTCTACAAGCTAAACGGTGAGGCTGCGGCTCTCGGTCAGCGCTTGAGGTCGGGGAGTTCGATGGGCCGTGCGCTCCATCTTGCGATCTGCTTCCTGAAGACGAAGAACGCCGGCTTCGGCCGGTAGAGGTCGTCGGTCAACCCGTAGCGGCTCTCGAAGTTGGAGTCAGATGAACGGCTGTCGCGCAGGTCGAACCAGCGGTAGTCGGTGATGTTGAGCCTCCGCCTGGCTCGGGCCACCGAGCTCACCATCGACCTGACGACTCTGGCCTGCCTGGCCTTGCTCCTTCCGGGACCGGTCGGCCATCCGTTCTCGGTCACGTTGATCGGGACGCCGGGCCCGAGGCGTGCCCGCGGCATGAGTCGGTTGCGCAGGGTCCTTATATGTGTGACCAGGGTTCGGCCGGCGCTCTTGCGGCGAGGCTTGACGCCCTTCCTCAGTGGCGTCCATGTGCCGGGATACGAATTGAGACCCACCCAGTCAACGGCACCGGCGAAGTCTTTTCCACCCGCGACGGCGAGCCTGTTCCAGAAGCGTCGCCGCTTCTTTCCCGACGCCTCGTAAGCCCAGTTGAAGCCGATCTTCAGTTGCTTGGCATCGCTTGCTCGCACTTCGTCCGCGCCCGCAATCACCGCCTGGACAAGGGCCGGGATCGCCGAGCCGTAAGCACCGTCGGAGGAGTCGCCCGATCCGCCCAGGTTGGCCTCATTGGTGACCTGCAGGCTCACGAATCGGGGATTGCCTCCGTATCGCTCCACCAGGTTGCGCACGTAGTTCGAGAAACCCGCCACGGGGCCCGCTGCCCCCTTCTCCGGGCGATAACGCGCCACGAGTTCAACCGCGAAGCCAACGTCGGTGTACTGCGCGATTTCCTCATCGAGCCACGAAAGATCCGATCGGGTCGGACCGTTCCCGGTATAGGCGCTGTAGAGGTGGATCACGAACGGCGAACTTGAACTCAGCGCCGTGAGTGCCGCAAGCCGCTTTACCGGGTCTTCAGGTCGAGGCGCCAGTATGTCGTTGACGGAGCCGATACCTCCACCGGGATAAATCCCGAAACGAAGTCCGGAACCTTGCTTGACCTGCGGCAACCCGGCAGGGGTCTGGATCGCGTTCACGGACGAAGCGGCCAGCGACGTGATCGCGATTGTGCCGGCAACGGCGAGGGCAAGGACCCACCCGCGCGGGTGACCATTCATCAGTGATGTTTTGAAGAGTTTCAAGAGACCCAGACGATCTGTCGATGTGAGCCCATAGGGGACCCATCAATGTGATGCACGTCACTCTTATCCTATTGATCCGCCGGGTACCGGGTGTCCGTAGTTAACACAGATATTCCCGGAGTGCGCCAGTCACCTCTCCGGGTTCGATTCAACACAGATCTTTCCCGGACAGCACCAGTCACCTCTCCGGGTTCGACTCCCCTGACTGTCATCTATTCGGAAGTGGATTCATCGTGCAACCTGAACCCCGGCCTGAAGCCGGAAACCATTCTTATTTCGCACCGCTGGTCGACCGCCGAAGGCGGTTGGTTTTCGCTGGGCTGACCGTCTTCTGGCTGGTCAGCATCACGGTCAGCGTCATCTGGTGGTTCGATGCGGTTCAGTCGGCTTCGACCGCGGGATTGATCATCAACAGTTCGGTTCTCGCGTTCGACGCCGTGCTGCTGCCGCTCTGGGTCTTCTTCTTTGCGAGGCGGATGCGGCGGCCGCTGCCGGTGTCCAAAGAAGTGGTGGGTCGGGTCGCAATGGTTGTGACCAAGGCTCCCTCCGAAGGCTGGCCGCTCGTCCGGGAAACCCTCGAGGCGATGCTCGCCCAGGACTTCCCGCACGAATATGACGTCTGGCTTGCAGACGAAGATCCGGACGAGCAGACCATGACCTGGTGCGGTGAGCATGAGGTCGGCGTGACCACCCGTCGCGGCGTCGCCGAGTATCACCAGGTCGACTGGCCTCGCCGAACCAAGAGCAAGGAAGGCAACCTCGCCTACTTCTACGACACGGTCGGCTACGAGAACTACGACCTCGTAGCCCAGTTGGACGCCGACCACGTTCCCGCGCCTGATTATCTGGAACAGATCGTCAGGCCGTTTTCCGATCCCAAGGTCGGTTACGTGGCTGCTCCGAGTATCTGCGACAGCAACGCCAGTCGCTCATGGTCGGCTCGTGGCCGCCTCTATAGCGAAGCCATGCTCCACGGCGCGATCCAGGCGGGATGTAACGACGGCTGGGCCCCCAGCTGCATCGGCTCCCACTACGCGGTGAGAACTACGGCCCTGAAGGAGATCGGTGGCCTGGGTCCCGAGCTGGCCGAAGATTTCAGCACGACCCTGGCCATGTCCGCCCAGGGATGGGAAGGAGCGTTCGCGATCGACGCCGAGGCTCATGGCGAAGGTCCGGAAACCCTGGCCGACTGCGTTACTCAAGACTTTCAGTGGTCGAGGAGCATGATGGTGCTGGGCCTGACGGTGGCCCCGGTCGCCCTGCGGAAGGCTTCCTGGCGAGCCCGGGCGAGACTCGGATCGTGCCTCGCCTGGTATCCGCTCTATGCGCTGGTGATGGTCGCTTCCTTCGCCATCCCCATTGTCGCGCTGGTAAGTGGAGTGGCCCCGGTTGAAGTTCGTCTCGGGGGCTTCTACCTCCATCTGTTCCTGCCTCTGTCACTCTTGATCGCTGCCGCCTACTGGCTGCGGTACTGCGGCGCTCTGCGTCCTCAGAACGCAAAGATCATCAGCTGGGAGATCGTCCTCTTCCAACTGGTCCGGTGGCCCTGGGCCTTCTTCGGCTGCGTACAGGCCGTGATCGGGCGCGTCACCGGTCGGCAGTTCAGTTTCAAGGTGACACCGAAGGGTCCGGCCGACCATCGTCCCCTCCCGTTGAGGGTGATCCTGCCTTACCTGGGCATCTCTCTCATCTCCGGTCTCTGCGTGATCCTGGTCAACAACCCGGGGGGCGCGGCGGGCTACTACTTCCTGGCGTTGATCAACACGCTGCTCTACCTCGTGGTCGCCGCTTCGGTCCTGGTTCTTCACCTTCGCGAGCAGCACCGGTCGCTGCCCGACCTCAAGGCTCTCCTGACATCCGCTGCGCCGCGTGCCGCGGCCGTGAGCCTGGTCGGTCTGGTTTCCTTTGGCGCGTTGATCGTGAACGGTGCGACCGCCCTGAGCACGATCACCGGCGGTGCCGGGTCGGGGGCAAAGGTTGCGGCTCCGAGTCCGTATCCGCTCGAGGCCGACCCCCGCGCCCGGGTTGCCATCGGAGTGACCACGGACGCCGGCGCCCGCAACGTGGAAACCCCGTTCGAGCCAGCCCAGCTGAACGAGGTCAACAACTTCGAGCGGGCCGTGAAAACCCATGCCGGTATCACGATGTGGTTCGCCGACTGGGCGCACGGGGTGGTTGACCCCGAGCAGCTCGAAGCCGTCGACGCTCGCGGCAGCGTGCCGGAGATCACGTGGGAGCCCTGGGACCACTCTGTCGGCAAGGGAATACCTCAGCCCGAGTACAGCCTCGCGTCGATCGCCGCTGGAAACCACGACGACTACCTTCAGGATTGGGCAGCAACGCTCCGCGACTTCGGCAAGCCGGTGATGCTGCGATTCGCACAGGAGATGAATGTGCCCGAAACGGGATATCCGTGGGCGCTGCCGACCCAGAACGGTTCCGGGAAGTACGTGGCAGCGTGGCGTCACATCCACGACCTGTTTCAAGAGGCGGGCGCGACGAACGTCCGCTGGGTCTGGTCGCCGCTGGCGTCCGGAATAACCTCCGAGTTCTATCCCGGAGACAGCTACGTGGATGTGGTCGGGCTGTCCGGATTCAACGGCGGGTCGGTTCTGCCCTGGAACGGCTGGCGCTCGTTCAACCGGATCTTCGGTGACGCTCTGCCCCAGGTAGCGAAAGTCGCACCCGGCAAACCGGTTCAGATTTCCGAAGTCTCCACCACCTATGGCCCGGGCACCAAGGAAGAATGGGTAGCCGCGATGTTCCGGGCGATCGAGGATCACCCCGAGATCCGGTCGGTCGTCTGGTTCAACGTGGCCAAGGAGGCCGATTGGCGGATCCAGACTTCGAGTGGTGCCGAAAGGTCCTTCGCGGAAGCGATGACGGACCCACGGTACGGTGGACTGCCGTATCCCTGACGGCCGGGCCGGACTCAGCCCTCGGCGGAGTTCAGGTGCGTGGGACGTACATGATCGTCGCCACGCCGACCAGGCAGATCGCGGCGCCGATCAGGTCGAAGCGGTCCGGCTTGAAGTCATCGAACACCATGCCCCAGGCAATTGATCCGACGACGAAGACTCCGCCGTAGGCGGCGAGTACCCGGCCGAAGGTCGCGTCCGGCTGGAAGGTGGCGATCACTCCATAAAGACCGAGTGCGAGGACACCGATCACGACGACCAGCGCACCTTTCCCGTCCCGGATTCCGATCCAGACCAGATATGCCCCGCCGATTTCGGCGATCGCGGCCGC
>JBBSKC010000116.1:0-5391 GCA_038256675.1 Solirubrobacterales bacterium | reverse complement strand
CCCGGTCAGCGAGTAGCCGGCTTCGAGGCGTCCGCCGAAGGTCGCCACCAACTGCGGGTTGTCGCCGGCGTCGAGCACATGAACGTCGACCGATTGGCCAACCATGGCGAGGATGGCGCCGAGCGCCTGATCGAAGGACAGTTCAGCCAAGGCTGGAGCGTACTGGCTGACCCCCCGGGCGATCCGGTTGGTGAAGGCCGTGGATATTCTGGACGACATGCACCAGGGTTCCGCGGAAACGCACCACCGGATCGCGATCATCGGCACCGGATTCTCCGGCATCGCCGCCGGGGTCAGACTGCTCGAGGACGGTGAGAGTGACTTCGTCCTCTATGAGCGCAGCAACGAAGTGGGTGGCACCTGGCGGGACAATTCCTACCCGGGCTGCGCCTGCGACGTGCCGTCGCATCTCTACTCGTTTTCTTTCGCGCCGAACCCGCATTGGAGCCGCGCTTTCTCGCCCCAGCCGGAAATCCAGGCCTACCTAAAACGGGTGGCGGAGGATCATGGAGTCACCCCAAAGGTCCGTTTCGATCACAACCTGAATGAAGCGGCCTGGGACGGCGAGACCGGAAGGTGGCGGCTCGACACCAGCCACGGTCCGCGCACGGCCGAGGTCCTCATCAGTGCCGTAGGTGGGCTCAGCGAGCCGGCGACGCCAGGCTTCCCGGGCCTCGAATCCTTCGAGGGTCCGGCCTTTCATTCCGCGGCCTGGGATCACGAAATCGATCTGACCGGCAAGCGGGTAGCCGTGATCGGTACCGGAGCGTCGGCGATCCAGTTCGTTCCGGAGATCCAGCCCGAAGTGGCCCGGCTGGATCTGTACCAGCGCACGCCGCCGTGGATCATGCCGCGGCGTGACCGACCGGTCTCGAAGCTCGAGCGACGCCTCTTCAAGTTCTTCCCCGCCGCGCAGAAGTTGATTCGCAACGTCGTCTACTGGGGCCGCGAGCTGTTCGTGCTGCCGATGCTCCGTCCGCGCCTGGCCCGCCGGACCGAAGACATCGCCCGGCGCCATATCCATTTTCAGATCAAGGACCCCGCCCTTCGCGAGAAACTGACCCCGGCCTACAGCATCGGCTGCAAACGCATCCTGCTCTCCAACCGGTACTACCCGGCACTGGCGGAGGAGAACGTCGACGTGATCACCACCGGCATCAGCGAGGTCCGGTCCGGTGGCGTGGTGACGGCCGATGGTGCCGAGCATTCCGCCGACGTGATCATATTCGGCACCGGATTCAAGGTCACCGACATGCCGATCGGCCACCGGATCCGGGGACGCAACGGAACCTCCCTCCACGAGGAGTGGAAGGGCAGCCCCAATGCCCACAACGGGACGATGGTCGCCGGCTTCCCGAACTTCTTCATGCTGATGGGACCCGGCACCGGCCTCGGCCACACCTCGGTCACGATCATGATCGAAGCCCAGGTCGGGTATGTCACTCAAGCCCTGCGCCACCTCGACGGATCGGTGACGATCGAACCGACGGACGAGGCGATGTGCGAATGGCGGAATGAAGTCGACCGGCTCAGCAGCAACACGGTCTGGACTTCAGGGGGTTGCGACAGCTGGTACCTCGACGAGACCGGGCGTAACTCGACCCTGTGGCCGACCTTCGCGACCAGGTATCGCCGGCGGCTGGCGAAGTTCGAATCCGGAGAACACCGGTTCGGGCGCCGGGATCGCGACCCGGTTGTCGAAGCTGAAGAGCTGCCCGCCTGATGGCGCGCAATCGTTTCCCGATGTGCGGGAAAGTTGCCGTCATCACCGGCGGCGGATCGGGCATCGGCCGCGCGCTCGCCGTGCGCATGTCGGAGCGCGGCAGCCCCGTCGCACTGGCCGACTTCGACGCGGAGGGCCTCGCCGAAACCGAGTCGATGGTGCCGGGTCCGGTGCTCACGCGCGAACTCGACGTGCGCGACCGGACGGCGATGATGGCGTTCGCCGCGGCGGTAAACGAGTGGGACGCCGGTCAACTCGGGTTCGTCATCAACAACGCCGGGGTCACAACTTCGCAGGCCTTCGCCGACTCGGCTCCGGAGGATGACGAGTGGGTACTCGACGTCAACTTCGGAGGGGTGGTCAACGGCAGTCACGCTTTCCTGCCGCTCCTGCTCAAACAGGGTTCAGGGTCATTGGTCAATGTATCCAGCATTTTCGGGGTGATCGGATTTCCTTACCAGAGCGCCTACTGCGCGTCGAAGCACGCGGTCCGCGGGTTTACCGAAGCGCTGAGACACGAGATGCGCGGGACCGGCATCCGGATCGCTGTGGTCCACCCTGGAGGAGTGAAGACGAACATCGTCGCGAATGCCCGCTTCCACGCCGACGATGCCGGACACAGCGACGTCTCCGAGGCCGCGGAGCAGTTCGCTTCCCTGGCGCGGGCGACCCCGGAGAAGGCGGCGAGGATCATCCAGACCGGGATCGAAGCGGGCAAACCACGCATCCGGGTCGGCGCCGACGCCGTCGCGATGGACCTGATGGCCCGGCTGGCGCCCGTGAGGTATTACGACTTGCTCGAAAGGTTGATGGGGCTCACCGGGCGCTGAGTCCCGCGCCTCTCCTCGGCGAAGTCCGGGTCGGCCTCCCCGCTAGGCTGCGCCAATGAAGTCTTCGCCCGTAAAGAAGCTCTTCGCGCTGGCAGGTCTGGTCATCGCCGTCGCGATTATTTCCTTCAGCCCGGGAAGCGCCGCGGGAAGAGCCGATTCGCCCGCCTCACCGAAATTCAGGGGGTCGGTCGAGAAGATCGACGCTGAACTGCGCAAGCGGATCACCGGCAATTCATGGCATCGTGGTTGCCCGGTGCCGATCTCCCGGTTGCGGCTTCTCCGGGTCCGGCACTGGAACTTCGAGCGTGAGGTAACCCGCGGGTACCTGATGGTCAACGCCCGGTACGCCCGGCCGATGCTGCGGGTGATGCGCCGGCTCTTCGAGCTCCGGTATGCGATTCGGCGCATGCGTCTCGTCGACGCGTACGGGTCCGACGACCACCGGTCGATGCGGGCAGACGACACCTCCGCCTTCAACTGCCGTGAGGTCTCGGGCCGGCCCGGGGTCTGGTCCCAGCACGCCTACGGGCAGGCGATCGACGTCAACCCGGTCGAGAATCCGTACGTCACTTCGTCCGGCTTCGTGTCGCCGCCGAATGGCGCCCGCTACGCCAAACGACGACCTCACCGCATGGGGATGATCAACCCGGGCGGCAAGGTCGTCCGTGCTTTCGCCCGGATCGGCTGGGAGTGGGGCGGAAACTGGTCCGGCACCAAGGACTTCCAGCACTTCTCAGCCACCGGCACCTGAGACTGTCGCGCCCGGCACGCCTCGGCGACCGGCCCCAGGGCCCACGAACTGGCAATGAAAGTCATGGATATTCGCGGACTTTCATTGCCAGTTCGTTGGTCAGCTGGCCTCTGTGACTGGCCTCAGCTCCTTGGGTGCGGTCGCCAGTTCCGGCTCCGGCGCTGCCTTCGGCTTGCCCGGCACCAGCAGGGCCAGCCCGGCACCGATGAGCAGCATGACCACCGCGACCGGCAGGGCCGCGACCATGCCGTCGTTGAACGCCTGCGGACTGTTGAAGCTGCCATTCGCGGCGAACACCGACGAGAGCACGGCCACGCC
Source organism: Solirubrobacterales bacterium (assembly GCA_038256675.1). Lineage (GTDB taxonomy): Bacteria > Actinomycetota > Thermoleophilia > Solirubrobacterales > 70-9 > 67-14. The sequence continues at coordinate 1,769 of JBBSKC010000116.1, read as the reverse complement.
CATGACACCACCGATCTCCCGGATGGCGTTGGTCGAGCCTGAGGCCTTGCCGGCTTCGCGCTCCCGGACCGAGGACATCACCGCAGCGGCGGCGGTCGGGAAGACCAGGGCCATGCCGGCGCCGGCCATCATGAACGGCACGATCACCTGGGTGAACGGCGTGTCCGGGGTGGAGATCGTGGCAATCCAGGCCAGACCTCCTGCCTGCAGCAGGAGGCCGGTGAACATCAACGGCCGGGTACCGATGCGGTCACTCAGCAGACCGGCGATCGGCGCGACGATCAGCGGCATCGCGGTCCACGGCAACGTTCGCAGACCGGCCTCGAGCGGCCCGAGTCCCTGAGCAGTCTGGAAGTACTGACTGAGCAGGAAGATCGCCCCGAAGGTCCCGAAGAACATCGTGAACGAGAGCCCGTTGGTGGCGCTGAAGGCCCTTGACTTGAAGAAGCGCATGGGGAGCATCGGCTCCCTGGTCCGGAGTTCCCAGGCGACGAAGGCCGCGAGCAGGATCAGCCCGGCTCCGAGCGAAGCGATGATCGGCAGGCTGGTCCAGCCCATCGACTCGCCCCGGATGATCCCGAACGTCAGGCCGAACAGACCGCCACCGACCAGGCCGAGTCCCGGCAGGTCCAGCGCTTTGTCAGGGCCGGTTGATTCCGGCAGGTAACGCATCGCCACTGGCACCAGGACGAGGCCGACCGGCACGTTGATCCAGAAGATCCACTGCCAGGAGATGCCTTCGACCACGGCCCCCCCGAGGAGCGGGCCGAGGGCAACACCGAGGCCGCTGATCCCGCCCCAGATACCGAGCGCGGCTCCGCGTTTCTCGGGCGGAAACGCGCCCGAGACGAGGGTGAGGGTGAGCGGGGTGACGATCGCCGCGCCGGCTCCCTGGAAAGCTCGGGCCGCGATCAACGCATCGAGGTTCGGGGCCAGGGCCGCGGCGGCGCTGGCCACCGTGAACAATCCGACCCCGATACCGAACATGCGGCGGCGCCCGAAGCGGTCGCCGAGGGCGGCACCGGTGATCAGCAACACGGCGAAGGTCAGCGTGTAGGCGTTGACCGTCCATTCGAGGGTTTCGATCGTGCCGCCCAGGTCAGCGCGGATCGACGGCAGTGCCACACCGACGATCAGATTGTCGAGGGCGGTCATGAAAAGGGCCGCCCCGGTGATGATCAGCGTCAAGGTTGCGCTGCGTTTGCTGGTGGCCGACATGGCGGCCTCCTTTCGGTTGTTCTGCGTTTTGGATGTCATTGTGTGTAAGTACTCACTCACTATCGGGATCAAAGAAAAGCGGCCGTCGGCCGCGAGACTTCAGGGAATCGGGGGAGTCAGCTGTTGAAGCAGTCTCCTTCGAATGCGGTCAACGCTCCGGCCCAGGGCTCGTCTACTTCCTCGGCGTTGATCGCGGTCATCGCGTTGATCAGCATTCCGCCGGCGAACCACATCTGGAGTTCCTCCGGAGACGCACCCGTGCGTTCGGACGCGAAGGCGTAGAGCTTCGCGAAGCCGGCTCGCATCGCTTCCCGAACGGCCGGGATGAATCCCGACATCGCCTGGCCGTGAAGATGGACGAGAAGCAGGTCACGGTTGCTGCCGACCAGGTCGCCGTATGCAGTTCCGATCTGCTCGAGCTTGTCGATCCCATCGGCGTCGGCCGCATCGGCCGCTTCGATGAAGGTCGCGAGCATCTGCCCGCACGAGCGCTCGACCGCGGCGACGAACAGTTCTTCCTTGGTCGGGAAGAGCCGGAAGAGGTAAGCCTG
>JBBSKC010000115.1:0-5596 GCA_038256675.1 Solirubrobacterales bacterium | reverse complement strand
GTGGGCGAAGGTCCGCCAAAGCGTCTTCCGATCGGGTGCCCCCGGCACCGTGCCCATCCCCCGCACGCCGAGCAGGTAGATCAGGGCGACGAGCGTGATGCTGATCACCATGAAGGTGGTGCTCGCCAGGCGGGTCGAAGCAGTGGCGCCGAAGCCGGCATCACTGAACCAGCCGAGTACCGTCTCGATGCCGTCCTTGAACACACCCTCCTGGGCGCCGTCGAAGGTAGTGGTGCCGATCGAGGCGATGATCACGGCGACCGAACCCGGACCGGCCGGCCAGCGGGTCGAACCGGAAAGGAAACGCCTGAGGCCGAGGACGCCGTCACGGAACTCTAACTTGCCGAGCGAGCCGAACATTCCGAAGTAGACCGAGAAGGTCTCACCGTTCCGGAAGAAGACCTCGCGGCCGAAAGCGGCCGTCATGCCGAGCGCGTACACCGAATAGGCGACGGCCGCCCGGGCCACGAGTTCGGGTTCGAGGCCGACCGACACGCCGTTGCCCTCTCCGTAGACCAGCTCGAGCCAGACGAAGCCGACCAGTCCGATCGCGGCCGGCCAGCGGCCGAGGCGGTCCGGCCAGGTGAAGTGGACCGGTTCGCGCCCGAGCAGCTTCCGGTAACCGAGGCCGATCGGCGTCGCGATCGCCTTCCACGGATTGAAAGCGGAGAAGACGTCCCCGAGAAGCACTCCGAGCATGGGGAAACCGAGCCAAGCGGTCACGAACAGGAGGGTGATGGCGACGTTCCGCTCGGGCGCGGAGGTGCCCTCGAAACCGGCGTAGATCGAGAGTCCGAGCAGGAAGACCCCGGTCAGCCCGCAGAGGATCCGAACCGGGACCGACCCGATGACCTTTCCCAGACCGGCGAAGGCCGGTTGCCAGGAGTCACCCTCGTAGCGGGCCCGGCGCCAGCCCGCGGAGAGTGCGAAAAACGAAACTATGAGTACAACCGAGGCTCCCCAGGCGAAGAGCCACGCCGGAATCGGAATGTCCTCACCGGCGGCGAGGGCATGTGCGAGCGAAAGGTCTATCAGGACGGGCTGACCCCGTCGAGCAGCCGCCAGTTCGCCTTGAAGGCCTCTTCGGCCGCGGCCACCAGTTCGTCTTCGCTGAAGTCGTTCATGTGTCGTTCGATGAGGGCACGACCGGCTTCGGCGTGATCGACGTCCATCTTCTCGTGGACCGTGAAGTACTCGTTACCCGGTCCGTCATGGATGTCGTAGTGGGCGGAGAGTCCTTCGGTCTTGGTCTTCGAGATCGACGGCTGGCCGCTCTCGACCGCGTACATGCGGGCGAGCTGCTTGCCGAACCCGTCGGCCTTCGTCCACGCTTCGACGCACTCGAGGGTCTCGGGGTTCGGCTCGGCACCGAGGGTGCCGCCGACCTCGCGCACGAATCCGTCCCACATGGCGACGTGACCGGCCTCTTCCTCGGCGTGAGCCTGAAGCCCGGCCCGCTCACCGGCGGGGGCGGTCGTCGCGATGTCGGAACTCATCCGGGCAATCGCCTCGGTGGCGTAGCGGTACTGACCGGAATAGTCAGACAGTTCTTCACGTGTCAGCTCACCGGCCGACCAGCGCTGGTAGAAGGGATGCTCGAGGACGTTCCACTCACCTCGTGCCTGCTCGATGCGGTCCCACAAATTCTTGTTCACAGGTAGCTCCTAGTCCGGGGGGCGGGACCCGGATCATACCTGCCCGTAATATCCGGCCATCCTCCCGCTCCGAGACGACATTGCCGCCCCTCACCTTCCCCCGGAAGCCACCTGGATCGGTGGCAACCCCGGCAAGATGGCACCGCTCGCGGCCAAGGGCCCGGTCCTCGTCCATTTTTTCGACTTCAGCCAGCTGAACAGCGTGCGCACGCTTCCGTATGTCGACGAGTGGTTTCGTCGCTACCGGGAGTTCGGCCTGCGCGTGATCGGCGTGCAGGCGCCCCGTTTCGGCTTCGGTGCCGATCCGGCGGCGCTCGAAACCGGCCTCGAGCGGCTGGGCGTCGAGTTCCCCGTCCTGATCGACGGCGACCTGGCGCTCTGGCATATGTACGGCTGCGAGGGCTGGCCGAGCCTCTTCCTCTGGGGCCGCGGCGGCATCCTCCGCTGGTTCCACTTCGGTGAAGGCGATTATCGCGGAACCGAGCATGCGATCCAGGAGAGCCTGCTCGGCCCGGATGCCGAGCCCGCCTTTCCGGTGCCGATGGACCCGGTCCGGCCGACCGACGCCGAAGGCATCGAGGTGATTGCTCCCGGGGCCGAGCTGATCCCGATCGAAGGGCGGCCGTGGACGCCCACCGATGGCAACGTCTTCGACGTCGAGTACGAAGCGGGCGGCGTTCATGCAACGGCGAGCGGTTCCGGTGCCCTGGTCCTGGCGGTCGACGGCGAGCCCAGGGGTCAGGTGGAAATCGACGGGGCCGGCCTCTACACGCTGGCCGAGCACGAACGCCACGGCAGCCACCGGATCGAGATTGCACTCGACGGCGAACCGGAGATCTGGTCGGTCAGCTTTTCTCCCGCTGTGAGCTAGGCGCTCCGGTAAGAAGGGTCGGGTCCTGACGTCTTGATCCACGCTTCGCGCGGATACAAGGCGGCGAGAAATATAAGGAGCGGGTCCTGACGTCTTGATCCACGCTTCGCGCGGATACAAGGCGGCGAGAAACATAAGGATCGGGTCCTGACGTCTTGATCCACGCTTCGCGCGGATACAAGGCGGCGAGAAACATAAGGATCGGGTCCTGACGTCTTGATCCACGCTTCGCGCGGATACAAGGCGGCGAGACCCTAGCTGGGGACCATCGGGAGCGGCCGGATTTCCTTCGGCAGCATGAACCGGACCGACTCCTCGACCGTGCGGAGTTCGGAGACGTCATCGACGCCGCGGTCCCGGAAGGACTGGACCAGATCCTCGACCAGCTCCTCGGGTGCACTCGCGCCCGAGGTGATGCCGACGGTCTCGATGCCTTCGAGCCATTTGTCTTCGACCTGCGTGTGGTTGTCGATCAGGAAGGATTCGGAGCCATACTCGCGGGCGACCTCGACCAGCCGGTTCGAGTTGGACGAGTTGGTCGAGCCGATCACCAGCACCAGGTCGCACTGCTTGGCCAGCTGTTTTACCGCGATCTGGCGGTTCGTCGTGGCGTAACAGATGTCCTCGCCCTTAGCGGTGACGATTCCCGGGAACCGCTCGCGCAGGCGGCCTATGATTTCGGCGGTCTCATCAACCGAAAGCGTTGTCTGCGTGATCAAGGCAACGTGGTCTGGATCTTCGAGTTCGAGCTGGTCGACCTCTTCGACGGTCTGGACCAGGACGATGCTCTCCGGGGCCTCGCCCATCGTGCCTTCGACCTCTTCGTGGCCCTCGTGGCCGACCATGACGATCGTGTAACCGTCGGCCGCGAACTTGCGGGCCTCGACGTGGACCTTCGTCACCAGGGGGCAGGTCGCGTCGATCGTCTGGAGATTCCGCGATTTCGCGTTTTCGTGGACTGCCGGCGAGACGCCGTGGGCACTGAAGACGACCATCTCGCCTTCGGGAATCTCGGTCTCTTCTTCGACGAAGATCGCACCCCGTTCGGAGAGCTCTTCGACCACGTGCTTGTTGTGGACGATCTCCTTGCGCACGTAGATTGGCGCGCCGTGCTTCTCGAGCGCACGCTCGACTGTCTGGACGGCGCGATCGACGCCGGCGCAGTAGCCGCGCGGGGCAGCCAGGATTACTCGCTTTGGAGCAGTTGAGACGGTTGAGGACATAAAGACAGGGTACCCACAGTAAGGTGCGGGCGGTACCCGCAGCCGGAAAAGTACGCCCTCGCAGCAAGAATGGATTTGGGAGATCGATGGAAGCGACTAACGACCACCTCGACCGATTGACAGGCATCGACGCCTCGTTCCTCAGTAACGAGAACGAGAACAGCCATATGCACATCGGTGCGGTGATGATCTTCGAGGGTCCGCCGCCCAGCTATGAGGACTTCGTCGCCCACGTCGAGTCCCGCCTGCCGTTCGTCCCGCGTTATCGCCAGAAGCTGGTCTATCCGCCACTGGAAGCCGGACGGCCCCTCTGGGCCGACGACACGGGCTTCAACCTTTCTTTCCACATGCGCCACACGGCGCTGCCTTCGCCCGGCGCGGAATCGGAGCTGATTGCGCTCGCCAACCGGGTCTTCTCGCAGTCGCTCGACCGCTCGAAGCCCCTGTGGGAGATGTGGCTGGTCCAGGGGCTCCAGGACGACCGTTTCGCGGCGCTGATCAAGAGCCACCACGCGATGATCGACGGCATTTCCGGGGTCGACATCGGCACCGTGCTCTTCGACGTCACCGCCAACCCGGGACCGCCCTCGCCCACCGAAGAGTGGCGGCCGCGGCCCGAGCCGTCCTCGATCAATCTCCTACGGCGGAGTGCCGGCGACCTGGCGACAACGCCGCTCCGACTGACGGACCGCCTGCTGGGTGCGGTGCGCAATCCCCAGTCGGTCGTTGACCGGGTTGGGGACCAGGCCGAAGGAGTGGGCGAAGTCGCGCGCGCCTTCGCCGACCCGGCCCCCGACGTGCCGCTCAACACCGAGATCGGCCCGCATCGCCGTATCGCCTTCGCCCGGGCAGACTTCGCCGACTTCCGCCGGATCAAGAATGCCTTCGATTGCACGGTCAACGACGTCGTGCTCGCGGCCGTCGCCGGATCGGTCCGGAACTGGCTGATCAACCGCGGCGTCGACACCGAGGGGCTCGAGCTGCGGGCGTTGGTCCCGGTTTCGGTCCGATCCCAGGACGAGCACGGCCAGCTCGGCAACAAGCTCGCCTCGATGCGCGCGCCACTGCCGGTCTACGAACCCGACCCGGTCGCCCGCCTGGAAATTGTCAGCGCCGCGATGGATGGCCTCAAGCAGTCGAAGCAGGCGCTCGGCGCCGAGACGATCGCGCGGCTCAACGACTTCGCACCGCCCACGCTGCTCGCCCAGGCCGCCCGCCTCGCCTTCTCGACCCGCCTCTTCAACCTTCTGGTCACCAACGTTCCCGGGCCGCAGATGCCGCTCTACGTGCTCGGACACAAACTCCAGGAAACTTTCCCGATCGCCTTCCTGCCGAAGAACCACGCTCTCGCGATCGGGGTCATGAGCTACAACGGCCAGCTGAACTTCGGCCTGCTCGGCGACTTCGACGCGATGCCGGACATCAAGCTGATCTCAGACGGTCTGGGCGACTCGCTGGACGAACTTCTGAAAGCGAGTTAGGCGGTCTCGATCAGGTCCTGGGTGATGCCGCTGATCGCGTGAAGGTCATTCGAGATCGCCACCCGACCGGCATGAGGATACTCGTCGGCGACTGCCTGACCTCCCAGGAGCAGGGACACATCGGGGAAAGTGTTGCTCAGGTCCGCCACGACCGACCCGGCCGACATCGTGGCTGAATCCATCGTGAATGAAAGGGCGACCACGTCGGGTCGACGCGATTCGATCGCGCCGAGCAGAGCATCGCCCGGAATGTCGCTGCCCAGGAAGATGATCCTGAATCCGTTGAGGTGCAGGATGTCCCCCACCATCCGCAGGCCGACGCAATGACGCTGGCCCGCGATCGCGACGAGCATGACCAGGCCCGTC
>JBBSKC010000114.1:0-5740 GCA_038256675.1 Solirubrobacterales bacterium | reverse complement strand
GCGTGGCGCAAGATCGGATCGGGGCCGCCGCTCCTGCTGATCAACGGCTACGCCGCGACGGCCGCCGACTGGGACCCGGCGTTTATCGAAGGTCTCGCTACCGGCTCCACTGTGATCCTCCCCGACAACCGCGGCATGGGCGGCTCCGAAACCGGAACTGCCGAGTTCACCGTCGAAGCGATGGCCGACGACTGCCTCGCCCTGCTCGATGACCTGGATATCAAGACCGCCGACGTCGCCGGCTGGTCGATGGGCGGCTTCATCGCCCAGAACCTGGCGAGCCGCGCGCCCGACCGGGTCGACCGGCTCGTCCTGCTCTCGACCGATCCCGGCGGCGACCTCGCCGAAGCTCGCGCTCCCGAGGTGGAAGAGCGGCTCTTCGACCATTCCGGTACACCCCACGAGCAGGCCCGCCGCCTGCTAGGCCTGCTCTTCCCGTCGACCATGGCGGAGCGCGTCTACGCACAGTTCGGCGACCTCGTCGCGGACGCCCAGTCGGCGCTTGACCTTTCCGTCCTCGAGGCCCAGCAGGTCGCAATGGGCGAGTGGAGCGAATCGGCGGCCGCCGGGCGCCTCGCTTCGATTACCGCACCGACCCTGGTCGCCTGTGGCAGCGAGGATCAGGTGATCCCTCCAGGTAACGCTTCCCTGATCTCCGCTCTGCTCCCTGATTCATGGCTCGCCCGCTTTCCGGGAGTCGGGCATGCCGTCATGGCCCAGGAGACCGGGCGGCTGAGCCGTCTGATCAACCTCTTTCTGACCCGGACCTGATCCGGTTCGTCAGGACAGCAATGAGGCTCTGTCGGGAGCCCAATTTCGTCTGACGCTCGATCGAATCGAACGGCGACGCCTCTTCACGAGTAAAAGGTTTAGCCCGGGTGAAAGCGGGTACCGAATTACTATTCGCGCTGCACAGTCCGGACTGGTCTCAAGGGCAGCAATCGTGTGTTGAAACATAAGGAGACCAATGATGGAAGCAACGATGTCGTCGGAAATTGCCGGGGTCCATCCCATGTCCGAGTATCACTTGGCTGAGGAGAGTGAACTCTGGACCCGGCGGAATGAAGATCCCCGTGCCCGCGAAGAACTGGTTTCCCGCTATCTGCCGTTCGCCCGGCGACTCGCCGGCAAGTACCGGAACCGCTGGGAGTCCGCGGACGACCTGACCCAGGTCGCCTCGCTCGGCCTTCTGAACGCGGTCATTCGGTTCGACCCGTCGAAGGGCTCACCATTCGCTGCGTTTGCCTCACCGACGATCCACGGGGAGTTGAAGCGATACTTCCGTGACCGTGTCTGGATGATCCGGGTACCGCGCGACCTCCAGGAAGACATTCTCGAGGTCGACCACGCGACCGACGAACTCGCCGCTGAACTCCACCGGGCCCCGACCCCCGAGGAGATCGATGAACGCACGAACCTCGGCGCGGGGACGGCGAGCCGGGTAACGGCCGCCAAGGCACACCGGGTTCCTTCGTCGCTCGATTCGACCCTGGAAGACGGGCAGACCGAGATGGAACGCTTCGGATCCGAAGATCCCCGTTTCGAGGCGATCGACGACTCGGACGAGTTGCGTGAAGCGATGTCCGACCTCGACTCTACGGAGAGCATGATCATGCGCCTGCGATTCGTCGACGACATGACTCAGTCGGAAATCGCTGACCGGATCGGCTGCTCCCAGATGCACATCTCCCGGGTGCTCCGACGCTCGATCACGAACATCCTCGAGAACATCGAGTCCGACTGAAGCAGATGAAAATACTCATGTGATCCGAAGCGTTGCACTGTCCGTAGTGGTTTCTAGGGCGGTGAATTTACGGGTTTGACCCGTACGAGAGGTCAAAGATGGAAGCAGTACAGCAGTCGTCGGATCCGGCAGGGGTCCATCGCAGTTCTGATTATCACTCCACCAAAGAGCATGCTCTCTGGGCGAAGCGGGATGAAGATCCTCGCGCTCGCGAAGAGTTGATTTCCCGCTACCTACCATTCGCCCGCCGCCTCGCCGGCAAGTACGGGAATCGGTGGGAGTCCGCCGACGACCTCCAGCAGGTGGCGTCACTCGGCCTGCTGAACGCGGTCATCCGGTTCGACGCATCAAAAGGCAGCCCGTTCGCGGCATTCGCATCGCCGACGATTCACGGGGAACTGAAACGCTACTTCCGTGACCGCGTCTGGATGATCCGGGTGCCGCGCAACCTGCAGGAGGAAATCCTCGCGTGCGACAGCGCTACGGAGGAACTCTCCGCTGAACTCCACCGGGCACCTACCGCCGATGAGATCGACGAAAGAACGAACCTCGGGACCGGTGCGGCGAACCGGGCGTCAGCCGCCAAGGCCGACCGAATTCCCTCGTCACTCGATTCCGCTCTGGACGACGGGCAGACCCAGATGGAACGGTTCGGGGCCGAAGATCCCCGTTTCGGCGCGGTCGACGATTCGGACGAACTGCGCGATGCGATGTCGGGCCTCGGTGATACCGAGAGTCTCATCCTCCGACTACGTTTCGTCGAAGACATGACCCAGTCCGAGATCGCCGACCGGATTGGTTGCTCCCAGATGCACATCTCCCGGGTGCTCCGGCGAAGCATCGCCGCGATCCTCGAGAGTATGCCCGACGACGCCTGACCGCTTTAGCGGCACGTGCCACCTGATCCTTAGGTGGCAGTTGAGCTAGCTCTGTCGCGAACCGATCCCAGATGTGAATTCGCGTATTCGCATCGGGCCGCCTGCCTGGCCAGCGAGCGGAGGTGTCGGAAAGCTTTCGCCCTCGCGAAGTGCGGTCAGGAACTCAGCCAGGGTCTGGTCGGCGGAATGGTCCGGAGTCCACTCGAGTTCGCGTTCCGCTTTCGATGAATCCAGGAGCGGCGTGCCGAGTCCCATGTCCAGCCAGCTCGGGTCGGTCGGCTGGATGCGCAGGCGCCAGCTGAGATTGGCGGCGGCTCGCAGGAGGCCGGGGTCGACGCCGACCGGCCTGGATCCTAAAAGACGAGCGAGGAAACGGGAATCGACCACCGGTTCGGTCGCGATATTGAACGCGCCCTGGGCATCGCCGGTGGCGGCCCGCCGAAAAGCGTCTCCTACATCCCTGGAGTGGACGATCTGCAGGGCCAAACGCTTCGTTCGAGGCACAAAAGGAATCAGTCGTCTTCTCACCATGAAGTTCGGCAGCAGAGGTCCCAGAAACAGGCGGCGGATCCCGGCCGAGGCTTCACCCTTGAGGATAATCCCGGGACGCAGCCGCACCAGCCGGGTCGAAGGAGAGTCCAGCTCAAGACGATCCATCAAACGTTCGACCGCGACCTTCTGGCGCGAGTAGTAGCAGCTCGGGATGCCCTCGGTCGGCCACGTTTCTTCGACCAGCCTGTCCTTCGGGCCGGGAGAGTACGTGCCCACCGAAGATGCAACCACCACTGATGGCACCTTCGCCACGGCGACTGCCTGAAGTACTCGCTCACTGCCGCGGATGTTGACCTCGTCCATCAGCGGCTGGTCGCGACTTGGCTGGATCAGCCAGGCGAGATGGATCACGCAGTCGGCGCCGCGAAAAATCGAAGCCAGGTCACTGCTCACTACATCCGCAGCGACCCACTCGACTTTCGGCATTCGAAGCTCGGGCAGCCGCCGTGCCACTCCGATGATCTCTTCGACTCGCGGGTCGTCGATCAACGCCTGGACGACGCTTGTACCGACGTTTCCAGTTGCTCCGGTTACGACGACGCGCACGTCGTCCTCAGGGTTTCAGCAGGATCTTGATTGCGCCGTCCTGCTTCTTCTGAAACGTCTCGTAGGCCTGAGGCGCCTCAGAGAGGGGAAGGCGGTGAGTCGCGAACTGCTCTACCCCGAGCGGATCGGCGTCGTCGAGCAAAGGCAGGATGTCTTCGACCCAGTTGCGGACGTTGGCCTGCCCCATGCGCATCTGGATCTGCTTGTCGAACATAGTCATCATCGGCATCGGATCGGCCATTCCCCCGTAAACGCCACTGAGCGAGATGGTTCCACCGCGACGGACGATGTCGATTGCCGACAGCAGTGCCGCCATGCGGTCGACCCCACCCGTCTGCATCAGCTTTTCGGCGGCCTTGTCCGGCAAAAGACCCACCGCGCTGTGTGCGAACTTTCCGATCGGGGATCCGTGAGCCTCCATGCCGACCGCGTCGATCACCGAGTCGGCTCCGCGACCTTCGGTCCTCTCGCGAATCGCCTCGGCTACATCGTCGTGTTCTTCGAAATTGAATACTTCGACTCCCAGGCTCGCTGCGCGGGCGAGTCGTTCGGGGACCAGGTCGACCGCCATCACGTTCTCGACGCCGCGCTGCAGGGCAATCCGGCATGCCATTTCACCGATCGGACCGAGGCCGAGCACGACCAGGCTGCCGCCTTTCGGCACGTTGGCATATTCGAGAGCCTGCCAGGCAGTGGGCAGTACATCGGAGAGATAGAGAAATCGCTCGTCGCTCGGGCCCTCCGGCACCATGATCGGCCCGTAGTCGGCGTGCGGCACACGCAGATACTCGGCCTGGCCCCCGGGCACCTGTCCGTAGAGCCGCGTGTATCCGAAGAGCGCGGCCCCTGAACCTTCTTCCTTGACCTGAGTCGTCTCGCACTGACTCTGGAGGCCCTGGTCGCACATGAAGCAGTGGCCACACGAGATGTTGAACGGTATGACTACCCGGTCGCCGGCCGAAATGTTCTTGACTCCGGAGCCAACTTCCTCGACGATGCCCATCGGCTCATGCCCGAGGATGTCGCCTTCACTCATGAAGGGGCCCATGACTTCGTACAGGTGGAGGTCCGAGCCGCAGATCGCTGTCGTCGTGATTTTCACGATCGCGTCGGTGGGTTCCCGGATCTGCGGGTCTGCGACCTCGTCGACCCGAACGTCGCGTTTACCGTGCCAGGTGACCGCTTTCATCGTGCGGTGAACCTGCCGATCGCGAGACCGGCCAGGAAAGCCGCGGCGACCAGAACGAGCGGATTGTCGGCGAGGCCGCCTCCGGCGAACTCCGGGCTCTGCCGGACGTCGCCGGTCGGTCCACTTCCGATGTCCCCGCCACTTCCCGAAATGGCGCCGGTGTCCTCTTTGGCGTCCGAGACTTTGTCCGATGCGGCATCTCTGATTTCGGCGACCTGGGCCTTCACCTCTTCGGTCTTCTTCTTCACTTTCTTCTTCGTCTGCTTCTTGACGTCGGCTTTGTCAGCGACGGAAGCGACGGTGTCACCAAGGTCTTCGCGGGTCCGATCGATCTCGGCCTGAATCTCTTCCGGGGTCCGGTCTTCGTCGGCGCTCATCTCGCTGCTCCTTCTTTGACGCTGTCTTTGATTTCTTCGATGTCGCGTTCGCTGCTCTCGATCGCCTGTTCGGGAACTGGCGGGGTTCCGGCTCTGACTTTCTCGCGTCCCACCAATGCCATCACACCGGCGATTGCCGCATAAGCGACGGTCACGATCAGGGCTGCGAGCCAACCATCCATCGAGGTGGCGAGGGCGAGAATCAGGGTCGCGGTCAATGCGCCGAGGGCGAGAAATGCCACGAGGCCGGCTCCACCGAAAGCGCCGATACCGATACCGATCCGCTTGGCCTTCAGCTCCATCTCGGCCTTGGCCAACTCGATCTCTTTCTGGGCCAGTGAGTTCGCCTGCTCGGTCATCTGCTTCAGCAGCTCGGCCAATGACTGTTCGTCGGTGCTGCCTGCGGTTGGAGGTGTCTCGTTCATGGGTTACCTTCCGAAAACTGGACTCAAGT
>JBBSKC010000113.1:0-5923 GCA_038256675.1 Solirubrobacterales bacterium | reverse complement strand
GCTTCGAATCTACGACTCACCGTTATCGGGATGAATATCGGTACTCGAATCCGGCGAAGATACTTGAAGAAGAAATTCCGAAGGACGATGAGGCTGCCGACCTGGAGGATCGCCAGACAGACGGTCACCGCGTCATTCATTCCGGACTTGCCATCCATCTCGTGAGCCATCGGCTCACTGTGTGCGACTACCAGGGCGAGACTGACGAGCATGACGACCGCCAATGCAAAGGACGATCCCCTCCTGTGAGACAGTTCAGATCTGATTCGGGTCAGGTACATCGTGGCGCTGGGCATTCGAGTTTCTCTAGATCGGATTCAACGGAGACGTTGCCCAAGCCTGCCGGAGATGCCTGCAACACGCGTTGTTGGGCCCGAGGCCATGGCTTGGATTCCATGTCCTACAGGCTATCGGAGCCGGCACGCTCGCCAATGCCAGATAGACCGTCAAGACGGTTGACTCTCTCAGCCCAGGACTCGGCGCTCCAGTCAGGCTGGCTAGTTCTGTGGCTTTACGGCCGTAGTCCAGGTTCGGCCGCCGTCGTCGGAAACGAGCACCCGCCCACCGTCAACGGCCGCAAGGATGCGACCGTTGCCCGCACTGAACGCCTCGGGCGCTGAGCCGATGGAACCCGCCCCGGAAAAGGTCTTGCCTCCATTCGTTGAAGCCGCCACTTGGCCGGACCCATCGACCATGAGCAGCCTTCCCGGCGAGGGCCATGTCAACAGACCGATCCGGTCTCTCGCGAAGAGTTTCCAGCTGTCTCCGCCATTCTCCGATCCGTAGATACCCCGGTCTGTTGACGCGACAAGTCGCAGCGGGTCGTCGGGCGCTATCGCGAGGTCGACTACCTGGCCGGGAACGTTACGGGGCTGCCATGACTCTCCGGCGTCGGCACTGGCCAGGAACGCCCCGGTCGACGAATCAACGCCGTAAACCCGCTCACCTGAAGCCTTCAGGACATGCAGGTCGGCTTCGCCGAGAAGCGATACCGACTGCCAGGTCGAGCCGCCGTCAATCGAGCGTTGAAGACCGAGCAGTGGCGGCAGGTCGGAGTCCGGGCCGGGGTGTCCAGAGGACAGGAAACTGTCGGGGCCGACGATGGTGAATCCCATGAAATCGTCGAGTGAATCGCCCACCCGCTCGGCCTCTGTGGTGTCTTGTGGGACCTGCCAAAGCCCGTTGTGGGTGGCGATGAGGATCTCGCCATCGGCGGGATTGACACCGAGGCCGTGGACATGCTCAGCGCCCGAAATCGTGGCGACTGGCGCTTTCCCATCGCTTTCGCTCGTCGTCGAGTTCGCCGACGGAGTATCCGCATCCGGGCGGTCGGAGGGCTGGTCGTCGGTGCCGCCGCAGCCGAGCAACAACGCGGCCGCCAGCAGGGGTACTGCTACCAGGGTCGCGGGCCGTTTCCAGCGGCACGTCCCCCCGCCATCGCTTGCGTCGCCAAGGGGCATCAACCTTCGACTCCCGATTCCTGTTCGGTCGGCTTGCCCTCGCCATGAGGGGCCTCCCTCGGCCGAATCGCCCGGTAGAGGGCCAGCGTGCCAAATACAGTTCGGATTTGCCCGGTTTCGACTCCTGACACGAGGCCGGCAGCCTCGAAAATAGAGGGGAGCGCGCCGGAGAAGTTCTCGCGGGTTGGCTCGCCTCCATCGAGAAGTCTGATGCTGGTCGAAAGGAGCTTCATCAACCGGTCGGAGGGAAGTCCCCAATCGGCCACGTGCAACTCTCCACCCGGACGTAGGACGCGGGCGATCTCGGTGGCGGTCTCGCGTCGCGTCTCGGGCATCAGGTGATGGAAGAAGAGGGTCGAAACGACCGCGTCAAAGGTCGCGTCAGCGTAGGGGAGTTGGTTCGAGAATCCCCGGTCGAATCGGATCGCTTGTCCGTTATCTGCAGCCTTGGTCCGAGCAATTGCCAGGATTTCCGGGTCGGCATCGAGGCCGATCACTTCGGCGTCGGGCTCGCTCTGCTGGATCTTCAGAGCCAGAGTCCCGCTTCCGCAACCCAGGTCGAGAATCGTGTCGGCTGGAGCCGGGGACAACTGAGCGATAAGGCGCGAGCGAAACAGCTGCTCCCGGGTCGTCAGATTGATCACGGGATCGTAGAACCGGGTCAGGGCGCTAAAACGAAGAGCGGGTATGTAGGAGTCAGGACTCAAGCTGGGGATCGAACGGCTGGGTTGATGACCACGTTTCAGCCAGCGAAGGGGCTCGCTGAATCGGTAAATCCGGTTTCTTGCGGCGGACTGTGCCATGTGGGAATCATTTCACTCGCTTCGGTATGGATTCGTCCATCCCAAGCTTACGCTCCGAAGACGCAGTGTAAATATCCTACAGATTGTAGGGTTTCCGCTGGTTGGTTCTGTTTGACCTTGACCGTTGCCGACCCGAGGCAGGAAGGCCACGCGATGAATGATCTGCCGTTACAGATAATCACGATTGGAATTGATCCCGAAATTCATACCGGGCCGGTGACAGTTGCCTGGCACGGCCTGACGATCGGCTTGGGATTTCTGGCAGGTGGCCTGGTGGCCGGTCGCTACGTGCAGGAGATGAAGCTTGAGACCGACCGCCTCTATGTAATCGGGATACTGGCCATAGGGGGCGGAATCGTCGGCAGCCGCGTTTTTTATGTGATCGAACACGGCGGGCCGATCCTCGGGACCCTGGGATTCACCTTTGCCGGAGGACTGATCCTCGCCGGACTATTGGTTGCAGCCTATGTGCGACGCGCCAGTCTCAGCGGGATCTACTTGGACGCGGTCGCTCTCGCCCTGCCGTTGGGAGTAGCGGTCGGCCGAATCGGCGACGTCATCAATGGCGAGCACTTCGGACCGCAGAGCAACTTCTTCCTGGCGGTTCGCAATTCGCATCCCGATGCTCTGACGCCCGATATGAACTTGGCCTACCAGAACGGCGGTCTTTACGAAGTGCTGCTCGGGCTACTGATCTTTTCGCTGGTATGGCCGCTCCGGCACCGGTTCCGGCACACCGGGTCGATCGCCTGGCTGGTGCTGGCCGCCTACGCGACGGGACGATTCTTTGAATTCTTCGTCCGCTCCGACAGTCCCAGCCTGGCCCTGGGACTGGACAACGCGCAATGGACGAGCGTGGTACTTCTGGTGGTGGCCATCGTCGGCTGGTGGGTGACGGTTGGCCGAAAACTTCGCAGCGGGTAGGTCTCGGTCGCCGGTCTCAACCGGCAGGCGGGCAGCAAGCTGCTCGCCCCTCGTGCGGCGATCCTCGGCAGCGTCATTGTCGCGCTTGTCCTTGGTATTCCGACTGATTTCGTTTCCAAGCCCTGGTTGTCCGAATGATTCCGCCCGATTTCAGCAACTACTTCTTCTGGATTTCGACCAGCATTTTGACCGGCGCTCTGTATTTCCGGCTGCGAAGTGCAAGACGGGCCTGCCGACTGCCAGCCTAAGACGACTGCGCCAAACGCGAGGCAGCATCTCATCTTTCCGCGGCTACCTCACGTCGCAATAGCAGCGCCAGGGCCAGCGACAGACCGGCGAGCCATAGCAGGGCAATCGCCAGATCCTCACCGGCATGAAAGCTTGAGGAAAAGGCTCCGTCGAGAAGCAATCTGGTCGGGCCGTATCCGGGTAGGACGGTAGCCCACCCCTGCGGAGCACCGTCAAAGAACATCGGATTCCGAGCGACACCGATGTCCATCATCGGCAGAAAGAACATTAAATAGACGCCGCCGAGTCGCCCGAGGAAGACCCCGGCCAGGGCACCGATCGCTCCGTAGATCAGGCCGATCAGGAGATTGCCGGCGATAAACGGCGCCCAGGAAGCAGGGGTGAAGTCGATCGCCGTGACACCGAGCGAGACGGCCAGCACGACTAGAGTCGCCGCGCCGAGCACGGCGAGCCTGGGGAGGATTACTTCGCCGGGACGAAAGCCGGCCACGACAAGCCGGCGATCTGACTCAAGTGCCGACTGCACGACAAACAGCCCCATGAGTCCGGCGAGGAAGCCAACTGTTATCGGGACCATTATCGCGCCGTGGAGGTCCTTCATCGTTGTCAGCAAAGTATCCCCGCCGGGCAGCAGAATCTGGCGGGGGAGGGGTTCAGTAATTGCGAAGCTCCAGCTGATGAACAGAAATGGAACCGTGACCAAAAGGACGAGAAGCAGGGTGTGCCGCCGCTGTTCGCGAAATCCCATCCGAGCGGCGGTAAGGGCGCGCACCACTGTCACGACCTCGGGCGCGCAGCGAGCCAGAAAGTCGTGGCCGCGAGTGCCAGCGCGCCAGCGCACGTCAGCGTGACAACGACCCAGTCACCGGCCGACGAGCCCTGTCCGGCCCCGGCCGCAATCAGAACATCGGCCGCTTTCCGGGTTGGCATCAGTTGGACGATTCCGCCGCCGCCGCTCATCCCCGGTCCCGAGAAATCCGGAGTAGGGCTCGTCGAGCAGCAACAGGTCAGGCGTGTGCATCAAGGCGAGCGCGAGGTTCAGCTTCTGGCGAGTCCCTCCGGAGAGCTCCTCGATGCGGTAGCCGCGGTAGCGGGTGAAACGAAGCTCCTTCAAGAGCTCATCCGCTGAGCGCGTGCCCTCCTCCTTGCCGAGATCGTAGGCGCGGGCGAAAAGTTCGAAGTGCTCGTCGATCGTCAGCTTCTCCCATAGAAGCGGGATCTGGGGGCAGTAGCCGAGACTCCCGGACAACTCGATTCTGCCCGCATCACGATCGAGCAGCCCCACGATGATCTTCATCAAGGTGCTCTTCCCCGAACCGTTTTCGCCCACCAGGCCGATCAGTTCCCCAGGCCCGATTTCGAGGCCGATCCCCCGAAGTACCTTGATCTCGCGACGCCGCGGCCAGAAACCGCGGCGGAAGCTCTTTTCGATGCCCGCGATCCGCAACACCGGGTCAGCATCCAGGTTCAAGGCGTTCGGGTTGTCGTTGCTCGATGCTCTGGTTTGGTCTACGTTGTCCATAGCCACCGATCATCTTGTCAGTTCACTACACTTCGTCGGACTTCGGTGGCACTCGTAAGACCCTGGAAATCTCGCAAAGTCATGAAAGCAATGCAGGCCTTTCCAAGATTCCGCCGAGACATCCGATGACCCCGCTCGAGCTTTTTTTCCTCTTGATCGCGCTCGTCATGGGTCTCGTGCTGGCCGCCTACCTGCTAGCCATTCTCAGGCGCGGCGTGGTTCGGCGCCACCGTGGCGAGCAACCAGCGTGGCCGCGCTTCCACGCCAGCTTCTATGTCTTCGCGCTGCTGTTCATTGCTTTCGACATGGAGATGGCTTTCATGTATCCGTGGGCCGTGGTGTTCCGCGACCTCGGCGTCTTTGCATTTGCGGAGATCGGCTTTTTCCTGACCGTTCTCGGACTCGGCATTCTCTATGCGTGGCGCGAGGGGGCGCTCGATTGAGTCAGCTTGGAAGTCGTCGATCCCTGATCCCAAGCCTTATCGTCCCCGACGAGCAGACATGGACAATGCTCGGTCACGATCCCGCCGACTATGGTGCGGTGCCGAGCTTCCGCGCCGGAACGACAGAGGCCCTGCTGCTGCCCAGCCGGATCCCCGACGGACTCGAGGCGGCGATGACCTCGTACCTGGGGGAGCTCTCGGGTACCGAGGAAGTCAAGCTCCAGGACCTGGCGCTGCCCGGTTCGGTGGCCGTGGACACGTTCCTCGACCGCACCGATTTGTCTGCGGCTACTGAGGAGTCGAGGTCCGAGACAGACGACCCGGACACCGACGAAGCCCATGACGGCATGGACGGCATGGACGGCATGGACGGCATGGACGGCATGATGGCGATCGAGGGCGAGCCGTCCGCCGATGGGCTCGTGATGGAAACGATCGAAGTCATCTATGGCCCGGTGGCCGAGCCGTTCCCCGGGGGCTTGACGGTCGCGGCGACCCTCGACGGCGATGTGATTGCCGAGG
>JBBSKC010000112.1:0-6105 GCA_038256675.1 Solirubrobacterales bacterium | reverse complement strand
TGCTGGTAAGTGGGTCGGTTCTGCCAAGGCTGATCCGGAACCTTCAGGCCTCCGAGCGAGCGGTACTGGATCGCGTCGAAGCACATCTGCGCGTTGCCGAGCTTGCAGTTCGGCGTTGCTTCGCCGGCGTACGGATCCTTGTCCAGAGCGGCCGTGAGGGTGTCGAGCAGCATCTGGCGACAGTCGCGGATCTTGCCCTTGCCGCAGTAGATCCTCGAGTACTTGCCGCGGACCGGCTTCTTGATTTTGACCTTGAGGTGTTTCTTGCCGGCCTTGGTGCGCTTGCGGTTGAACTTCTTCAGTTTCTTGCGCTGCTTGATCCTCTTCTGCTTCTCGAGCAGCATGCGCAGGTCCTTGTTGGCGTAGGTGTAGAAGCCGCCGTTGTAGGCCGATCCCAGGTGGTGATTCGGATCGTCGTCGATCGTGTTCATGCCGGCGACCTTGTCGAACAGGGTCTTGCCGAGGCGGGCCTCGAACTCACCGCGCATCCACGGCTCCCACCAGGCGTCCATTAGGCGGATCGCGTTCGAATGTTCGTAGGTTCCACTGCGGTCGCCGTCGCGGCGGTGGGCACCGGCCCTGAGCCAGGCCCGGAGGTCGGCCAGAGCGGCGTTGACCTGCGGGTTCGAGGACTTGCGCATCACCCTGAGCGCGTAGGGCAGCGCGGTCACGCCGCGGAGGTCGACCGTGGCCGCACCCTCCATCGCCTTGACCAGTTCGACCAGCGAGATCTTCTTCTTGCCCTTGATCTGTGGCCTGATCCGCTGGTCGAGCGTGATCGAACGGTAGGCGGAGCCGTAGCTCCAAGTGTCGTCCGCAGCCCGGTACCCGCGCCCCTGCTTGTTGTTCCAGCTGGTGGTGTAGGTCTGGTTGACCGACTGCGGATGGTTCTTCGACGAAGTCAGCTTCGACTCGAAATTGACCGGGTCGTATCCCTGCCATTCCATGCTGGCGCTGACCGGGAAGTCGGGAGCGACCCGTTTCGCCCGCCGCGGGTTATCGCCCGAGTTGTAGTAGGCGGTGTGCTTGTCGTTGGCGAACAGCCAGTCGAAGGTGAAGCCGATCTTCTTGGCGGCGGCCTGGAACGCCTTGGGTGTGCGCATCTTCGCTGGGTTGTTGAAGTCGCGGAATCCGACCGCAGATTCGGCTTCGTGCATGTAGGTCGAGCGCAGCTGGGTGAACGCCACGGGCTTGCCCTTGACCGTGGCCCGGCCGTTGACCAGGCCGAGCGCGGTGCGCTCCGCTCGAAGGGTGACCGAACCGGGAGGCGTCTGGTCGCCGACGCTCGGCACCCAGCTGTTCTCACGCTCGAGGATCTCCATCGCGCGACAATTGCCACGGAACAGGTAATGCATGCTGTTCTTGTCCGGGGCGCTGCCGTCGGGCTCGCAGAGCGGGACGGCGAAGGTGTCGATGATGTCCTGGCCCGCCGAAGTGGCGCTCCAGGAGTAGTTCGTGCCGCGACCGAGGAGCACGTACATCGAGACGCCGACGAACGAGGCGCCGCGAGCGTCGATGCCCGGGCCGTGGAGGTCCTGTTCGAGGAGGATCTGCGGGACGAAGTAGCTGACCTGCGGGCCGGCGACGAAGGTCGGGTGGCCGCCCTCCGACTCACGGGCCGAGACCATCAGGGCGTTCGAGGCACCCGTCCGCTGACCGTTTACACCGGCCATCTTGGCGCCGAGCCCGGAGAGGCCGTCGCTGATCTCACTGCCCAGCGGCAGTTCGGGCACGTCGATCGGCAGGTCGGGCAGCAGCTCCTGGAGTCCCGGCGAAGATTCGGCGACGACGTTGGTCTTGGTCGTCGTGCCGGCGTCGGGGAGGACCCGGCCGCGGGTGTTCTTCTTGCCGTTCTGGTAATTGAACCTGCCTTTGTGGGCGGTGACCGGGGCCTCCGGGTCATTGGCGCTCCTGAAGTCGCGGAAGATCCTGGTGGCGGTCTTCCCGTTGAACTTCTTTTTCGCTTCTTCGAGGACCAGGGCGTTGTCGAGTTCGCGTCCGCCGCCCTTGCCGAAGATGCCACCCACGAGGGCCGCGGTGGCGATCACGTCGGTGACCTTCCAGTCCTCGGCTCCGGTCGGCTGGTTCAGCGCGAAATATTCACCGGGGATCTTGGCCGGGTTGAGCCGGCTCTCGTTGATGTACTTGTTGATGCCGGCGACGTATGAGACGACGTCGCTCCGGACTCCGTCGAATTCCGCCTTCAGTCCCGGCGGCGAATATTGGAACTGCTTTTCGAGGTCGGACTCTCTATAAGGGCTGTTGTTCCAGACATCGATGTCCATGCCGAGGTTGGCGCCGCCGGCGAAGCTCGAGAGCTGGCCCCGGCCAGCGTGGCGCAGCGCGTCCATGAAGAAGAGGCGGTCTTCGGCTGCGGAGTAACCGGCTCCGAACATCGTGCCGGACCGGGTCGATCCGTAGACGTGGGGGGTGCCGAGTTCGTCGCGGGTGATCGTGACGTCGCTGCGCGGGCTGTAGGTGCGCTTGACGTTGGCCGGCTTCACACCGAAGCTGCCATCGTGGAAATAGTCGTCGAGGTTGCCTTCGTTCAGCGACGGATAATCGAAGATCAGATCCGTGTACGGGGCGAGTTGATCGTCGCTGTGGGTTGGTAGCGGGCCGCCACCCTGCACGGTGACCAGGTCGGCGAGGGAGGCGAATCCATTGGTGCCCGGGGGCAGGATCGCGTTGAAACCGGTGGCGTCGCCTGACTGGTACGGCTCAGGCGTCGGTGCGGCGTTGGCCACTCCGGCGGTTCCGGCAAACATCAAAACGCAGGCGGCGACGGCCGCGATCCCGATTCTCCTCATTAAAAGCTTCCCTTCACTTCTGGTTCGACGGCAGTTCGGCGACAGTTACTCCCCAAAAGTGTACCCGTGCGTTCCTGCAAGTAAACGGACCCCTTGCAGGGGCCCGTTTTCAAGCAGTCATGCGACTTCAGGACCGACCTTTACGCGAACGCAACCTCACGCTCGCCGGTGCAGACAGCGCGGATCTCGGCGCTGGCGCGCTCGAATTCCTCGTCGGCCATCACCGGGGTGCCTTCGAAGGGCAGATCGCGATCGATCTCGACCCATGAACGGCAGCCGTGATACTCCTCGCGGACCCTGACGGTCACCGGGCGCGGAATCCGGTGGACCCGGAGGAGAACCAGATGCAGCGGATGGCGCGGCTTCCAGTTCAGCCGCTTCGACGCGTAGTCGGTCGTCCAGATGTAGAACGGCGACAGACCGTCGACGACCTTAGGGTTGTCGATCGTGATGTGCTCGGCGACCTCGGCCCAGGCACGGATCCGTACCCGGTCGGGCTGGCTGATGCCACCGTCCTGGAGCAGCGCGCGGGCGGGCGGCTCTTCGTCGGGCCAGACACCTTCTTCGAGGGCGCGATCGAGCTCGGGGTGGTGTGAGGGACGCACCAGGTCATTTTGCTGATGATCAAATGTGGGATAGAGGAAGAACCGTTCGTGCTCGAGCTCGAAGTGCTTGTTCTCTTCGCGAATTCCGCCCTTACGCAGGGTAAGGAGTTGTTCGCCTTCGGCCAGGGCTCGCACGGTTACTGCCCATTCCTTGAACGCAATTGGCATAGGGGTTTCTCAGTCGGGGTAGAAAGTTGCTACGGACATGTGCTGGGCCGGATAGAAGCTGGACTGGCAGCTGCGAGGCCCTGCAAGGAGGAGGAACAATACAAGATGTTTACGTAATGTTCAAGCTATGTGACGGATGCTACATGGCTTGACCATTGGAAAGTCGCAGTAGTCCGCTCCCGGCGGACGAAGCTCGCCAGCCGTTCGGTAAGTAGACGGTCGCCTGTCTCAGATCGATCGATGCCGGTCCCGTCACCGGCTCACTGGCGGGGTCGGCCAGCTGGGGGTCTGGCCCGGGCTCGATGTAGCGGCGTCGCACCGTGACCAGTTCGATCGCCGCATCCGGGTCC
The DNA here is from genome assembly GCA_038256675.1 of Solirubrobacterales bacterium. Lineage (GTDB taxonomy): Bacteria > Actinomycetota > Thermoleophilia > Solirubrobacterales > 70-9 > 67-14. Next base: position 2,172 of record JBBSKC010000112.1, on the reverse strand, counting down.
CGGTAGCCGTACATCCGCTCGTGCGCCTCCTCGAAGAGATCCCGCAGCCGGACGGGGTCGGCGCTGAGGTCAGCGACGGTCAGTTCGAAGGACTGACCCCGGTAGCGCAGGTCCCAGGAGACCGCCCCGGCATCACCGACCAGTTCCTCCATTGCGTCGGCGGTGATCGATGTTTCGCCGAGCATCACCGTCCGGACCTCGTCCTGCCGGCGGTCGGCTGCGGCCAGGCCGAGGGCGCTGAACACCCCGCCGTCGACCGGCACCAGGATCTGGTCAATGCCGAGCGCGGTAGCGATGCCGGTCGCGTGGAGCGGGCCGGCCCCGCCGAAGGCGAGCAGGGTGAAACGGCGGGGATCGAGGCCGCGCTGGACGGTCATCACCCTCAGGGCACGGACCATCTCGGCATTGGCCACACGCACGATCCCGAGGGCACACTCCTCGGCGCCGATCCCGAGTTCGGTCGCCAGGCCGGCGATCGCCGTTCCCGCCGCTTCGAGGTCGAGCGTGATCTCTCCGGCCAGGGGCCGGTCCGGTTCGAGTCGGCCGAGGAAAAGGTTGGCGTCGGTGACGGTTGGCTTGGTTCCGCCGTGGCCGTAACACGCGGGACCGGGCCGGGCCCCGGCCGACTCGGGCCCGACTCTCAGGGCTCCGCCGCTGTCTCGCCAGGCGATCGAACCACCCCCGGCACCGACCGTGTCGATGTCGACCATCGGCAGCGCGAGCGGGCGTCCACCGACCCGCTTGCCACTGGTCTCCCGCACCTTGCCGTCCTCGACGACGCAGACGTCGCAGGAGGTGCCACCCATGTCGAAGCAGAGGAGGTCCGGTTCACTGGCGGCGCGGGAGATGAGCGCGGCGGCCGCGGCGCCGCCGGCGGGGCCGGAGAGCACCGTGAGGGCGGCGTGGCCGGCGGCCTCGTCGAGACCGGTCAGTCCACCGCTCGACTGCATGATCGAGGGTTCGGCCAGTCCGATCCGGTCGCACGACTCCGCCAGCCGGGTCAGGTACCCAGCCAGGAGCGGCGACAGGGCGGCGTCGACTTCGGTGGTCGATGCTCGCTCGTATTCGCGGAAGGTGCCGACCACTTCGTGAGAGAGCGATATGTGGAGGGCGTCGCCGAATCGTTCTGCCAGGGCTTCGCCGATCTTTCTCTCGTGGCCCGGATGGCGGTCGGCATGAAGCAGGCAGACCGCTACCGACTCGGCCTCGGCGGTTGCCACCGCGTCGTTGATTCTCGTCGCCTCCCCGTCACTGAGCGGGGTGAGTTCACCGTCCGGACCGTTCCTCTCCGCCGCACCGATCCGGCGCTCGGGCGGGACCAGGGGCGGGGGATGGGCGGTCTCCAGCCGGTAGAGGCTCGCCCGGTCCTGCCGCCCGATTTCGACCAGGTCGGTGAATCCGGCGGTTGACACAAGGACGGTGCGGGCGCCACGGTTCTCGAGCAGGGCGTTGGTGGCGACGGTCATGCCGTGAGCGAAGACCTCGACGTCCCCGGGCTCAATGCCCGCCTCGGCGAGGACCGATTCGATCGCGTGGATGACTCCTTCCGACTGGTCTGCCGGCGTGGTCGGGGCCTTGCTGGTGAAAATCCGGGCGCCGCTGATCAGGACCGCGTCGGTGAAGGTGCCACCGACATCGACCCCGAGGATGGTCCCCGGTTCACGCCGCGCCAAAGCCGCCCCCGCCCGGGGTTTCGATGCGCAGCCGCTCGCCGGGTTCGAGCCGCCCGGTGGCTTTCGGTTCCAGCTCCTCCGGCTCCCCTTCGGCTGGAATCCGCTGGTTTCTGCCCGCCGCACCGGGCCCGCCGCCCGCCGCTCCCGGAGGCCGGTGGCGTCGCCGCTCGCTGAGTACCGCGAAATCCATCGGCTCGAGGGCTTCGACGTCCCGGACCAGGCCGTCGCCGCCTTGGTGCTCGCCGTCGCCACCCGTTCCCCGGCGAATCGAGTACTCGGCCGCACGGATCGGGAACTCGATCTCGAGGGCCTCGATCGGTGTGTTCAGCGTGTTCGACATCGCCACGTGAACCGCGCTCGGGCCGTCGGCGCCCGCCGAGCCGGCCTGGCCGCCGCCAAGGGTCTCGTAATAAGTGAACCCCTCGTTGCCGAGGGTGAAGTTGTTCATCGTGCCCTGGCCGAGGGCCCGGCCGAAGGCGGCCAGGCAGAGGTCGGCGAC
>JBBSKC010000111.1:0-6126 GCA_038256675.1 Solirubrobacterales bacterium | reverse complement strand
TCGCTTTGGCCGAACCTGTGACCAGGAACCTGTCGTCGAAGGAGACCGACCTCGACGGATTCATCCGTGGCCTCAGCCAGGCTGCGGCCGAAGTCGCTCCCGTGGCAGAGACGCAGGCCAGCATGTTCGTCGCGCTCGACAGCACCTTCACCGCTCTGGCTGAAGTCGCCCGTCCGTTCTGGCAGGAGTCGATCACCGAGGGCCTTCAGACCCAGCTCGTGACCCAGGTCGAAGCGCCGCGAATCCGGCCGTTCCTCTTTACCTCGGCTCGCTTCGCGAGAGCTCTCCTGCCCGGAGCCATCGCCCTGGGTCGCAGCGCCCCGATCGTCAACCAGTCGCTCGACATCGGGATCCCCGTCCTGCGCTCCTCGCCGAAGCTGAACAACGAGCTCGCGCCGACTGCCAGGTCCCTGCGCCGGTTCGGAGCGAGCACCGCGGTCAACAACGGCATCGACTCGCTCATCGAAACCAACCAGATCCTCAAGCCACTGCTCTCATTCGTGGCCCCGGCCCAGAACACCTGCAACTACCTCGCCCTGCTCCTCGATAACGTCCAGGATTACTCCTCGACGGGCAATGCGGACGGCAAGTTCGTTCGTGCGATCAGCGTCCTGCCACCGGTCGGTCCCGACGCCGAAGGCGTGCCCGCGGCCGCACCGGCCAACGGCCCCGAGAGGACGAACTTCCTTCACGCGAACCCCTACCCGTTCACGGCCTCGCCCGGCCAACCCCGGATCTGCGCGGCCGGCAACGAGGTCTACAAGCAGGGCAGCCAGGTGATCGGCAACGGCAGCGACTTCGGCGATGACCCGCTGTTGACTTTCGGCCAGTCGCAGAAACAGTTGAACTGGGGGGCCAAGTGAGTCGCGACCACAGAAAGACCTCCCGCTACAACCAGCAGTTCTTCCGGGATTGGGGGGGAGCCGGACCGTTGACTTTGGGGGTAATCGCCGTGGTGGTGGTCGCGCTGGGCACGTACCTCGCCTTCACCAAGTCGATTCCGTTCACCAGCCCCGGCTACGAAGTCAAGGCGACCTTCGGCAACGCGGTCAACATCGCGATCAAGTCACCCGTGCGCATCGCCGGCGTGAACGTCGGCAAGGTGACTGAAAAGGAAGGCAGCGGCAACAACACCGTCGTCGCGTTCACGGTCGATCCGGAAGGACGGCCGATCCACGAAGACGCCAGCGCCCAGATCCGGCCCCGGCTCTTCCTCGAAGGCAATTGGTTCATCGATCTCGATCCAGGCACGCCCGGATCGCCCGAGATTGAAGACGACGGCATGATCCCGATCGCCCGAACCTCGACCAGCGTCCAGATCGGTGATGTGCTGCGCACACTGCAGATCCCCGAACGGGCGAACATCCAGAATCTGTTGATCGGACTGGGTAAAGGGCTCAACAAGAAGCCCTCGGCCAGGCAAGACCTGACCTTCGAGCCTTCGGTCCAGGGCCTGAGTGGTGGCGAGGCTCTCAACGTGGCCTACCAGAGCGGGGAAGAGGCGGCACGCGGTACCGCGATCGTGTCTGAGGCGACCTTGGGCGAAGGACCAAACGACCTCGGCAACCTCTTGCGTGGTCTCAGCCGAGTGACCGCCACGGTCAACGAGCGCGGCGACGATCTCCAGGGTTTCATCCGCAACTTCGAGACCTTCACCGGCGCCCTGGCAGCGGAGTCGACCAACCTCGGATTGACGATCCAGGAGCTCGGACCGACCTTGCAGACGGCCCGAGTTTCGCTGGCCAGCCTGAATAGCGCCCTGCCGGCTCTACGAGGCTTCTCAGTCGCGCTCACGCCGGGCATCAACGAGCTGCCGCGCACGATCAGGTTGGCCACACCGTTCACCAACCAGGTCAAGGCCCTGTTGACCGATCGTGAGCTCGGCGGCCTGGCCAAGATCGCGGTGCGCTCGACGCCGGCTTCGGCCAAATCGATCAACGCCACGCTCCAACTGCTGCCGCAGCTGCGCAACGTTTCGCTCTGCGTCGCTGAGAACCTCGTGCCGACCGGTGACCAGGTGATCCAGGACGGATCCCTGGGCAATGGCCAGAAGGCCAGCCGTGAGTTCCTGTACGCAGCGGTGGGAACGGCCGGCTCAAACCAGAACTTCGACGGCAACGGACCCTATATCCGGCTTCAGGCCGGCGGCGGACCGCTCTCGGTCCAGACCGACGATCCGAGTGGAGTGAAGCCCGGCAGCATCTTCCCGTTCTCGCCGCTCTACGGAAGGACTCAGACCCCGACGCTCGGCACGACGCCGGCCGCGTCCTCGCTACCGCCCCTCGTCGGTGACCAGCTCTGCCACGACCAGGACGTCCCGGACCTGAACGGCGCGGCGGCCAATGCCGGACCGCCGAACCCGAAGGTGTACACACCGTGAAACGCGCGATCAAGACCCACTACAAGGATTTCCTGGCGATTGCCGGACTGATCGTGATCGCGCTTGCCGTGCTGCTGGTCATCCTCGCCAACCAGAAGGCGGCGCTTCCGTCGTGGGTACCCGGACTCGGCCAGGACTTCTATTCGATCAACGCCGAATTCGAGACGGCCCAGGCGATCACTCCGGGACAGGGCCAGGCGGCGGTGATCGCCGGCATCAACGTCGGCAAGGTCGGCGCCTCGAACCTCGATGACGGTGTGGCCAAGCTCCGGCTCGACATCCAGCCGAAGTACAAGGATCTGCTCCATTCCGACGCCGAGTTCCTGCTTCGCCCGAAGACCGCTCTCAACGACATGGTGGTCGAGATCGATCCCGGCACAGAAGGTCCACCTCCGGCGGAAGACGAAACGCTGCCGCTCGCACAGGGCATGAGCAACATTCAGTTCGACCAGTTCCTCGCCACGCTCGACGGTGACACCCAGGACTACCTGACGCTTCTGCTGAACGGCGCCGGTGAAGGACTCGACGGCAAGGGCGAAGACCTCTCCCAGGCCTTGCGCCGTTTCGGCCCGTTCGCCCAGTACACCGCCAAGCTCAATGGAAAGCTCGAAGAGCGCCGCGACAACATCAGGGGCGGGATCCGCGCCTTCAGCCAGATCGCGACTGAACTCGGCAACAACGATGACGCGGTCGCTGACTTCGTGACCAACTCGAAGAACAACCTTCAGGCGTACGCCGACGAGGAAGCGTCGCTGCGCGAGGCGCTGCAGGAATTCCCACCGACCCTGACCGCGGCGCAGAGTGGACTTGCCAAGTCGAACCGTCTCTCACTGGTCCTTCGTCCGACCCTGCTCGGCCTGATCCCGGGTGCGAAGAACCTGAAGGCTTCGCTCGAGGCGGTTCAGAGCCTGTCTGAGAGTCAGACCGCGAACGTGCGCGACAACATCAGGCCGTTCGCACGGAACGTCCAGCCGGTGTTCCGCGACCTTCTCAAGACGAGCAGGCCCGCTGCGGTCACGACCAAGCAGTTCACGGGAGTGTTCGCCGAGTTCAACAAACTGTTCAACCTGCTCGCTTACAACCCGCCCGGCGACGCGCAGGAAGGGTTCCTCTTCTGGGCTCCGTGGATGAACCACAACGTCAATTCTTCGATCAACGCCCAGGACAGCATGGGCCCGGTGCGGCGGGGCATCAGCACGATCAGCTGCAACACGGCGAGTCAAGCCGAAGCCGTGGCCCCGGGCAGCCCCCAGCTTCTGACCGCATACCGCCTGGCCCAGCTGCCGCCAGCACGTACGCCGGCTGAAGGTGGCATCTGCCCGACCGACCTCGGGTTGACCTCCAGCGGGCTCGACGCGGGCACCGCTACGGCCGACTCCGACACCGATCCGAGCACCCCTTCGACCACGGGCGTTACTGGGTCGACCGATCTTGACGTGACCGGTTCGACCGGACCGACCGAGGAACTCAATTCAACCGGTGACACAGGTGACACAGGATCAACTGACGGGGACGCACCGTGAACAAACAGGCACCCTCGGTAGGACAACTCATCACGATCGCCGGCTTCGCGCTGTCGTGCTTCGGCCTGCTGCTGTTCGTCTGGGTCGCCTTCGGTGGCCCGACCCCGCTGGCCGCCAGCGGTTATCACCTGAAGCTGCCTTTGACCCAGATCGGGCAGCTCGCCCAGCAGTCCGAAGTCTCGATTTCCGGCGTCGGCGTCGGCCACGTGACCAAGATCGACCTCGGCGAAGGTGAACAGTCCGGCACTGCGATCGTCACCCTGGAGCTCGAGCCTGAGTTTGCGCCGGTCCCCGAAGACACACGCGCCATCTTGCGGGCGAAGTCACTCCTGGGCGAGGCTTACATCGAACTCACCCCGGGTGACAAGCGAGACGGCCTGCTCGAGGACGGCGACAAACTTCCACCGGCCCAGGTGGCGAAGTCGGTTCAGCTCGACGAGATTTTCCGTACGTTCGACCCGGTGACTCGCGAGGCATTCAAGCGTGGGGCCATCGACAACTCGATCGCCATATTGAACCGCGGCGGAACCGTCAACCAGGCCCTCGGCGTGCTGCCGGGGACACTCGGCTCGCTCACCGACGTGCTGACGGTCCTCAACGAAGAAGACAAAGATCTGTCCAAGCTGATCAAGAACACCGGCGTCGTGTTCGACGCGCTGAGCAAGCGCCAGGGTCAACTGAGTGGCCTGATCAGGAACTCGAATACCGTCTTCTCGACCACCGCCGAGCGCCGGGTGGATCTGCAGAACTTCTTCCGGATCTTCCCGACCTTCCTGCGTGAGTCACGGGCCACCAACGCGCGGCTCGGTGACTTCAGTGCCGCATCCACGCCGAACGTAAGGAAGTTCATTCCGGTGGCCAGACAGCTCTCACCGACCTTCCAGGCATCGGCGGCTCTGGCCCCGGCGAGTAGACGCCTCTACCGAAGCCTCAAGCCGGTCATCCGCAAGGCGCCGAAAGCCTTCCCCTCGCTCCGCTCCTTCCTCGATGACGACGCTACGCGACTGCTTGCCCGCGTGCCCGACTACTTCGCTGAGTTCAATCCGCTGCTTCAGACGGCGAGCTATTACCGGCGCGAGCTGGCGGCCTTCCTCGGGAACGCCGCCGCGGCGACCAACGCTTCCCAGCAACAGGGAGAAGGGGTCGCGGTCAACTACGTGAGGGCCGGGATCACGCTCGGTCCGGAATCGCTCACCGCGTTCCCCGACCGCCTGAGCGTGAACCGGCCCAACCCCTACGTCAAGGCGGGCGGCAACGAGAGCAGACTGGCTTCGAACAGCCAGCAGGTGTTCTCCTCGGCGAATTGCGGCAGCGGTCTGAATGCCACCATCGCCCCGTGGGCCGCTCTGACTCCGGTTCAGCAGGCCCAGTACACGAGCAACCTGCGATACCCCTTCACGCCGGCCGAGGCGCAGGAGCAGTACGAAAAGGTCATCCAGTTCGGATTGAACGGTGCGAACCAGACGAACGGCGTCGCTGCCCCTCCCTGCCTGCAGCAGGCCCCGTTCGAAGCGATCGGCGATCCGTCGCAGCCCGACACGCAGTACCAGCACGTTTTTCGAGGCGACTGAGCGCAACTCCGGTCCGGCTGAAGGGTTGTATGTGTAAAGCCTCCCCGGGGCCGATAAGGCGCCGGCGGACTATCCAAGCTTCGATCAATACACAGGAGAGATGATGAAAAGACTTATCGCGATAGCTGCGAGCCTCGCCGTTACCGGCGCTGCGGCGCTGTCCTTGGCCGGACCAGCCAATGCGGCCAACGAGACGGCGACTGTCGATCTCACGATGCAGGCCCAGTCGGGCACGCTTTCAAAGACGCAGCGGAAGGCCGTGAACTGGAGGACCGCCCTCGAGATCAAGGCGCCGTTCCCGGCGTCGGCGAAGGTGCAGCCGACCAAGAACGTGCGGATCACCTATCCGTCCGACATGACCTTCAACCCGAAGTCGAACACGCCGATCTGTCCTGACACTGCGGTCGGACCGAACGCGAACCTGAACTTCGAGCCGAACACGGTCATCGCGCGTTGCCCGAATGCCGTTCTCGGCAACGGCAACGCCGAGCTCTACCTCGCCGGCAACCAGAATGGAACAGGACCGACCCTTACCGACCCGGTCCTGATCGTCTTCAACGGCGGCACCGACGGTGCCGGCCGACCGAAGATCAAGATCTACGGTTACTCGGCCGGAACCGGCGTCGGCATCTACATGGAGGGCGTGCTCGAC
>JBBSKC010000110.1:0-6232 GCA_038256675.1 Solirubrobacterales bacterium | reverse complement strand
CTGAACCCGCCGCTCCGGCTGAACCCGCCGCTCCGGCGGAGTCGGCCCTGCCTGACGAACCGGCGGGCGACGAGTCCGAGACTGGACCCGAAGACGACTCCGAAAAAGCTGAAACGGCCACCGCCGAGCCTGAGCCCGAACCCGAGGTCGAATTCGAACCCGAAGCCGGTGGAGCGGAACCAGTGGAAGAGACCGATGAAGCGGCGGCAGAGGATGCCGACTTCTTCGATCAGGACGATCCGCTCGAAGCGACCCCCGACTTCCTCGAAGAGACCCCCGAGCACGACCGCCTGTGGTTCGAGCAGAAACCGCCCAAGGATTTCGAGTTCGGCGATTGACCCCGGGCACCGGAAGGTGCCCTCGATGTTCAGTCCTTACAATGTTGAACCCCACACGGGGCCTTAGCTCAGTTGGCAGAGCACCTGCTTTGCAAGCAGGATGTCGCCGGTTCGATTCCGGCAGGCTCCATCCCCCCAATCCCCGGGACCACGATCGTCAACGCCTGATCCGGAAACGGACCTTTCTGGTCGACGACTTCATGCCGTCGGTGGAGATCGCGGAAACCTTCAACCGGTAACGCCCGGGCCGGAGCTTCTTTCCGCCCTTCAGCTTGCACTTGATCCTGATCTTGTTCAGGCCTGCTTTGCCTTTCACGACCTTTACGCCGCGGCGGATGAACCGTTTACCTCGCTTTCGCTCGAAGACCAGACGCACGCTCGCCTTGCGAGAGAGCCGGAATCGTACGAATGTGCCTCTGCGCAGACTCCATTTCTTCCTGGCTTTGAGACCGGAAAGGATGAGCGCGACGCCGGGTGCCACCGCTGGCGGCGTCGTGAAAGCCATGTCCTCGCCGGTGGAGGTCCCACCGCCGGTTGATGTTGCCGAGACGCGGTAGTGGTAGGTGGTGTCCGGTTGAAGCCCCGTGACCTCGGTGCTGACCGGGGTCTCGGGATCGGAGTAGGCAAAAGTCGGCAGCTCGAGCGTCTGCCCGTAAGCCGTTGTCGTCCCGAATTCGAATACGGCTTCGGTTACCGAGCCGCCCGGGTCCACGGTCGCGTTCAGCACCGCCCGGTCCAGCCCGATTCCGGTCGCGGTACGGGTCGTCGCGACCGGTGGCAGCACGAATTCGTAGGCACCGATGTCGGGGGCGGGGCCGAACGTCCTGACCGTGCCATCGAGAGTCAGGCTGTCCAGGACGGCCGAACCGAGCCCGGCGTTGATCGTCGGCGATGTTGCGGCCTGACGATAGTCACCAGCCGCACCATTGACGAAAACGGGTGTGGCGGCAGTCGCACCGGTCTGGTTGCCGGGTCCGGGGTTGATCTGTTTAGTCCCGTTTCCGGCCGCTTGGTAGGTGGTCCAGTTTGAATGCTGGACATTGATGATCGCGGTGCCAGTCGGCGGCATGCCGGTGAACGTGCCGGTGGCGAGATCAGCCGTGGCACCCCGGGCAATCGAATTGCTGATGTTCATGGTGCTGGTATGGGCCGTTGACATTGAGACCCGCATGCCATAGCCGGCGGGGCTGGTACTTATCGCTGTCGTATTGATCACGGTGGTCAGGAAGTTTGACCCGTTGAAGGCGTTCTGGAGTGCCCTGGTCGCTCCGGGGCCTGAGGTCAGACAGACTGAGTTACGGACGGTGCCGCCGGCGACGTTGCACGCGGTCAGGGAAACACCACCGGGACTCACGGCATTCACTTTCGCCCGGTTCAGCAGTGCGCCCGTCTGGATTTGGACCGCATAAGAAAAGAGGAGGGCAGGGTCAGGGGCCATCTCGACCTCGACGTCCTGAAGGGTGGCCCCCGATTCGACGATCAGGAAAGGCGTCGCGTTGGCCACCGTCAGGGCGTGAATCACTGGTGGATCGGCCGGATCTTCACCCCTGGCGATCGCACCGGCCTTTACGGGGGGCAGGATCGGCCAGGGATCCGTCCCGGACTGGTAATAGTCCCCGGGAGTCATGATCAGTGAGTCACCGACCACCGCAATCGTCAGCGCCGCGTCGAGTCTGCAGGGATCGGCCGAACTGCAGGGGGCGGTGATCCTGGTTGCTTCGGGGCTCGAATGGATGTCTTCGGCTGCGGCCGACTGGACCGTCAGAAAAATTGCGGCCACACACAACAACGACGTACGCCTGAACATCCCCGCCTCCTGTCGGTACCTGCTTTCGAACCAAATTATCTGGAAAGGAGCCCGATGTCCAGCTGGCCGAGCGGCGGACGCTCAGGGGACTATCCGGAAGAACGCCTTCTTTGGTGTGGACCCGCCCAAACCGGAACCGCGGGCGTCCGCTGACAACCGGTAGCGGCCGGGCTTCAGTCGTTTGCCGTTGAGCTTTCCGTTGAACTTGACCTTGTTCGCCCCAGCCGTTCCGGAGACCCTCTTCAGCCCGACCGTCCGGAACCGGTTGCACTTCTTGACCTTCTTGTCTTTTCGGGCCTTAGCAGGGCGGCACACACCCTTGACCTTCCGGCCCGTCAGGACCCGCTCAAAGGTCATCGTCACTTGTGCGTCCCGGGGCAGGTCGAAGCGGATTTCAGTCCCGGCCGGGACTCTCGGCTTCTTTCGTCTACTTCCCTTGACTCGCCACTTCTTGCCGATCCTGAGATTGGTGACCTGGGCATCCCTCGGATCCACGTGTGGCGGAACGATGATGAAGGTCCGGTCGATCCCCGCGCCATCGCCGCCACCGATCGACGATCCGGCCATACGGTAGTGGTAGACCGTGTTGGTCTGAAGGTCGGAAATAGTGGCTTCGACGTTGGTCAAGCCTGCACCCGCCGTCACATCCTGCGTGGGCACGGAAGACCCGTATGCGGTCGTCGTCCCATACTCAAAACGTGTCTTGGTGTCATGGCCATTGGGGTCGACCGCACCTCTCAGAAGCGCGGAATCGTTGGTGAAGCCGTCGATCGTCGGATTCCCCGTATATGCGAGCGGCGCCGGACCGAACTGGTAGGCGCCCATGTCGGTCTCGCCGTTGATCGTCCGTGCGTTGCCGCCAAGCGCCAGAGCCCCGTTGAATGGGTCGTTCAATCCGCTGCCGACGGTGGGCGAGGTCCCCGTTTCGCGGAAATCGGAGCCGGTGGCATCGACGAAGAGCGGGGGGCTGTAGGTGGGTCCCGTCTGGTTCGTCCCGTCGTCCCCGATCGCAAAGGGCGGGCTGCCGCTCTGGACCGAATCGAAATTCGAATGGTCGATGTTGAAATCGAGCATGTTGCCGCCGCTCTGAAAGACCGAAAGATCGTCGCCTTCGCCCTGGGCGATGACGTTGCTGGCGGTCACCGAGAAGGTGCCACTGCTGCTGCCGGTCACGGCGGCCGAAATCCCGTGGCTGTTCGGCCCGGTGGCGACCGCAGTCAAGTTCCGTAAGCCCGCGTTGCCTCCCGGATTCGTGAACTTGAGTCCGGACGAGCCGGGGCCGCCCTTGGCTGAGCACAGCACGGAGACGATATTCAGCGCGGCGTCGGCCGAGCAGGCGTTCACGGTCGTCGTTGTCGAACCTTCGGCGTACACGGCCACGTTTCGGGCGGTGGCGCCACCGCCACTCAGAAGGAGCCCGGTCAACGAAGAAGGACTCGACTCGTTCTCTACTCGTAATTCGACATTGTTGACTTCGCCGGGCGTAAAGACCAGCATGAGGGGAGGCGCCGGACTGCCGAGCATCAAGCCGTGCATCAGGCCGTGGATTACGGGCAGCGGCTTCCCCGGCGTACCGTTGAGATTGTTCGAATTGATGACGCTCAGGGTCGTACTGAAAGGGGTCTTCCCGGTGTCGTAGTAATCCCCGGGTGCGAGCACCACTTCGTCGTCGAACGCGAACTGGAGGATGTTCTTGAGGACGCAGGGGTCGGACTCAGGGCAGGGCGCCGCAAGGTTGGTCGCGTCCGGAGAGGAGTAGTAGACATCAGCCGACGCCGTCGCGGAAATTGCGACCATAAGGACCCCTGCCAGGAGGACCACGATGCCCCAGATGCGGGGCCGGCTTTCAGTCATCGATCCACCGCTGGTTCCAGCCTAACGCCGATTCGCAGCCTTTGCTGGAGAATGACCGGCATGGAAGACTTCGGCAGCGAGACACCCGGGTATGTGCGGGAGGGCATCGACCCCGGAACGATGTACGAACTCCACCTCGATCCGCACCACGTGATCATTCTGAACGGCCGGGTGATCGAAATCCTGAGGGGTGATATCCCCTCCTCCGACCTGGACACCCGCTTTCACGTTCGTCACGTGGCGGTCGAACTCAAGCCGAAACGCAACGGCAATCACAACCTGAAGATCGGCCTGCGCCGCAACGGGGGAGTCTGGAACCTCTGCTCGTTGGAGGTTACGCCCGAAAAGCTCGACGATGTCCACAGGTTCTTCCAAGAAGCGAAGAAGCAGGCCACGGGCTGAAGCCGGCGCAGTTCAGGCCGCGCAAAGGGAGTAGACCGCGCCTTCGGCCAGCAGGTTGCTGGAGCGGGTCGTGAAGGCTGATGCACGACGGCCTTCGTCGTCGAGCAGCACCCGCTCGTCCACGGTGAACTCGAGACGTTCGATCATCGCTTCGAAGTCGGCCAGCGTGCAGAGGTGGATGTTCGGGGTCTCGTACCACTCGTAGGGCAGCAGCGGGCTCACGGGCATCCTGCCCTTCAAGGTGAGCCCGGCCCGCAGCTTCCAGTGCCCGAAATTCGGTAGCGAGACGATCTGGCGGGAAGCGACGCGGCCCATGTGCTCGAGGACCCGCACCGGATCCCGGACCGCCTGCAGCGTGAGCGAGAGCACCGCGCAATCGAAGGCGTCCGTCTCGGCTTCATCGAGTTCCAGTTCGAGGTCACCGCGAGTCACCGGCACGCCGCGGTCGATGCAGGCGAGGAACCTGTCGAGGTCGCGTTCCACCCCGAGGCCCTGGCAGGCCTGCTTCTCGATCAGGGTCTGGAGCAGGACGCCGTCGCCGCAACCCAGGTCGAGAACCGATGCCCCGGTACCGACCATGGCGGCCACCGTGTCGAGGTCGGGGCGCATCAGGCGGCACTGGCCGACGAATACAGACGGTCCATGAAGCCGGCGACCGTCCGGTGATAGTCGGGGGTGTCGAAGAGGAACGAATCATGTCCGTGGGGCGACGAGACTTCCTGGAACGTCACCGGCGCCCCGGCCGCCCGGAGCTCATTGGTCATGTCACGGGCATGCGCGGTGGAGAATCGCCAGTCAGAGTCGAAGGAGAGGACGAGGAACCCGGTGTCACCCTGCGCGAGCTGGCTCCGCAAACGCATCGGGTCTCCGAACGGGTCGAAGTAATCCATGACCCGGCCGAGATAGAGGTAGGTGTTGGCATCGAACCGCTCGACGAAGGACTGGCCCTGGTAGTGGAGGTAGCTCTCTACCTGGAAGTCGACGTCGAAGCCGTAACGAGGGACTTCGGCATCCTGGATCCGCCGGCCGAACTTCTCCCGCATCGACTCTTCGGAGAGGTAGGTGATGTGACCGATCATGCGGGCGAGCGCGAGGCCGCGATCGGGCCGTTTGCCGGTGTCGTAATAGTCGCCGCCAGCGAAGTCGGGGTCACGCATGATCGCTTCGCGGGCTACCGCCGAGAAAGCGATGTTCTGTGCGGAAAGCCTGGCTGAGGCCGCGACGATCACGGCGCCGTCGATCTCGCCGGGGTGGTCGATCGACCATTGCAGCGCCTGCATGCCGCCGAGCGATCCGCCGACGGCGGCAAGGAGCCTCGTGATGCCGAGCTTTGCCAGCAGGGCCCGGTGAACGGTGACGAGATCCCGCACCTGGATCAGTGGGAAGCGCAGTCCGTACGGCTTGCCGGTGTCCGGGTCGATCGATGAAGGGCCGGTCGTCCCCTGACAACCCCCGAGCACGTTGGGGCAGATGACGAAGAAGCGGTCGGTGTCGAGCGGCCGGCCGGGTCCGATGATGTTGTCCCACCATCCGGGACGGTTCGGATCATCACCTGCGTGGATCCCGGCCGCGTGGGCGTCACCGGACAGGGCGTGACAGATGAAGATCGCGTTCGAGGCGTGTTCGTTCAGTTCGCCGTAGGTCTCGTAGGCGACTTCGACCGTCTTGATCTGCGCTCCGGAGTCGAGCGTCAACGGATGATCGCCGTCGAAGACGACCATCCGCCGGGCTTCAACGGTTCCGACGCCCGATGGCACTACTTCGACTTGGCCAGGGCCTGGTCGATGTCGGCAATGATGTCGTCGATGTTCTCGATGCCGACCGAGAGCCG
>JBBSKC010000109.1:0-6242 GCA_038256675.1 Solirubrobacterales bacterium | reverse complement strand
CGGCCCCGTGCAACCCACCACCAACGAGCTGGCAATGATTCTCAGTGATATTTCATGAAAATCATTGCCACCCACCGAGGGCTTACGAGACTCGGACTTTCCGGATCTTGAATGAGGGTGGTTCACGACGGTGGCTCTAGGTGTAGATCCTAAGCACGTTGTTCCTATATCCGGGTGAATCTTGGAAGCTGGAGGTGTCTAAGCCAACCAGCCCCAAGGAGACACCCGGATGGAAGTACACGCTAACGCGAAGTTGACGCCTCAGGGCCGCCTGACCATGGTCAGGCGGCTGGAGCACGAGAACTGGACCCTCGCCCGAGCAGCTGCTGCCTTCGGGATCTCGGAGAAGACCTGCGCCAAGTGGCATTCGAGATACCGAGCCGAAGGAGAGGCCGGCCTTGCCGACCGAAGCTCCAGACCGAAACGGGTCCCCCACGAAACCCCTGAAGACCGGGTCGAGGCCATCGCCGCCCTTCGGCGGATCAGATCGACAGGTGCCGAGATCGCCGAAATGCTTCAGATGCCGATCTCGACGGTCTCTTTGGTTCTTCGCCGGATCGGCCTCGGCAAACTCTCGAGACTCGAACCGCCGGAGCCACCCAACCGCTACGAAAAACAGAGACCGGGTGAGCTGATCCACATCGACATCAAAAAACTCGGGAGGATCGGCAAAACCGGGCCAGGTCACCGGATCGCAGGTTCGAGAAAAGGCAGACGTTCCCGGGGTGCTGGCTGGGAATACGTTCACGTCTGCGTCGACGACGCCACCCGCCTGGCCTACGTTGAAGTCCTCGGCGACGAGAAGGCGGTCACTGCCATCGGGTTCCTGAGGAGAGCCATCAATCACTACGCCGGCTACGGGATCAAGGTCGAGCGCGTGATGACCGACAACGGCGCCGCCTACAAATCAATCGCTCACGCGGTCGCCTGCCGGGCCCTCGGGATCAAACACATCCGGACCCGGCCCTACCGGCCCCGGACCAACGGCAAGGCCGAGCGCTTCATTCGGACCATGCTCGGTGGCTGGGCCTACGGCGCGATCTATGGGTCTTCGGCCGAGCGGACGATGGCCCTTGCCGGCTGGCTCGACTTCTACAATTGGAGGCGACCCCATGGCTCTCTGGCAAAGAGACCACCCGGAGCTCGATTAGCCGAGCTCAACCGGAACAACGTGGTTGGTTCCTACAACTAGGCGCAGATCGGACTGCCCATTGCGAGATGGGGCAGACCGATTCCGGACTCGAATAAAGGCAACGTGGCGAAGGTGACCATCACCAGGATGAACATGAGTGCGATGGTGAGGCTCGCGCCAGACGCCAGCCAACCGCCGCGCCCGGCAGGTTGCTGTCGGTTGACCAACATGTGAAGGCGCGCCGCGACCCCGGAGCCGCCCAGATCTGCGATTGCCGGGTTCCAAGTCGAAGACCTGACGCTCGCGACCTTACAGATGGCTCGTGCCAGCGAATGAGGATCGCCGGTTCGATTGACGGCGTACTCGTCAGCGTCCCTTTCCAGAAAGAATCGCAGTCTCGAGAAGGCTCGTTCCCCGCCCGGCAGCGGTCGCGACAATCCGAGAAGAAGGGCTGCCAGGAAGGTGAGCGAGCGATGGCGTCGACGAACGTGACCCCATTCATGTTGGAGGCCAGCAGCCAGTTCATCATCGTCAAGTTCGATCAGGGTCTCCGGGGAAACGATGACCACCGGTTGCCGAAATCCGGCGGCCGCAATCAACATCTCAGGATCGCTGACTATCACGCTTCCGGCCGGGCCTTCACCGACCGCATGCGAACGCAGCCATTCGGATATGCCGCGTCCGGCTTTCCACACCCCGTAAGCGGTCAGAACAACCGACGCAATGAGAATCGCCATCGGGACCATCCTGGCGATCTCACCTGCCAGATGGCCGCTCAGTCCCAAATGGACCTGATCGACGGGTACGGTCATGTGAAGGCACCAGGACGGCAGCCAACCGGACAGACTTCCGTTGAGTCCGTATGCCATCAGGAAGAGGGCCGATGAAACGACAACGACGGCTCGCAGGGTGAGGACCGACATCCAGATCGCCACTCCCGTCATCGGACTCACCGACGTTTCCGGTTTCAGCAAAGAGGCAGCTGTCAGGTGACCAACGGTCAGCAGAATGGCAGCGAAAGTGAAATGAAGCGCGGTCAGTCTTTGCCTTTGCGGAGCTTGGCGACGATTGTCCGGGCCTCCTCCAGTTCCGAAGGCTCAAGATCATCGACCAGACTGGCGAGTGCGGTTTGGCGGGCCTGAGGAGAAGCTTCGTCCAACGCCTGTCTCAGGGAGCGAGAAAGATAGTCTGCCTCCGAGAATCGGGCGGAGTAGCGAATCGCCCGTGCCCCCTCATTTCTTTTTACCAGTCCGCGTTCGGCGAGCCGGTTGAGAACCGTCTGCACGGTCGTGTAGGCACCCCGCTTGCTGGGAGGCAGGCCTTGACGTACTTCTTCGACTGAAGCGGCGGATTCCGTGTTCCAGAGGACGCGCATGATGTCTCGCTGCAGGTCTCCTCGAATGGCCGTTTCGGATCGCTTCACGATAGTCAAGACTACTCGGATTCACCGAAGCCGTCATGTACGACCGGCGACATTCCTGAGGCTACATCTCGCTCATGCTTTCGGTTTGCGATCGTATGAAAAGCCATTCGCCGAGGACGATCAGGCCGATCGCGGCCGCGGAGAAATAGAGGATGAACGGATCGGTGGAGGCTTTGACCCAGAGAAACGCTGACAGGATGACCACGTCGAGAACGATGGCGGCGATGACGATCCAGCTCCGGGCCCTTATCTGGATCCTCAGGTGCCGGAGCAGTCCCCAATGGATAGCTATGTCCATCAGCAGATAAAAGATCACGCCCAAAGAAGCGATCCGGCTCAGATCGAACAGGACGGTGAGCACAATCGCGAAAGCGACCGTGTAGACCGTCGTGTGAAGCCGGACCGTACCTGGCATCCGGAAATGCCGGTGCGGGACTTCCTTCATCTGAGTGAGCATGGCGAGCATGCGGGATGCGGCAAAGACACTTGCGATTACGCCAGAGGCGGTTGCGATTACCGCGATTACCACCGTCAGGGTGAGTCCGAGATCGCCTAAAGCCGGTTCAGCCGCCCTGGCCAGTGAATAGTTCTGGGCGGCGATGATCTCACCGAGCGAAAGGTTGCCGGCGACCACCACCGAAATCGCCAGGAAAAGAACCGCGCAGACGGAGATCGAGATAATGATCGCCCGGCTCGTATTACGGCGGGGCTCGACAATTTCACCACCGCTGTTGGTGATCGTGGTGAACCCCTTGTAGGCGAGTACCGACAGCGCGACGGCGGCCAGGAAGCCTTCGGCCGAGCCGACTGGCCAGCTCGTCTGACTGCCGCTGGTGAACTTGGAGCCTTCGATGAACCAGAGCCCCGCGATTGCGAAGACGGCCAGGCCGACGATCTTGATCACCGCCATCACCCCAGCGGTACCTTGGACGATTCGGTTGCCGGCGATGTTGATCAAGAACGCCGTCACGAGCAGGCCAACCCCGAGCACCGGAATC
The DNA here is from genome assembly GCA_038256675.1 of Solirubrobacterales bacterium. Classification (GTDB taxonomy): domain Bacteria; phylum Actinomycetota; class Thermoleophilia; order Solirubrobacterales; family 70-9; genus 67-14. The sequence continues at coordinate 2,689 of JBBSKC010000109.1, read as the reverse complement.
CAGAAGGCGGGGGCCTCGGGATCGATTGGCTGAAGCACGTAGGTTCCGAAGGTGCGCGCGACAAGGCTTTCGTTGATCACCATCGAGATGTACATGAAAAGGGCAAAGACCCCGGTCGTTGTCCCGGGGCCGTATTCCTTTGCCAGATAGTTTGCGATGCCTCCTGACGACGGATACGCATTCGAGAGCTTTACGTATGAGTAGGCGCTAAAGGAGACGACAACGGCCGCTCCGAGAAGGGCGAGTGGGAAGAGATCGCCGGCCAGGGCCGCCACCTGGCCGGTCAGGGCAAAGATCCCGGCACCAATCATTACGCCGGTTCCGAGTGAAACGGCTCCGAACAGACTCAGGCTGCCGGCTTCGTCCTCCGGTGCCGACATTCGCGAATCGTCCTCGAGCTGGTTTTGCGAGCGACTGTGACTCAAGTCAGCTGTTCCAATTTGTTGGCCAGCTTAAACAGGTGGCGCGAACGCTCCGGTGGTTGTGTCAGATCGAGATTGCGGGGAAGTTGTTCTACTACACTTAGTGGGAGAATGGTAACGATTCAAAGCGTCCGGCGGAACCCGGAGAAGGAGTTCAGACGATGTTTGCACTTGCATCCGTATCGCAGGTGGTCGGCGACACCGCAGGCCACGGACACATGGACTGGGGCGGTGGCTGGTGGATCGTAATGGTGATCGCGATGTTTCTGTTCTGGGGTTTGGTGGCCTACTGGCTGATACGTGTGTTCGGTACGCGAAAAGATCAGCACCGGGCTGTCGAGTCAGATGACGCCCTGACGATTCTGGACCGCCGTCTGGCTGAGGGTTCGGTCACACCCGACGAGTACCGTGAGCGCAGGGCGATTTTGACCGGAGTCGACCCAAGCGAATCAGGTTCTACCGACTAGCTCATTCCGGCACCGCAGGATTATTTTCAGGATTCTCTGGCACTGATCGAGATCTCGCGCTCATCCCTACGATTTGTAGGAGGGCTGCGTTTCGGGCCTGTCAACCAGCCAGATGCTGCCCAAGAAGAAGACAGACCATTCGTTTCACGTTGCCGCGGCTTGGTTCCGGATGCTGTTGCCTTCGATCACTTTGGCCGTAATTCTCTGGATTGCTCCTGGCACTTCTCTTGCGGCCCCCGCCGAACAACGTCTTGAGGCGACCCAACAAAAGATCGACAGTGCCAAAAATCGGGAAGGAGTACTGACCAAGGACATTGAAGCCTTTGGGAATCAGATATCAGCCCTGGAAGGGGAAGTTACCGACCTTCGCGACCAGGAGACGGCCGCAGAAGTAAGACTTGCGGCCGAACAGGACAGGCTTGAGCTGGCGATCGTCCAGCTTGACCGGGCAGTTACCCGATTGCGTCGCGAGCGCGAACGGCTAGGTCGAGCTTTGGCTGACCTTCGCAATCGGCTGGTTTCCATGTATATGTCGGGAACCACCGACGAAGCGTCGCTTGTCTTCTCCTCGAGTGATTTCGGCGAGATGGTCGCCGTAAGGGACTACCTGGAGTTCATCCAGACACAAAGTGAGGATCTGGCCAAGCGGGTTCGCACGATTCGAAACCGTGCCCGAAACAACGTTGAATCTCGTCGCGAGTCGAAAGCGACGATCGAGGCTGCGCGGGACGCGATCTCCGCCGAACAAGCCCGGCTCGAACTGGCTCGGCAGTCTCTGGAGAGCCGTGAAAACGACCTGGTGAGTAACCGGGCCGATCGAAAACGCCTCCTGGACGGTGTTCAGAACAAGATTGCCGAACACGAAGAGATCGCGGGTGGCATACGTGCCGAGATCGAGCGGAGTGTCGCGTCCGCATCCGCGCCGACGGCGACCAGTCCTTCGCTCACACCTTCGCCCGCGCCGAGTTCCAGTGGTTTGATCTGGCCGGTCGAAGGCACATTTACTTCGCCTTTCGGATCGCGATGGGGTTCAACCCACGAAGGCATAGATATCTCCGCCGCCGAGGGCACTCCGATTCGCGCAGCAGATTCGGGAACCGTCATCCTGCTCCAGTCGGAGGCGAGCAGCGGTGGTTACGGAAATTACACCTGTATCGATCACGGAGGAGGCCTTTCGACCTGCTACGCGCACCAATCAGCGTTCAACACGACCGACGGCGCTGCCGTGGATCAGGGCCAGGTCATCGGCTACGTCGGCAACACGGGACATAGCTTCGGGGCGCATCTCCACTTTGAAGTCCGGATCAACGGCGTGGCTACGGATCCCCTGGGTTATCTATGAACCTTGCTAGTTCACGGGCTTGCCCGGTTATTCGATCTCAGCCTAAAGGCCCCGGATCAATGGATGAGATCAACCTCCTGCGGGACGGGATCTCGAGGAACCAGGCGCCCCGCTGAGACTGACTTGGATTCGCTCGAAGACATCGCCTCCGCTTCCCTCGCGGTGCCGAAAGAAGGCTCGACCTACGAGTTGACCGACATGTCCCGTGGCCCGTGGCAGCCCGATGCCGCCCACGGCGGTGCGCCGGCCGCCCTGCTCGTACGCGAAGCCGAGACGCATTGCGACGACGGGCAGCTCCGCCTGCTTTCCCTCTCGAGCACTTTCTTCGGGCCCGTATTGCTCGGCGACATCGAGATCACCTCCGAGGTGGTGAAACCGGGGCGGCGCCAGAAGGTGGTCGCGCTGAACCTTTCCTCGGGGGGCCGCACTGCGGTCGAAGCACGGGCCGTCCTGATCCG
>JBBSKC010000108.1:0-6291 GCA_038256675.1 Solirubrobacterales bacterium | reverse complement strand
TTATTTGGAACCACCCCCGGTCTGGCTTGGGGCTTTCTTTTACTTCGGGGCCATTCGGAGGGCTCCGTCGAGGCGGATCACCTCTCCGTTCAACATCACGTTTTCGACGATGTGAACCGCCAGGGCTCCGAACTCATCGGGCTGCCCCAGGCGGGCCGGGAAAGGCACGTTGTCGCCCAGAGCCTTCCGGGCCGGCTCCGGCAACAGGGCGAGCAGCGGAGTGTCGAACAGTCCCGGGGCGATGGTCATCACGCGGACTCCATGGCGCGAGAGGTCGCGGGCCGCGGGCAGGGTGAGCCCGACCACTCCGGCTTTGCCGGCCGCGTAGGCGGTCTGCCCGATCTGTCCGTCGTAGGCGGCGATCGAAGCGGTGTTGATGCAGACGCCGCGCTGGCCGTCCTCACCGGGTTCGTTGCCGACCATCACTTCGGCGGCCAGGCGAAGCACGTTGATCGTCCCCATCAGGTTGATGCCGATCGCCCACTCGTATCCGGCCATCGGTGCCGCTCCGTCCTTCTGGACGATCCGCCCGGCCGCGCCGACGCCGGCGCAGTTCACGCAGATGCGGAGGCCACCCTCGCCCGTTGCAGCAGAGGCGACCGCTGCCCTGACCGAATCCTCGTCGGTGACGTCGGCCTGGACGAAGGTGCCGCCGATCTCCGTCGCGACTACGGCGCCCTTCTCCTCGTTGAGGTCGGCGACGGTGACGGTGTGTCCGGCCTCAGCCAGTTTGCGGGCCGCTGCCTCACCGAGACCGGATGCTCCGCCGAAGACGATCGCTGCTTGGGACTTCATTTCCTGATGGCTCCTGTTGACGTAGAGTTCGATGAATGGAAAGAGAGATTTTCGAAGCTGATCACAAAGACTTCCGCGAAAGCGTACGACGGTTCGTGGCCGACGAGATTTCCCCCAACTTCGAGCAGTGGGAAGAAGAAGGGATGACGCCGCGAGAAGTCTTCGTCAAGGCCGGTGAAAAGAACATGCTGGCGATGAACGCGCCGGAGGAATTCGGCGGCCTCGGCATCGACGACTTCCGCTTCAACCAGGTGATCGCCGAAGAGGGCCAGTACGCCGGCGCGACCGGTTCGATGCTCGGCATCACCCTCCACAACGACGTCTGCTTCCCCTACTTCATGGAGTACTGCACGCCGGAGCAGAAGGAACGCTGGATCCCCGGCATCGTCGACGGCAGCCTGATCACCGCGGTCGCGATGACCGAGCCCGGGATCGGTTCCGATCTCGCCTCGATGTCGACCAAGGCGATCAAGGACGGTGATCATTATGTGATCGACGGTTCCAAGACCTTCATCACCAACGGCATCAACGCCGACCTGATCATCACCGCGGTCAAGACCGACCCCAAGGAGAAGCACAAGGGGATGTCCCTCGTGATCATCGAGCGCGGCATGGACGGCTTCGAGCGCGGCCGCAATCTCGACAAGGTCGGCATGCACTCGCAGGACACGGCCGAGCTCTTCTTCAACGAAGTCCCGGTCCCCGAGGAAAACCGCCTCGGCGACGAAGGCCAGGGCTTCAAGTACCTGGTCTTCAACCTCGCCCAGGAGCGCCTCTCGATCGCGGTCGCCGCGATCGCTTCGGCGCAGGCCGCCCTGGACTGGACCCTCGAGTACGTGAAGGAACGCACAGCCTTCGGCAAGCCGATCGGTTCCTTTCAGAACTCGCGCTTCAAGCTGGCCGAGATGAAGACCGAGATCGACATCGGCACCGTCTACCTCGACCGCTGCGTCACGGCGCTGAACGAAGGCAAGCTCTCGGTCGAGGACGGCGCAATGGTCAAGTGGTGGAGCACCGAGATGTGCGGCCGCGTGGTCGACGAGTGCGTCCAGCTTCACGGCGGCTACGGCTACATGAACGAGTACCCGATCGCCCGCGCCTGGGCCGACAACCGCGTCACCCGCATTTACGGCGGGACCACCGAGATCATGAAAGAGATAATCGGCCGCTCCCTCGGCGTCTGAGGTAAATCAGCTGCCGTATCTCGCGCTCCACACCTGCGGGTAATATCACGTATTCGATATAATCAACACATGACTCCCGGCGAAATCATTCGTGACGCGCGCCGACGGCACCGGTTAAGTCAGGAGCGGCTTGCGCTTCGTGCCGGGACTCGTCAATCCGCGATCAGTCGCCTCGAGCAGGACGAAGTTTCGCCTTCGATCGAAACCATGGAACTGCTGCTGAACACGATGGGTGAGACCCTTGGCCTCGCCGCGCAGCCGATGGAGCGGACCTACGACCCCCTTCACCTCAAGGCATCGAAGGCCCGCACGCCCGAAGAGCGACTTGCACTCGCCATCTCCTGGAATCGGACCGCCGGCCGCATCGCGGAAGCTGGGCGAACCGCGCGAGCCGGGAAGGCGTGAACGTGGTTCCGGAGCCACCGCTTGATGCCGAGAATATATTCGCCGCCTTGCATGAACATGGGGTCGAGTATGTCCTGATCGGTGGCATCGCAGTTCAAACTTACGGGCACGTTCGCATGACCAATGACGCCGACCTGATCCCGGCTCCCGACCCCGAGAACCTCCGGCGTCTGGCCGCAGCCCTCAACTCTCTCGATGCCCGGGTATTGAACGAAGGTCACGAAGACGAAGAGATCACTGCTGCGATGCTCCCCCGCTCCACGATCTGGCAGTTCTCCACGAAAGATGGAGGGATCGATGTGATGCATGAGGTTCCGGGTGGGCGCGAGTTCGGAGAACTTTCAGACGATGCCCTCAAGGTCAGACTCGGCGACATCGAAGTCCCGGTAGTCGGACTCGACGACCTGGTGCGGATGAAGCTCGCCCGAGGCCGAAGGATCGACCTCGAGGACGTCGCGGCCCTGACCGACTTCAGCCACCGAGATAGGGAAAGTGGGCGATAATCGCGAACTTTTCCGATCTCGCGTCCCTTGAACGCCTACTGGGCGAGCATCGTCGGCGGGTTTTTTGGCTTCTTGCCGACGCTTGCCTTGCGGTACTCGCGGTTTAGCATCCCGATCACGTCGAGTGAGATGTCCTGGGGACAGACCCGGGCGCACTCGCCGTAGTTGGTGCAGCCGCCGAAGCCTTCTTCGTCCATCTGGTCGACCATGTTGACCGCCCTGGACTCGCGTTCGGGCTGGCCCTGGGGCAGCAGGTTCAAGTGCGTGACCTTGGCCCCGGTGAAGAGCATCGCCGCGCCGTTCGGGCAGGCGGCCACACAGGCGCCGCAGCCGATGCAGATCGCGGCGTCCATCGCCTGCTCCTGAACCGCCGGTGCGACCGGCACCGAGTTCGGCTCGGGCTGAGGGCCGGTGGTCGTGCTGATGTATCCGCCTGCCTGGATCACGCGGTCGAGCGCGCTGCGGTCCGTGACCAGGTCGCGGATCACCGGAAGGGTATTGCTGCGGAAGGGCTCGACCTTGATCGTCGCGCCGTCGATGAAGTCGCGCATGTAGGTCTGGCAGGAGGTGACCTGGCGGGGGCCGTGCGGATTGCCGTCGATCACCAGAGAGCAGGAACCGCAGATGCCTTCGCGGCAATCACTGTCGAAGGCGACGGTCCGCTTTTTCTCGTGGCTCAAGCGCTCGTTGAGCTGGTCGAGCATCTCGAGGAAGGATGCCTCGGGATCGATGTCGGTGACCTCGAAGGACTCGAAGGCACCGTCCTGCCCGGACTCGAACTGCCGCCAGATCTCGAGCTTGAAATTCACTTGTAACTCCTCGTCGCCAGTTTGACCTCTTCGAAGGTCAGTTGCTCGTCGTGGGGGATGGGATCGCCTTCGTCGCCCTGATACTCCCAGGCGGTGACCTTGGCAAAGTGCTCGTCGTCGCGGAGTGCTTCGCCGTCCTCGGTCTCGTACTCCTCGCGGAAATGCCCGCCGCAGGACTCTTCGCGGCGCAGCGCGTCGTGGCACATCAGTTCGCCCATCTCGAGGAAGTCGGAGACGCGGTTTGCGTACTCGAGGCTCTGATTGAGCTCCTCGACGCCCGGGTCCACCCTCAGGTCCCGCCAGAACTCGCCCTTGATCCTTTGGACCTCGCCCAGTGCCTCGACCAGGCCATCGGCGTTCCGGGCCATGCCGCACTTGTCGAGCATGACGTTCCCCATCTCGCGGTGGAACTCCTGTGCCGAGCGGGTGCCGCCAACGTCGACCAGAGCCGCGATGTGGTTCTCGACCCCGTCCTGCGCCGCCTCGAACTCCGGGTCGGAAGTGCTGACCGACTCATCGCGTTTCTTGGTCATGTGGTGAGTGACGGTGTGCGGAGCGATGAAGTAACCGTCAGCCAGGGCCTGCATCAGCGCGCTGGCGCCGAGGCGGTTGGCCCCGTGGTCGGAGAAGTTGGCCTCGCCGATCGCGAAGAGGCCGGGAATCGTCGTCTGGAGTTCGTAATCGACCCAGAGCCCGCCCATCGCGTAATGAGGCGCCGGGTAGATCCTCATCGGCGTCTCGTAAGGGTTCTCGCCGGTGATGCGCTCGTACATCTCGAAGAGGTTCTGGTACCTGCCCTCGACAAACTCCTTGCCGCGCTCGTCGATCACGTCGCGGAAGTCGAGGTACACGCCACGACCGGTCCCGCCGACGCCGAGGCCTTCATCGCAGACCACCTTGGCCGCACGCGAGGCGATGTCGCGGGGGGCGAGGTTGCCGAAGGCGGGGTAACGCTCCTCGAGAAAGTAATAGCGCTCGTTCTCGGGAATCTCGGCCGGCGGCCTGTCTTCCCTGGCCTTGCGTGGCACCCAGACCCGGCCGTCGTTTCGCAGCGACTCGCTCATCAGGGTCAGCTTTGACTGGTACTCGCCGGACTGCGGGATGCAGGTCGGGTGTATCTGCGTGTAACAGGGGTTCGCCATCAACGCACCGTGCTTGTGGGCGCGCCAGGTGGCGGTCACGTTCGAGCCCATCGCGTTGGTCGAGAGGTAATAGACGTTGGTGTAGCCACCGGAGGCAAGTACGACCGCGTCGGCCGCGTGGCGTTCGATCTCACCGGTAACGAGGTTTCGCACGATCACGCCGCGGGCCTCGCCGTCGATGATCACGATGTCGAGCATCTCGTGGCGGTTGAATACCTCGCAGTTGCCGGCGGCGACCTGGTGTTCGAGTGCGCTGTAGGCGCCGAGCAGGAGCTGCTGGCCGGTCTGGCCGCGCGAGTAGAAGGTCCGCTGGACGAGCACGCCGCCGAATGAGCGGGTAGCAAGCTGGCCGCCATATTCGCGGTTGAACGGCACGCCCTGGGCGACCGCCTGGTCGATGATGTTCTCGGAGAGCTCGGCCAGACGCCAGACGTTGGCCTCACGGGAGCGGAAGTCGCCGCCTTTGATCGTGTCAACGAAGAGGCGGTGGGTCGAGTCGCCTTCGTTGGCGTAGTCCTTGGAAGCGTTGATGCCACCCTGGGCGGCGATGCTGTGCGCCCGCCGCGGCGAATCCTGGAAGCAGAAGCTTTTGACCTTGAACCCGTGGGCACCGAGCGTCGCTGCGGCGACTCCGCCAGCGAGGCCGGTTCCGATCACGATGACGTTCTTCGCGGCGCGGTTACGCGGGCCGACCAGGCGATGGGCGTCGAGCCAGGTCTGCCACTTGTTCTCGATCGGTCCTTCGGGAATTCTGGCGTCGAGGTTCATGCGAACGCTCCTGAGGTGATTGTGTGGACCACGGCCGTTGTCGTCTCCGGCGCACCGAGCACATCGGTCGAGAAGAGGATCGGCACGGAGGCGAACCCGATGAAGAGCAGGATCGAAAGCCCGGTCGCCGCAAAGCGGATCTGCCGGTTACGGCTGGGGGAGTCCAGCCCGAGCGTTTGACAGAGGCTCCAGATCGCGTGACGCAGGTGGAAGCCGAGAAATGCCACCGCCGCCACGTAGATCACGACGAAGTACCACTTGTGGAAGGCGTAATAGAGGTTCGAGTAGACGTCGCCTTCTTTCAGCGGAGTGACGTCGATCGTCAGCGAGGTGAACTGAAGGATGTGGAAGATGATGAAGGCGAGCAGCAGCAGGCCGGTGACCATCATCGTCATCGATGACAGCGATCGCCCGATCCGCTTCGCCGGGTACCGAGGGGGACGGGCATCGATGTTGCGATTGCTCAGCTGAACGACCCCGGTGATGTGGATGATCAAAGCGAGTAGCAGGACGCCGCGAAGCGCCCAGACCACTGAAGAATGGGGGAGCAGGGGCTCGCCGAAGTCGCGCAGCCACTCGGCGTACCAGTTGACCCTGGCCTCTTCTCCGCCCCCAGGACCCCAAAGGGAGTTCAGGTTGCCTGCCATGTGGAGAAACACGTAGATCAGGAGAATCGAGCCGCTGA
>JBBSKC010000107.1:0-6354 GCA_038256675.1 Solirubrobacterales bacterium | reverse complement strand
TCACCTCGCTGGTGGCCACCGGTGACGAGATCCCGTTCGACGTTGCCGAGAACAACGGGGACAGCTCTCATTTTTACCGGTACGTGCCGCTCACCTCGCGCTACGTCGCGGCCCACCTTGGTGAGCTGAAGTCTTTGCCTTCATACGGACCCGCGCGTGGTGCCGTGGCCTCTTCCAACGTCGCCGCTCCGTTCCTCGAGGCGCGGGGTCTGGCCGTGCCGTCCGACCCGGACCGCCGGGCGGAGGAGATGCTCAACGTCTTCATCGGCGGTCTGTGGGAAGGCACGACCGAATTTTCGCTCGACATCAGCCGGGTCGAGGCTGCTCTCGAATCACTCGAAGTCGAAGCCCGCGACGTTCACGAGGCGGATGTCCTGCTCGTGCCGCTGGTCGGATTCGAGATGAGTCCCTCCGAGATCGCACTCAGCAACGGGCTGAAGATCGTCCGGGCCGACTCGATCGACGCACCCCTCGAAGCGACCTCCTCGGAGGGCACCGACCGCAGCGCCTGGCAGCCCGCGTTCCTCGCGATGGCCCCGCTCGGGGAGTCGAACGACGGCCCGAAGGCGGCCGTCGAAAAGCTTCATGGCCTGGTCCGTGCGCTTCGCCTATTCAAGGAAGGCACCGTCGGGCTCGGCCCGTTCGCCTTCGCCCCGATCGGCGACGACGCCTGGCGCCGGGTCGAGACCGGGGCCGCTCCGCCGCGCCCCGGCAGCTACTTCCTGATCGAATCCGAAGTCTCGAGCCTTGACCAGTTCAGTCAGCGGCTGATCGAAGACACGCCCCAGAACGAAGCGATCGCTTTTGCCGAGAAGCGTTTCCAGTTTGGCTGTGAACGCAGCCGGCCGGTAGATGCGCTCCCTGACCACCTGCTCGCCATCCGCTCCGCACTCGGCGGTGAAGGCGTGATCGACGCGCCCTTGACCGCCCGGGCTGCCGCACTGATTTCCGGTGCCGCTGACGACGCGCCCACCCGCAAGCGCATCGAAACGGCGCTCGACCTCGAACAGGCCCTGATCAACAACGAAGAGACGACGATGATCGGCGGCGAATCGTCCAGCTACCTGGCCGCCTGGGTAGAGGACTCGACCCGGACCATCCTGCGGGAAGCGGTACTCGGGCGGTACGAGACGAATCTCAACGTGGTCGCCGAGGAGACCCTGCTCACCTCCGGGCTCCAGGCTGGCGAAGGCAGCATCCGCCAGCGTGGCGACAGTTCCGAGTGGGACACGATCCCCGATCCCGATCCCGCCCAGGCGGATGTTCACGCCTTCAAGCCTCGAATAGTTGAAAATTTCGGTCCGGAAGTGGAGGCAGGGGTTGACCCCCTGTTCGGATCGGTTCCTGAGTTCGAACCCGAAGCGATCCCCGACGACAGCAAGGCGTTCGAGTCGATGCCGGAGATCGAAGCGGCACTCGGCATCGAGCCCGGCTCCGCGAAGCCCGATTTGTCGCAGTCCGACGAGGAAAAAGGAACCACCCGCTTGCTGGAACCGGTTCCCGATCCCGGCGAGATCAAGGTTTCCGCTGCCGAGGAGATCGGCGCGAGCCTTCGCGAGGACTGGCTGAGTCAGGAGCGCCCCGGCCAGACCCTGGAATGGCCTTCGCACGCAATGGACGGACTCGACGCGGTCCGCAAGCAGAGCCACGGCGATCCCGACCGCAAGTTCTTCCCTCAGCCCGAGACGACCGAATGGTCGGTGTCGGAGCTCGAGTACCGCCGCAACCGCCCTTCCTGAACTCTGTTACTTCGTAGCGAGCTCGACGCGGGTCTCTTCGTCGGTGAAGAGATATTCGTTGATGACGCTCAGACCGGCGATGTCGTGGACATCGGTGTCGAGGTATGGAATCCGGATCACCGGTTCACCGGCGAGGTCTTCGCGGAGCCTTGAGATGTTCTTCTCGTCACGCTGGGCGAGCAGGTCGTACTCGATCAGGGTTCTCGCGACTTCTTTCGCCAGACCTTCTTTCTCGAACTCCGGCTCGAGTTTGTCGGTCAGGGCCGTGATTTTCGGAATCCTGGTGCCAAGACGGTAGCGGACCCGGTTTACCACGGCCCCGCCGAAGTTCATGCCGCTTTCCATCAGCTTCGAGTGGAAGAACACGGCTTCGTCCACCTGGTCGCCCTGCGGACCGCACACGATCACGAAGCAGGTCTCATCGTCGGCCAGCAGGGCGCTCACCCGGTGCGCGCGGTCCTGGAAGCCGTCGATCATGCCGCTGAAGGCCGTAAAGAACTCCGACAGGTCAGCCAACAGGTCGAAACCGACCAGCCGCTTCAGGACGGAGAGCGCGACTCCCGCGCCGCGGCCGGCGACCTTGGCCGCGAACCCGGTGGGTTTGATGAAGACCTGGAGCGACTTGCCTTCGATGAACTGGGTGAGCCGGCTGGGTGCGTCAAGGAAGTCGAGCGCGTTGCGGCTGGGCGGGGTATCCAGCACCAGCAGGTCGAAACGCCCTTCGCTGTGGAGTTCGAAGAGTTTTTCCATCGCCATATACTCCTGCGAGCCGGCCAGGGCGCCGGAGATCTGCTGGTAGATCCGGTTGCCCAGGACCCGGTCCCGGGCCTCCTCGTCCTCGGCGTGGCGGGCGACCAGGTTGTCGAAGGTCTCCTTGGCGTCGAGCATCATCGCCCAGAGTTCGCCGCCGTCTTCAACCTCGTGACCGGCGATCAGCTTCGGATCTACCCGGGTCGCTTCGTTGCCGAGTTCCTTCAGGCCGAGTGAATCGGCCAGCCGTTTCGCCGGATCGATCGTCAGGACGCAGACCTTGTGGCCGCGGGCGGCCATGCCCAGGGCGATGGCCGCGGATGAGGTCGTCTTGCCGACTCCGCCGGATCCCGCGCAGATACAGATGCGATTGCCTTCGAGTACGTCTTCGATCGAAGACATCAGGCAATCTCCTCGGCCAGCTTGCGGGCGCAGCTCAGGTCGATCTCGGGCTTGAAGATGAACGGCAGGGTGGTGACGGGGGCTTTGACCAGCCCCTCGAGCCGTTCGAGCTGCTCTTTCTGCGAGGCAGTGCGCGAGCACTGGGAGACGGCCGCCTTGCCGGCAGCGTGGATCTCGGGGTCGTCGTTCTTTCCCAGCCGCTTGATCTCTTTCAGGTCAGCCCCCGAGAAGCTCTCTTCGTAGAGCCCGTTCATGATCACCCGGTCGACCGCCACGTCGACGTCGTCGGACAGCTGGTCTTCAAGGTTCTTGGTCTCGTTGACCGGCATCTCCTCGGGCAGCGAGACGATCACGGTGCCGGAGTGCTCGCGGTCGTTGATCATCGCCTGGAGCTGCTTGGCCTGGGTGTGGATCGGACCCATCCGCGCGATGTTGGCGAACGTGCGCGGGCTCTGAAGGAAGCTGATGCCGTGACCGGTCGCCGGGAGGTCGACGATCACCAGGTCGTACTTGCGACCGTGTTTCACTTTGCGGTCGAGCTGGGCGAGTTCCCAGATCTTGCCGATCGTGACCAGCTCGTTCAGGCCGGGTGTGGCCGCCGCGAGGTAGGTGAACATGCGGCTCCGGAAGAGCAGGTCCCGCATCGCCTTGACCTTCAGCTGAAGCAGCACGTACTCACGCATCGAGTCTTCGGGGTCGATCGAAATCGCCCAGAAATCATTCGACATTTCCACTTCTTTGAAGCCGACATCGGCCTGGTGGAAGATGCGGGAGGCGTTCTCGGTCGAAGATACCTCGACCACGATCGCGCGCTTTCCTTCCATGGCAGCACGGATTCCCAGTGCGATTGAAACTGTGGATTTGCCAACTCCGCCCTTGCCGGTGACGAACAGGACGCGCTTGTTGAGGAAGTCGAGGATTCGACCATTCAACCCGATTTGTCTGACCGGCAAACACCAGAGGCAGGAAAACTGCCTGTCCATGCGAATAACGGGCCAAATGCGAATCCTTAGCCGCAAGAACCATGCCCGCGAGAATTCCGTCTCCAAAGAGGAGCCGACCGCGCACGACGACGTCGATTTCGGCACCGCACCGGAGGCGACCCGCGACGACGACGTCGACTTCGGAACGGCGCCCGAGTCTTCGACTCCGGATGCTGCTCCGGCCGAGAAGACGGAACCGGCACCGCCGGTGGAGGACGACCTCGCGAGGGTCGAAGAAGAAGCCGCCGCCGAGGAGAGCGAGATCCGGATGAAGGCCGCCGACCTGCTCGCCCCGACCAAGCGCGACCTCGACTCGCACATCAAGCCGGTCGCGCCGGAAGTCCCGACCGACCGGGCCGACGTCATCAGCTTCGCCAACCAGAAGGGCGGCGTGGCCAAGACTACTTCGACTCTGAACATGGCCGTCGCCCTCGCCGAGCTCGGCAACCGGGTCCTCTGCATCGACCTCGACCCCCAGGGCAACCTGACCATGAGCCAGGGCATCGACCCGGACAAGGTCGAATTCAGCATGTATGACGTGCTGGTCAACGACTTGCCGATTTCCGAGGTGATCAGCCACCGGGAGATCGACATCGCCGTCGCTTCGCTCGACCTGGCCGGCGCCGAGATCGCGATGAGCACCAAGATCGGCCGCGAGCGTTCTCTCGAGAAGGCACTCACGGAGGTCCACGGGAATTACGACTACATCTGCATCGATACCCCGCCGAGTCTCGGGCTGCTGACGATCAATGCGCTCACCGCGTCGAACAAGGTGATCATCCCGGTCCAGTGCGAGTACCTGTCGATGCGCGGGCTCGTCCAGCTCCAGTCGACGCTCAAGATGATCCAGGAGAACCTGAACCCGAACGTCCAGATCGAAGGCATCCTGCCGACGATGTTCGACTCCCGGACGCTCCACGCCCGCGAAGCGGTTTCGATCCTCGAAGAGAACTTCGGAGACCTGGTTTTCAAGTCGCGGATCCGCAAAGCCGTCAAATTTGCCGAGGCGCCGGTGCGAGGCGCTAGTGTCCTCAAGTACGATCCGGAAAGCCGTGCGGCTTCGTACTACCGAAACTTGGCCAAGGAGGTCTTGAAGAATGGCTCGTCGTAAGAGAGCGAGTATGCGTGAAGGTCCCCTCGCGGATCTCTTTCGCTCTACAACCGACGAAACAGGTTCCGAGCCGCCCGAGTTCGAACCGCGCGAATCCACTGCGGCTGCCGACGACCAGGGCCACTCCCCGGAAGCAGAATCCGGCGGCGGCCAGTTCCATGACGAAGGCAGCGAAGTGCGCGATGACGATTCTTCCGCGCCCGTGACACGAGACCCCTCGGCGGCCGGCCGCTTCGGACGCAGCGACCCCGTCGCGGCCGGGCCGGATGAACCTCCCCGGCCGACGCGCCCCGCGCGCCCCGAACCGACGCCCGAACCCGAATCCCAGCCCGACCCGCTTTCCGCACCCAACCCGGCGGCCGACATGAGCAACGTGCCCGATGCCCAGGACCGGCTGAAGAGGATCTTCTCCGAACAGCCGACCCGTGATGACGGTCCCCGCTACGGACGCCAGGAACCTTCGTCGGGAGCCGGGGGCGGCGTGCCGCATTCGCCGATCATCCGGGTTGTCGGTGTCGGCGGGGGCGGCGTCAACGCGATCAACCGCATGATCGAGGCCCAGATTCCGGGAGTCGAGTTCATGGCGGTCAACACCGACCTTCAGTCACTCCAGCTCTGCGTGTCCGACCTGACCGTCCACATCGGCGGGGACGAGACCCGCGGCCTCGGCGCCGGAGCCGACCCGTCGCTCGGCTTCCGCGCCGCCTTCGACGAGCAGGACCGCATCAAGCGCCTCCTCAAGGGTTCCGACATGGTCTTCATCGCCGCCGGCGCAGGCGGCGGCACCGGAACCGGTGCCGCCCCCGTGATCGCCCGGCTGGCCCGCGACATCGGCGCGCTGACGGTCGGCATCGTGACCAAGCCTTTCTCCTTTGAAGGAAGCCGCCGCGCCAAGCAGGCGGACCAGGGCATCGAAGCCCTCGCCGGTGAGGTCGACACCCTGATCGTCATCCCGAACGATCGTCTGCTCGAGGTGCTCGACCAGTCGACGCCGATGACCGATGCCTTCCAGGTCGCCGACGACGTCCTGCGCCAGGGCGTCCAGGGCATTTCCGACCTGGTCACCCTGCCTTCGGTGATCAACCTCGACTTCGCCGACGTCCGTTCAATCATGAACGACGCCGGCCGCGCCCTGCTGGGCATCGGCATGGGCACCGGCCCCGATCGCGCGATGATCGCGGCCGAGAAGGCGATTTCGTCGCCGCTGCTCGAAACGCCGATGGACGGCGCCCGCTCGATCCTGCTTTCCGTGACCGGCGGAACCGACCTTTCTCTGATCGAAGTATCGGAGGCGGCACGCATGGTCGGCGAGGCCGCCCATCCCGACGCCAACATCATTTTCGGCGCGAACATCGACGAAGAACTCGAT
>JBBSKC010000106.1:0-6364 GCA_038256675.1 Solirubrobacterales bacterium | reverse complement strand
GGTCTCGACTGCCGCCTGCAGGTCTTCGGTGCCGAAGAGGTCTGCCGCCTCGCGCCGGGTCACGCGGTCGGCAGCGGGGACTCCGCCCTCGACGTAGCCCCTGAGGATTCTCTTGGTCATGGCGTGGGCCTTGGTCGGGCCGTTGGCCAGCCGGGTGGCGAGCTTGGTCGCTTCCGCCTGGAGATCGTCGTCCGCGGTGACGATGTTGACCACGTTCCATCCTTCGAGAGTGGCGGCGTCAAACAGGCCGCCGGTCATCACGAGCTGCTTGGCCCGTCCCGAGCCGGCCCTTTCAGCGAGCCGTTGCGGGCCGCCCATCGAGGGTGTCAACCCGACCACGATCTCGACCAGACCGAACTTCGCCGATTCACCGGCGATGATGATGTCGCAGGCGAGCGAGAGCTCGAATGCGGCCGTGAGGGTGAGGCCGTGGGCGCAGAAGATGACGGGCAGCGGCAGGGCTTCGATGCTTTCGATCAAACCGAGCAGGTCCGTCCAGAGGGCGGACCCCTGCGCCGGCGTCAGGCCTTTGAATTCTTCGACGTTCACGCCCCCGGAGACGACCTTGCCTTCGGCCCGGATCAGCAACGCCCGCGGGGGATCGGCCTGGATCGCGGCGATCGTTTCCCGGAGCTCCCCGATCAATCGGGCGTCGAACAGGTTGAGTGGCGGGCTGTCGATCGTGAGGGTCGTCAGCGGACCGTCGGTGGTGGTTCGGATCAGTTCCATGGCGCGACGCTAGCACCCGCGGCCGGGCGAATAAGGATCGGGTCCTGACGTCTTTCCTACCCTGGGGTCAGGGGCGCATGCTTTCGATCAATCGCCGCAACCCCTTGGCGAACAGTTCATCGTCGCGCTTGGGGTCGACGATCGAGAGGTCCATGACGCCATCGATTGCCGTCCGGGTCTCCTCCGAGGAAAGCTGTGCCACCTCAGGAGCTGTCTCGGACCGGAATCGTTCGAGCCGGTCCTTCTCGACCGCGGAAATATCGAGCTCGGCGTTTGCCGCGATCCGGTTGGCGTAGAAGAGGGCGGTACCGAAGGTGTATGACGAGTATGCGTGGAAGGCCTCGGCGGCGTCCTGGCCCTTCAGGCCGAAGCGTTCCAATACGTTTGCCACGATCGCCAGGGTGCCGGCGGAAAGTTCGTCCGAGCTCGGAGTTGCGGCCATATACGGAGCGATCGCGTAATGACGGCCGAAAGCGGCCCGGGTGGCCTCGCCCGCGGCAACCAGGACGTCGACCGGATCGGCCGCGAAGGGGTCCCCTGTCCGATCGAAGATGTCTCCGAGGATCTCCCGCCACACGTACTCGACCGCCGCCTGGACGATCTCGGCGCGGGATTCGAAGTGGTGATAGATCGCGGAAGGGGTGACATTCAGTTCTTTCGCGAGCTGACGGATGCTTGGGTCGTGGCCCTCATCGAACAGTCGCAACGTCTCCGTCGCGATCTCCGATGGTTCGAGGTGGGTGTCTCTTCCTTCTGCCAGGCGTGTCAAATGATCATCTCTCGGGTATCCGTACCATCATGGGTGAATCACTAAACCTATCTCCATAGAATGTCGAGCATGGGTCCGATCAGTCACGCATTGCTTGAGAGGGAATCCGAGACTGAGGTCATAGGCGAGCAACTCGACCGGGCCGTGTCCGGAAACGGTTCGTTGCTCGTGGTCGAGGGCCCGGCCGGGATCGGCAAGACCACCCTGCTGCGCAAGGCGATGGACATGGGGCGGGAGCGCGGGATGCGGGTCGTCTACGGCCGAGGAGGAGTCCTCGAGCAGCAGATCGAGTACGGCGTCGTCCGCCAGATGCTGGAGAAGGCACTGGTCGGCGCGGATGAAGCCCAGCGTGAAGCCCTTCTGGCCGGACCGGCCGCTTCGGCCGCCGCCGTCCTCGGCTTCGCCGATCCGCCGGCCGACGCCGGACCGGGCCGCGATCCGTCCGAGAACATCCTTCACGGGCTCTACTGGCTGATGGCGAACCTCGCCGAATCCGGTCCGATCCTGGCTGTGTTCGACGATGCGCACTGGGGCGACGGCGCTTCGCTCGTTGCCAGTGGCTACCTGTCCCGCCGGGTGGAAGGTCACCCGATCGCGTTGATGGCGGGCGTCCGCGACGACGAGCCGGAATCACTGGCCCGGACCCTCAGCCCGGTCTTCCTTGACGCGGGCGCGGTGATGCTCCGCCCGAAGCCACTCACGGACGAAGCGATCAGTGAGATCCTCAGTGATTCCTTCCCGGGCGGGGAACCTTCCCCGGAACTCATCGACGCATTCCTTGAGGCGAGCGGTGGCAATCCGTTCTTCGTGACCGAGCTTGTGAACGAACTTTCAGAGTCGCATGCGAGCCTGGAAGAGCTTTCTCCCGGCCAGGTCTTCACCGCCGGCCCGATGGCAGTCAAGCGCTCCTTGCTGATGAGGCTCGGCGCCCTCGGCGACGACAGCCGTCGCCTGGCTCAGGCCCTCGCCGTGCTCGGCGGAGAAGGTGAACTCCGTCATGCGAGCGTAATCGCCGGACTGGAGCCTGAAGCGGGCGCGAAGGCTGCCGACAAGCTCGCCGCGGCGGGAATCCTCGAAGGCGGGCGCCAGCTCCGCGTGGCTCACCCTCTGGTCCGGGCCGCGATTGCCGAGGACATCCAGCCGTCCGCCGAGAGTGCCTACCACCGGCTCGCTTTCGAGACCCTGCGGAAGGAGGGTGCGACCGACGACGAGACCACCGTCCACGCTCTCAGTTCCGACCCTGCAGGTGATCCGGACGTGGTTCAGCTTCTGCGGCGCACCGCCGATCGCGCCTGGCGGACCGGCACCCCGGCCACGGCCGTGGTCCACCTGAAGCGCGCCCTGGCCGAGCCGCCGCCGACTGACACCCGTCCCCAGGTGGTGGCCGAGCTGGGCCGGGCGGAGATTCGCGCCGGACGTTTTCCGGAGGGTATTGCGCGGATCGATCAAGCCCTCGAAGGTCTCGAAGATCCCGAACTTCGTGTCGCGGCGCAACGCGACAGGGGTTTCGCGGCTTTCGCAAGCGGCGGCATGGAGCGCGCCCGCGAGCTGACGCACGCGTCGCTCGCCGAATTGGGGGAAAGCAACAGCGACGCCGCCCTGCAGCTCGAGGCGGACCTGGCGACCCTCGCCTGGTTGACCGGCGGCGACTCCGGCCTCGACCTCAAACGCCACCTCGAGGTTCCCGGCGATACCGCAGCCGAAAGGCTCGTCCTGGCACTGCTGTCCCAAGAGCTCCATCAGGGCGACGCCCACCCGGACCAGGTGGAAGAGCTCGCCATACGAGCACTGGGCAACGGCCGCATGGTCGCCGAAGACACTTCGGAGGCACTCGGCTGGTACATGGCGATCTATGCCCTGCTTACGGTCGAGTGCTATGACGCCGTCGCGGTTTCGATCGAGCAGGCGCTGGCCGACAGCGTGCGCCGGGGATCCTCGTTCGGCCGGGCAGGAGTGCTCGGGAGCCGGGCGGTCCTGGCGATCAACCAGGGGCGTCTGGTCGATGCAGAGGCGGACGCACGCCAGGCGGCAGCCGGCGGCGTGGCCCCGATCATGGTCCCGGTGAACGCGTCCTTCACGATCAGGGCCCTGGCTGAACAGGGGAAGACGGAAGAGGCGGTGCAGGTGATGATCGATGCCGGCATCGAACACAGCCCCGGCGGTCCGACCGTGCTGCGCTGGGTTCCCTGGGGCAGGGCGATCCTCCATGAGATTCAGGGCAACCTCGACGGGGTCCGGGCTGACATCGCCCCGATGCAGGAGGACGAAGAGCTGAATCGCGGGATGAAAGCGTTGTCCTGGCGGGCCCTGCTCGCCCGGACGATCACCAGGGCGAACGGATACAGCGAAGAGGCCGAAACGCTAGCCGAAGAGCACCTCGCGTGGGCCAACTGGTGGGGGAGACCCGGTGCCGTCGGAATCGCCCAGCGGGCCCACGGGCTGGCCGGCAGGCCAGAGCTGCGGGCCGAAAGGCTGGAAGAAGCTGTCGAGACCCTGGCCGGGTCCGCGCTCAAGACCGAGGAAGCCAAAGCGAGGGTCGATCTCGGTGTCGCCCTGCTGCGCGCCGGACGCAAAACTGACGGTTCGGGACAGCTCGAGGCGGGCCTGGAGCTGGCGATGGCTGGTGGTGCCCGGTTGGTCGCTGAAGGCGCGGCGAACGAGCTCGAGATCGCCGGCGCCGCTCCGAAACGACTCAGCTTCGACGAACTTACCGCCTCGGAAAGGCGGGTGGCAGAGTTCGCAGCAGGGGGCAGGACCAACCGAGAGATCGCGGACGAGCTGTTCGTCACTCCGAAGACGATCGAGAACCATCTGACCCGGGTTTATTCGAAGCTTGGTGTGGGTTCGCGTCGAGAGCTTGAATCGGTCTTGTAGCTGGTATCGGTCCACCGAGGGGCGTGGCGCGGGCATCAAAGGCCCGAACCCCCCAACCCCCCCAGGGATTAAGTCAGGGGGTATTACCCCCATGAGGTTTTTCGACCACTCCCGCATTCTCCTGTCCAAGGACGGCGCCGCTTTGGTTGCCGGCCGGTCAACTCACAAACATCAATCAGGAGAATCAAAATGAAGAACATCCGCAACATGAAGCGTCCCCGGCTTGCCACCATCATGGCCGGCCTCGCCCTGTTCATCGTCCTCGGTGGCTCCGCCGCCGCAGCCGGTGGCCTGATCAACGGCAAGAAGATCAAGAAGGGCACGATCACCGCCAAGCAGATCAAGAACAAGACGATCACCAAGGGCAAGCTGAAGCCGGCCCTCGTCAAGAATCTCAAGGGTGCCACCGGCGCCAAGGGTGACACTGGCCCGCAGGGCGCCCCAGGAGTCCAGGGCACCCCCGGAGCTGACGGAGTCGTCACCGCTGATTCCGAGACCGAGATTGGCCCGGAGAACGTGGTCGCGAACGTCGACAAGTCGCTGGCCAACATCATCGTTCCCAGCGGCAAGTACGTGGTCTCGGCCGATTTCAACTACTCGTCGGCCTCCACTGACCTGGTGCTCTGCGCCATCAAGAACGGAAACAGCCTCGTCTCTGTTACCCGCTTCAGCGGCACCGTCGGAGCGAACTCGATCGCGGTGAACGGCTACGTCAAGGTTCCGGCGACCAACATCTCGCTTGTCTGCAACTCGACGGCGGCCGGTACGGCCACGAACATCCACCTCGTCGTCCTCCCGGTGGCATAGGAAGGTCGACCAAGGCTGAACTCTCCGGCGCCCTTCAAGTGCGCCGCAGAGCGAAATACCTGCAGCAAGTTCTCGTTTGATCCGAGAATTGCTGGCTGGTATTTCGCTCTGCGAAAGGAGATTCACCCCGGAAAGACCCCCAGGGGGAAAGACAGGGGGGTCCACCCCCATGAGGAAAGCCATGAACCCAGGCAAAGTGATGCTCATGAACCACGCACAGTCAATCGACATCCGCTGCGACATCGATTCCATCGAAGGGTCGTTTCACGGAGAACTGAAAAACGAGCAGGGAATCTCCCGCTCGTTCAGTGGCTGGACCGAGTTTGCCACGGCCCTGATGGCCCTGGCCCGCGACACCAAAAATGAAGACCAAAACGAAAAAGAGGAGAACTAACACCATGAAGAACATCCGCAACATGAAACGACCGCAGCTCGCCACCATCATGGCCGGCCTGGCCCTGTTCATCGTCCTCGGTGGCTCCGCCGCCGCAGCCGGTGGCCTGATCAACGGCAAGAAGATCAAGAAGGGCACCGTCACCGCCAAGCAGCTCAAGAACAAGACGATCACCAAGGGCAAGATCGCTCCTTCCACTCTGGCCGGCCTGGCCGGATCGCAGGGCCCCAGGGGTGCCGACGGTGCCAAGGGTGCCCAGGGACCGAAGGGTGATCAGGGCATTCAGGGCATTCAGGGGCCGAAGGGCGATCCGAGTGCATTCGAGCTCACGACTTACTCCGCCTCCGGCAATTCGCCGATCAACATTCCGGCGAACACGGAAAAAGACGTCATCAACATGAACAACCTGGCTGCTGGTCGATACGTGATCAACGCCAATGTCCAGGCGTTCACCGCTGGAGCCGGAACCGTCAACTGCGCACTCAGCACCAACGGCAACGGCGGTGGCACCGGCGCGACCTGGACCGCCTTGGCGAACGGTCGCAACGTTCTCGCCATGACCCACAGCACCGATACCGCCGGGGTGACTCACCTCGACGTCTCCTGCGAGTCCAGCGGGGCGAACAGCTCCTACAAGGTTGACGTGACCGCGGTCAAGACGACCCCGTAGTCAACGCTTCGGCGACCGCTACGGACGCCGTAGAACAACGCGCCGCCCCCTTAAGGCAGTCAGGGGGCGGCGCTTTTTTGCTTCAGATCCACCTAAATCAAAACGAACAGACCGGTACGCG
>JBBSKC010000105.1:0-6458 GCA_038256675.1 Solirubrobacterales bacterium | reverse complement strand
CTTCTTGCGCTTGTTGACCTTCTTGGTCCTGAGCCTCAGGGTTACCGTCTTGGTGGTACCGGCACCCAGGTTGGGCAGGGTGCGGCAGCGCTTGGCGCTGCCCCTGATGTAACGCTTCTGCGTCTTCAGGCAGACCTTGACATTCTGCAGGTTCGACCCGCCGTTGTTGGTCGCCCGGATCTTGACCGTCAGAATCTTGCCCGACTTGATTCTCTTCTTGGCCTTGATCACCGGCCTCATGAGCTTGCCCGGATCCGTGATTACCGGATCCTTGCAGTTCGGCGGGGTGCCGGTCTGGGGCGGCGTGCACACCGGGTCCGCGATCTCTTCGAGACCGAAGGTCAGCGAGAGGGCGATGTCGTTTCGGGGCAGTTCGAGCAGACCGTTGACCGTTCCTCCCAGTGCGCCACAACCCGCGCTCACTGTCGGGAAGGACACGCCGTCCGACGACACAGTCACGGACTTCCCGACCTCGTCGTAGGTACCGGTCAGGTCGAACAGGATCGGCCTGAGGAAGCAGTCGGCTTCCGGGCCGATCACCGGGATATCGCCCAGTGAAGCCTCGAGCTTGGCCTGGACCGGCAGGGTGAACGATGCGGGTCCGCCTCCACCGGTCAGGAGGCCTGAGCCGTCGCCGGTCGGAGTGATCGAGATCTTCACGGTGACGCTGCCGAGGCCGGGGGCATCAACGGCCTGTTCGATCGGCGCGAAGTCGACTCCATCGGCCGGAACCGACCAACCGCCACTGTCGGTGTAGCGCTTGCCGGTCAGCGTGATCTGGCCGGCGGGCAGCGGCACTTCACCGAGCGCCGCGAGCGACAGGGAGCCGGCGGTCAGCTTCGCCTTGAGGTTCTTGAAGGGACCGGTAAAGTCCGGGCCCTTGACTGACCAGGACGCGACGGCCGGAGTCGGATCGATCATGTTCAGGCCGTTGACCGCCCGGACCGTCACCGAATGCTCGCCGATCGACAGCGAGCTGAGTGACAGCGGGCTGGCGCAGGGCTCGAAGGCACCCGTGTCGACCTTGCATTCAAAGGTCGCGGTTTCGTCGTCACTTTCAAACCCGATGTTCGCCGTGGTCGACTGGACCGTTCCGGTCGGCGCTGACGTGATCGTCGTATCCGGGTGGTAGAGCACGTTGTCGACCCTTGTTGCCGTGTCGTTCCCGGCGTTCTCGTCACCCAATGTGGAGGCGATGTAGTTCACGGTGATCGACGGGGCATTCGAACGGCTCGGCCGCAGGTCGATGTTCAGCACCGGAGCAGTGTTGCCGGCCCCGATCAGTGCGTTAAGGGTGCAGTCGACGTCTCGGACGATCTGGCTACAGCTCCAGCCGGCCCCGGGGGCGCCCGCGACGGGGGAGTCGTACTGGACTCCATCCGGCAGCGGAATCTTTACTGAGGTCGGTCCGTTGGTCGAGGAGGTGCCGACGTTCTCGATCGTCACCGCGCGGCGGGCGGTCTCTCCGGCCGTGAGATCCTGCTTGCCGCCTGAAGGTACTGCCACAGATGCCTGGAGGTCGACTCCGTTGAGGTCAGAAGTCGCGACAGCCACATTGTTCGACTGGTTGATGTCACCGGGCGTCGAGGCGATCGCGATCGTCGCTGCCTGGGACTCTTCAGTCGGGATGACATCGAATTCTCCGACGAGCGATGTGATCTGTCCGGGCTCGAGGGGCTCGGCCAGGGTGCAGTCGAAGTAGGCACCGGTCGATTCGGTGGCGGAACTCGCACCGCAGTCCCAGCCGTCGTCACTCATGGTGCTCACTGGATCGAGACCCGAAGACGTACCGATCTTCAACTTGACGCTGGGCGAGCCCGAAGTCTCGTCCGTGCCGATGTTCTTCACCGTGTAGGTCACGTTGACCGAGTCACCGACCGTCATCATCGACGGCTGATCGATCGAGACGGCGACGTCCGCCGAGGCGACGATCTGAATCGGATCGCTGCCGGTGTTGTTGCCCGTGAACGGATCGCCGCTGTGGGTGACGGTAGCGGTCGAGTCGCGGGTACCCGCGGCGTTGGCCGGGATGTTGAAGCCGACCGTGACGGACGGTGCCGTCCCACCCGCCGGAAGCGATGCGTTCCTGGTGCAGGAGACGTTATTGCCGGTGACCGCACAGTTCCAGCCGGGGCCGGTGGCGGTCACGTTCGTGAACGTCGAGTTGACCGCATCGTCGACCCGGATGGTTCCGGTCGAAGCGGTGTTACCGATGTTGTGGACGTCGATCTTGAAGCTCGAGTGCTTACCGGCAATCGTGTTCGACGGATCGTGCGACTTGCTCACCGTGAGGTCGACCTTTTCGAGCGTCTGGGGAACGGTCGCCGAGTTGTTGGCCAGGCGCGTCGGCGCTTCACCGTCCGTGCTGACGCTGACAACGGTGTTCCAGGTCGCGGGGGCCGTGGGGCCGACATTCGTCCTGACCTTGAGCGGCGGGGCGGTGCCTCCGACGCCGATGATCGGCGAACGGGTGCAGGTCACCTGGGTGCCGGCCCCGGGTGAGGAGCAGGACCAGCCGGTGACGGTGGATCCAGTCGGTCGGTACGAAGTGCCCGTTGCGAGCGGAATCGTAACGACCGACGGTGCCGATGTGGCGGCGGTGCCGATGTTGTCGAGATCAACGTTGATCTCACCGATGCCACCGGCGCGCGGCGCGATCGTCTGCTGGGCTGCCAGCCTGAGATCGATCCGGACCACATGCGTGGGATCAACGAACCGGTTGTTCGGGCTGAGGGTCGGGTTCGAGTCCCTCGCCGTGGAAACCAGGACGATGTTCTCCGAATCATCCGCGGCGGCGTCGGTGACGACGACCGGGATGTCGATGGTTGCTGACGTTTCCGGTTCCATAGCCGAAGTGGTCGGGCTGGGAGCCGGAAGGGTGCAGGTGACGTCACCCGAGGCCACGACACAGGACCAGCCGGGACGGCTGAAATGGAAGTCGCCGGTCGGCACGATCCCGTCGGGCAGGTCGTCGGTCACGGTGACCGCCTCGCCCGGGTCGGTTCCGAAGAAGCCGACGTTGCGGATGGTCAGTGAGTAGACGTCTTCAGTTTGGACCGTAAAGTCACCGGCGTGATGCGATTCGATCGACAGATCGACCGCGACCGCCGTGGTATCCACGGTCGAGGTGTTGTTGTCGGTGATCGCGGCATCGGCCGGAACGCCGCGGGTGTCCCGCTGCGTGTCGACGTAAGCGGTGTTGGTGACGATGCCGGCTTCAGCCGCCGCGTCGAGCACATCGACGCGGACTTCGATCGGTGCAGCCTGGACTCCTGGACCGAGGAGGGATGCGAGCACGCATTCAACGTGCTGCGCTCCGACGGTCGAGGCACCACAGTTCCAACCGGCGCCGGATGCGCCCTTCAGCTTCAGTCCGGCGGGCAGATCGTCGAGCACCGTGGTCGAACCGACCGTTGCCGAATCCCCGACGTTGGTCACGTTCAGCCTGTAGCGGCCTTCGATACCGACGTTGAAGGGCTTGACGGCGAGTTTCTGAATGGCTACATCGAGCCGCTTGACGACGACGTCGGCGGAATCCGAGTTATTGGGGGCAAAGCCGTCTTCGGCATTGGCCAGCGTCGAGCTCACTGTCACGCCCGGGTACGCCACCTGGGCGACATCCACGGTGGCGTTGAGGTTCGACGTGCTTTCGAGGGGGGCGAGACCGGCACTGAAGGAACAGCTGATGTCAGACGTGCCGAGCGTGGTTGCCGAACAATCCCAGCCGGTACCGGAAACCGCGGTAACGGTCAGTCCGGCAGGCAGGGTGCTGGTGATGGTGGTCGGACCGTTGATCGGTACGACCGACTCATTGGTCGCGGAATAGCTGACCGTACCGGCGTCACCGATCACGAAGTTGCCGGAGATCGAGGTGTCCTCCGCAAGATCGGGAAGGATCGCGACGGTCGACGTATCATCGTCCGTGTTCGCGCCGGAGAAGGCATCGACATCACCCTGGGTCGAGACCGTGGCCGAGACCGTGCTGGGGATGGCGGCCGCAGTGCGGTCGATCTTCGCGACTACGACGAGCACCGGTGCGCTCGAGTTACCGGCGATTACAGCCGCGCGCGTACATTGGACGTTCCGCTGATCGACGGGCGTGTTACAGGTCCAGCCGGCACCTCCGGAGCCGATGCTCCGGTAGGAGAAGTCCGGCGGCAACGCGACGTCGACGGTCGAGGGGCCGACGGTGAGGCCGTCACCTACGTTCGAAACGACGATCTCGTAAGGCGTCCAGCCGTTGGCTACGAGCGGCGAAGTCCTGGTCAGATCAACGGTCAGGTCGGTCTTCACCACCTGGGCGTTGAGATTGGTGATGTTGTTGGCGGGTGCCGGGTCGCCGGCCATGACGGCAGAGGCCGTGATGTTCGCCGGATTCGCGGTACCGGTGGCGACGTCAACCGTGGCATCGAACTGGTCGATTTCGCCGGGGGCCAGACCACCCTGCGGAATTGTGCAGGAAATTGTCGACGAGGTCGAGTTGCATGTCCAGGCGACCGGGAAGTCGAAGTTGGTGATGCTGAGGCCGGCTGGCAGGCTGGCTGTCAGCGTGATCAGAGTCGAGCTGGCGTCGGTATCCGACGAGTTGGCGACGTCGAACTTGACGTGGCCCGGAGATCCGGCCCGGAGCTTGGCACCGGCGATGCTCGACACCGAGGTGTTGAGCGTGATGTCGGTTGCCGGTACGACCTTGATCTTGCGGAGACCGATGTCTTCATCGCTTTCGGCGTCCTTCACCTTGACCCGGATCGGCAGGATGACCGGAGGTGCGCCTTCACCCAGCGTGGGTGCGGTGAATGACGCAACGGGATTGGTCGTCCAGGCGCCGAACGTGCCGGTGCCGAAGTCGAACGCGTAACGCTCCGTCGGGTGTCCACCGCCGATGCTCGCCTTGAATCGGGAGGTCGAAGCGTCGATCGAGACGGTCTGGGCGGAAACGGCGGTCGGAATCTGAGTGGTCGGCCACGGGTTCGACGAGATCCCGGGGGCAGTGAAGATCGACTTCACGCCCTTCTGGACGATCGCGTTGTCGCCGGTCCGGCCCGCGAAGGAGACGAACTTGAAGTCGAGGCTGGCCGTGCTTGCGCCAGGCTGCGAAGGCAAACCGATTGCGCTGTTGACCTGGTCGTTGACGACGCTGGCCAAAAGGCCGGTGCCACAGCCCTGGGCAGCCGGAGCGGCCAGGGTCTCGTTCATGCCGCGCCAGGCACCCGCGCCACGAGGAATGAAGTCAGTGATCTCGTTGTACGGGATCTCCTCGGGGGTCGGCTTCGGAACCGATCCGACCGGCTTGCCGGGGACCGGTTTCGGCTCGAGGGGCCAAGTGCCGGGGTCCTCGGCATAGGGCTGCGCGGCGAGCCAGCCTCCGGCGAAGCTGCCACCGTCCGTGACGAAGTCGGCCACGTAGGTGGACTGAGCCGGCGGCGGATTGGTGGTCGGGAAAGTCCCGTTGTGGGTCGTAGTGGCGATGTTGATCGGGTTCGCGGTGGACCCGACGTAGCAGTTATTACCGAGGTTCTGTCCGAGGGCGGATCCTTCTGCCTTGAGCCGGATCGGAATGTTCAGGTCGACCCTTCCGGTCAGCGGATCGATGAGACCGGTGGCGTTGTTGACCGCGAGCATGCGGATGGTCAGCGCGATGTCACCGACGTCCACCGGGATCGGCGGGAAAGTGATGCCGGCCTGCGGGATGTTGATCACGCCGTAGCGCTGGGCATTCGTCGTCACCGTGCCGGTCAGCGTCGGGTTGGGCAGCGGGGGGTCGAGTGTGGAGAAGTCCAGCGGCAGCTGAAGCGGAGTGCCGCTGCTGCCGATGAACTGCAGGAAGCCTCCGGTCACTTCTGCCTTGAAGTCAGGTGGAGAAGGATTGTTCACCTTGGAGGCGTTGGCGCCTGCGGGAACGAGCATCACACCCGCGGCGATCAACGCGAAGGCCAGTACGGCCAGCTTTCGCACAATTCCCGAGTTGTTCTTGCTTTCTCCCATTTGCTCCCTAGCCTCCTGGCCGTAGTTCCCTGAAATGTTCCCTGATTTGATCGACTCGGTCATGATTTCCCTTACTGCTTCATCAGGGTTACGTGGCCGACATAATTCTTCTGTTTAGCCACGCCGGCCGCCGAAACGGTCGCCTTGAAACGGATCTTCTTACGCTTGTTGACCTTCTTGGTCTTGAGTCTCAGGGTCACCGTTTTGGTCGAGCCGGCGCCCAGGTTGGGCAGCGTGCGGCAACGCGTGGGGCTGCCCTTGATGTAGCGCTTCGGGGTCTTCAGACAGACCTTGACCTTCTCCAGGTTGGACTTACCGTCGTTGGTCGCCCGGATCCTGACCTTCAGAATCGTGCCCGACGTGATCTTCTTCTGAACCTTGATCACCGGCGTCTTGAAGCTGCCCAGGACGGGGGGATCCACACAGTACGGCTTGGTGCCGGTCTGCGGCGGATCACACTGCTCGGGCGGGGT
>JBBSKC010000104.1:0-6533 GCA_038256675.1 Solirubrobacterales bacterium | reverse complement strand
GTCGGGATCGATCCCGCTGACCGGCACGATCACCCCGCCGTTGACCAGGTAGAAGTTCATGTAAGGCACGACGACCGACTCCCCGTCACCCCGTTCGATCCGCGGCAGCAGTTCCCACTCGACCGTGTCAACGCCGGCTTCGGCGAGCCGCCGGACGTTCTCCCGGGTGGCGCCCCAGTTGGGGTCGGATTCGTCGGCGACCGTCTGGAGGACGGCCCTCCCGGGCCCGGTGAAGGCGCAGATGTTGTCGACGTGGCCGTCGGTGTCGGCGTCCTCGAGCAGGCCCTGATCGAGCCAGATCATCCGGTCCGCGCCCAGCGGTCCGCAGACGCCATCCTCGATCGCCTCGCGGTCGAGATCGTCGTTCCGGGTCGGGTCGAGCAGGCATTGCTCAGTGGTGACCACCAGGCCCTCACCGTCGACCGCGATCGAACCTCCTTCGAGTACCAACGGCTGCCCGAAGCGCTCGATGCCGAGGTGAGCGAGGATTCTGGCCGAGACGGCCGCGTCTTTGTCGTAGGGATCGAAGGCCTCGCCCCAGGCGTTGAAGCGGAAGTCGATCCCCGCCCTTGCACCGTGCCCGTCGATGACGACGATCGGACCCGAATCGCGCAGCCACGAGTCGTCGATCGGCAACGGCAGAACCTCGACGTTGTCGGCCGGAACCCGTGATCTGGCGTCGTCGGCCTGCGACGGGTCGGCGACCAGCAGCACCGGTTCGAAGTGGCTGACCGCTTCAACCACGGCGGCGTGGGTGTCGCGGGCCGCCTCGATCGTCGTGCCGCGCCAGGCTTCGTCACGCTGCGGCCACGCGATCAGGGTCGCCTCGTGGGGCGACCATTCGGCCGGCATACGAAACGAGTCCAGGTTCGGGGGGGTCATGGCTTGAGTCTAGCCTCGCTCTACCTTTGCCGGGCCCGGCGGTAGGCTCCCCCGACTAATCGAATCGACCCAGGGAGACAGATGGAACTCATGATCGTGGATGTCCGCCGCAAGCTCGTTGTTTTCGCCTGCTTCATGGCGATGCTGCTCGGCCTGAGCGCCCTCGCCGGACCGACGCCTGCCAGCGCCGCCCAGACTTCAGCCGCCAAGTCGGGAGTGCTCAAGGGCAACCCGACCAACAAGCGGCTCGCTACCGAGTTCCTGCGCCTGCTCAAGAACGAGGACACGGATGGCCTGCGCCGCTTCCTCGACCCCGACTTCATTCTCCAGCGCCAGACCGAGTATCTGAACAAGCAGGAGTACCTGGCCGATCCGTCGGTCGTCGAAGCGTTCAAGGTGCGCAACGTCATCGTCATCCGAAGGGGCAACGTGCGTGTGGTCCGCTTCGAAGCAGAGACTTCGCAGCTGATTAACGGCGAAAAGGTGGCTGGTGGCTGGCTCAACCGCCTCTCGACTTTCGTCAAGACAAAGCGCGGTTGGCGCCTGCTCGCTCACGCGAACTTCGCAGCGCCCGCACCGCCGACCAGCTGAACCGGACGGCCAAAGAAAAGACCCCGCCGTCGGCGGGGCCTTCAATCAAGTGGAGCTGAGGGGGCTCGAACCCCTGACCTCCGCCATGCCATGGCGGCGCTCTTCCAGCTGAGCTACAGCCCCAGAAATCCAGCGGTCGTGCATTTTACAGCGAATCGACCGACGGGCCTTGCGGTACTACGCGGCGGTGGTCGACTGTGATGGTGCGACGTCGAGCTTCAGCTCGAGGCAGGGTGCTTCGTGCCAGAGCTCTTCCAGATCGAAGCGGTCGCGGGCCTCGGCGGTGAAGATGTGGACCACGCAGTCGAGATAGTCCATGACCGTCCAGCCGACATCGCCCGAACGATCGGGGTTCACTGGCAGGAGCGAGTCCTCTTTCTTGAGGCGTACGTGGACCTCTTCGGCGATGCCGTCGGCCATGCGCTCGTTGCGCGCCGTGGCGATCACCAGGAAGTCGGTGTAGGTGACAAGTTCGCGCATGTCGAGCGCAACGATGTCTTCGGCCAGCTTGCCGTCGGCAAGTTCGGCGATCTTCTCGGTCAGTTCCTGGCTACTCATTCCCATACGTGTCCTCATTCTCGATCATTTGCGCCACTTCTGCGGGCAGCAGGTGCCCGACCGGCTTCTCATCCGCGATTCGTCGCTGAATCAGACTCGACGAGATGGCGATTTCCGGCATTTCCAGAAACTCGAAGCGATCCCCCGCCCCGACCTCCGCGAAGGCCGATTCCACATCGTCGCGGGATACACCCGTGCGAGGCGCCACCGCCACCCTGGCCAGTTCGAGAATCCGTTGTGGCCGATGCCAACTGCTGATGTCTTTCGCGGCATCAGCACCCATCAGCAGGTGGATCTCGGTGTCGGGGTAACGGTCAGCAACCTCCTCAAGCGTGTCACACGTGTAGGACGGACCCTTCCGATCAACCTCGGTGCTTGAGACTTCGACCCCGTCGTGGCCAGCGAATGCGGCCTTCGCCAATCGCAGCCTGACCGCGGCACCCGGGTCATCTCCGGACTCCTTGTGGTACGCGTCACCGGTCGGCACGACGATCACCCGGTCGAGTCCGAGCTGACGCGTGGCCGCTTCGATTACGGCCAGGTGAGCCAGGTGCGGCGGATTGAACGAAGATCCGAAGACCCCCAGATGCCCCTCGATGCCGGGAGCGTCAGCCACGTACCTGGCCGTCGCCCCTACCGATGTACTTGAAGGTGGTCAGCTCCCGCAGCCCGATCGGCCCGCGGGCATGGAGCTTCTGGGTCGAGTTGCCGATCTCGGCTCCCATGCCGTATTCGAAGCCGTCGGTGAACCGGGTCGACGCGTTCACGTACACCGCGGCCGCATCGACGTTGTCGGCGAACAGGTCGGCGGCCTGGGTGTTCCCGGTGACGATCGCCTCCGAATGGCCGCTGCCGTGGCGGTTCACGTGCTCGATCGCGGCGTCGAGGTCATCGACCACCGCAACGGCCAGCTTGAGGTCGAGGAACTCGGTGTCCCAGTCGTCATGAACGGCCAATCTCACCTCGGTGCCACCGGCATTCTCACGGACCCGCTCGTCTCCGACCAGTTCCACCCCGGCCTCGGCGAGTTTCGTCAGGGCCGTCGGCAGAAAGGCGGCGGCGACCTGGCTGTCGACCAGCAGCGTCTCGGCCGAATTGCAGACACCGGGACGGCTGACCTTGGCGTTGAAAGCGATCGCTTCGGCCATCTCGAGGTCGGCGTCGGCGTGGACGTAGACGTGGCAGTTGCCCGACGCCGCGTACATCACGGGGACGGTCGCGACATCCTTCAGCGCGTTCTTCAGACCTTCACCCCCACGGGGGATCAGCAGGTCGACCACGCCCTCCTGGGTGGCGAGTCCGGCGAGCGCGTCTCGGCCGCCTCCGGTCGAGAGCACGACCGAATCGGCGGGCAGGCCGGCTTCGGCGAGTCCGTCACGGACCACGGCGGCGAGGGCGGTGTTTGTCCTCTCGGCGTAACTCGAACCGCGCAACAGGATCGCGTTGCCGCTCTTGATGGTCAGGACGGCGCAGTCGATGGTGACGTTCGGCCGGGCCTCGTAGACCACGGCGATGACGCCGAGCGGTACCCGGACCTTTTTCAGGTCCAGGCCATTGTCAAGCGTTCGGGCTTCGAGCACTTCGCCGACCGGATCGTCCAGCGACGCCACTTCCTTTACACCCTGGGCCATCGCCTCCACCCGCTCGGCGGTCAGCGTGAGGCGGTCGGTCAGGGCATCGCTCAGACCCTGGGCCCGCTCATCCGAGAGATCCTCACCGTTGGCGACGAGGATCAGGTCGAGATTCGCGATAAGGCCGGATGCGATCGCTTCAAGCGCGCCATTCTTGTCCGCAGTCGATGCCGCAGCAAGGGTCCGCGCGGCGCCCTTGGCCGCAGCACAATCCGCGGCGATATCGGTCAGGGTTGCCTCCATGGGCAAAGGGTACCGGCTCTCCTCGGCCCGCCGGTCAGGCCAGGACAAAGTAGTCCCGGTGGACCAGCTCCTCGGACGCCTGCGGCATCAGGTCGAGAACCTCGGAACTCTTCATGCCCTTGATCCGGTCGGCTTCTTCGGACGAGTAATTGGTGATGCCCTTCCCGATAAGTACGCCTGACGCGACCACTTCGACCGCGTCGCCCGCCTCGAAACGGCCCTCCACCCCGGTCACGCCGACGGGGAGCAGGCTCGAGCCGCTCTGGCTGAGGACCCGTGCGGCCCCGTCATCGACCACGATCCGGCCGGCAGCCGGCTTCGCGTATTTGAGCCACTGCTTGAAACCCGAAGCGGGCCGCTGCCGGGCGATGAACGACGTCCCGGTTGCCTCGCCGGCCGCGGCCTTGCCGAGGGTGCCGTCGACGGTGCCGTTGCAGATCCGGACTTCAATGCCCGATCCGGAGGCCATCTCGGCCGCGGCCACCTTGCTGCGCATGCCGCCGCTGCCGAAGACCGAGGTGCGGTCCCCGATGTCCATCCCTTCCAGCTCGCTGAAGTCTTCGACCGACTCGATCATCTCTGCGTCGGGGTTCGCGCCGGGATCGGCGGTAAAAACACCATCGGTATTGGTCAGCAGGACCAGCAGGCGCGCCTCGAGCATGATCGCGACCTGGGCCGCCAGGAAGTCGTTGTCGCCGAAAGTGATCTCGTCGGTCGCCACGGTGTCGTTCTCGTTGATGACGGGCACCACCCCCCACTCCAGGAGCCGGCGCAGGGTCTGGCGGGCGTTCAGGTAACTGGCGCGGCTGGCGACGTCGGATGCGGTCAGCAGCACCTGTGCGGCCGCTGCCTGGCCCGTCTGGAGCCGCGATTCATACTCGCGGTAGAGCGACCCCTGGCCGACTGCCGAGGCGGCCTGAAGTTCGTCGATCAATCGCGGGCGCGCCTCGAGGCCGAGCAGCCTGATCCCGGTGGCGATCGAACCCGAAGTGACCATGACCAGCTTCTCCCCGGACCGGCTGAGCGCCGCAGCCTGTTCACAGACGGAATCAAGCACGTCGGTGCGCAGACCGCCATCATCGGCGGCAACGATCGAAGAACCTAGTTTCACGACAAGAGTCACGACCTCAGCCTAGATGTAACCGCCGGGTTCGTCGCTCCTGACCCGCCGCTGAAACCGCTCTATCTCACCTTTACCTTGACGGCCTTGGCGACCGCCTTGGCTCCCTTGGCAGTGAGCTTGAAGCTGACTTTGTACTTCTTGCCCTTCTTGCCTTTCCTGGTCGCCTTCAACTTGAAGGCCCGGGTCTTCGACTTGCCAGCACCGAGCGAGCCCAGCTTCTGGCAGGTCTTCCCTTTCGGCTTGAGCCTCTTCTTGACGCTCTTTTTCAGCTTGAGGCAGAGCTTGGCGTTCTTGGCCGTCGCGTTGCCGGCATTCTTGGCCGTAACCTTGATCTTCACCTTCTTGCCGCGCTTGACTTTCGGCTTCTTCGGCTTGACCTTCGGGATCTTGAGCTTCGCCTTTTTGGCGATGAAGCTCGCGGTGGCGTTTTCGTCATCGAGCAAGGTCAGCTCGCAGGTGCTGCCGGCCGACTGCTCACAGGCACCTCCCCATCCGGCGAACTTGCTGTCGGGGTCGGGCGTGGCGGTCAGGGTGACCTTGGTGTACGAGAGGTAGCTCTCGGCACAGTCGGCCCCGCAGACGATGCCCGAAGGACTCGACGCGACCGTCCCGGAACCGTTTGTCGCCACTCCCAGGGTAAACGAGGGCTGAGCGGTCGATATCGACTGGATGATGTCGTTGCTGCCGTCGGATCGGCGCCAGACGGCGGTGGCGGTGCCGTCGGGGGCTGCGGTGATTTGCGCAACGTTGGCGGTCTGGCCCACCGCTGACAGATCGGCCGGGACTCCAAAGGAGCCGCCGGGCGGGCGAGTTGACGCCTGAATGATTTGATTGCTGCCGTTCCAGCGTTCCCAGATAACGGTGGCGGTGCCGTCAACGGCGGCCGAGATCTGGGGGTCGGAGCCGTTCTGTCCGACCGCCGACAGATCGACTGGTGGCCCGAAATTCCCCCCAGGCGGTCGGGTCGCCGCCTGGACGATGCTGTTGCTGCCGTTGGAGCGACGCCAGACCGTGGTGTTGGTGCCGTCGGGTGCTGTGCCGATCTGGACGTCGTAGGCGTCCTCGCCGATGGCCGACAGATCGACCGGTGCTCCAAAGGAGCCGCCGGGCGAGCGGGTCACCGCCTGGATGATGTAATTGATGCCGTTGTAACGACGCCAGACCGCGGTGACGGTACCGCCGGGAGCGGTGGTGACTTGAGGTTCGAAAGCGTCCTGGCCGGTCGTTGAGAGATCGACCGGAGTTCCGAAGGAGCCGCCGGGCGGGCGGGTCGCCGCCTGGACGATGCTGTTGCTGCCGTTGGAGCGGCGCCAGACCACGGTGGTGGTGCCGTCGGGGGCGGTGGTGATTTGGGAGTCGCCGGCGCTCTGGCCGGTGGCCGAGAGATCAACCGGTTCTCCGAAGGAGCCGCCGGGTGGGCGGGACGCCGCCTGGATGATCGTGTTAGCGCCGTTGGAGCGGCGCCAGACCACGGTGGTGGTGCCGTCGGGGGCGGTGGTGATCTG
>JBBSKC010000103.1:0-6602 GCA_038256675.1 Solirubrobacterales bacterium | reverse complement strand
TTCACGCCGGCGGGCGGGATCTCGCGCTCGTCGATCTCCAGGCCGGATTTTTCGTGCGCCAGCTTCGTGGCGGCGGCGGCGACTGCGGCCGGGTCGAGCCCGCCGTCTTCTACCAGCGATTCGACCAGCTGCTGGAAAGGCGCCATCGCCTTGGCTGCCGCGGGCGTCTCACCGGCCGCGGTCACCGAATCCCGGATCGTGTTCCGGGTGACTTCGAGCCGCGCCGCCTTGAGCTCGGCGACGGTGGGCAGGTCGCGGACCTCGATCTGTCGCTTGGTCAGGCGCTGGATCGCCTTGATGTTTCGCTGCTCCCGGGGCTCGGCGATCGTGATTGCGATGCCTTCCCGCCCCGCCCGGCCGACCCGGCCGATGCGGTGGACGTACTGCTCGGGGGCGGTCGGCAGGCCGTAGTTGAAGGCGTGGGTGAGGTGGTCGACGTCGAGGCCGCGGGCGGCGACGTCGGTCGCCACGAGGATCGTGGTGGCGCCGGCGCGTAGGCGGCCCATCGCGCGGTCGCGCTGTTCCTGGGTCATGCCGCCGTGGAGGGAGTCGGCCCGGTGGCCACGGGTGGCAAGGGTCTCGGTGAGGCTGTCGACCTCGTGCCGGGTCCGGCAGAAGACGATCGCCGAACCGGGCTGTTCGAGTTCGAGGACACGCCCGAGGGCCGCCGGCTTGTTCCCCCGGTTGACCAGGTGGGCGGTCTCCCTCACGACGGGCGCTTCGCCCGCTTCGACGGTTTCGGCCTTGATCGTGATCCGGACCGGATCGTCAAGGTGTTTCTTGGCCATTGACGCTATCCGCGGCGGGATCGTCGCCGAGAACAGCATCGTCTGCTGCTTCCCGGGGATCGCTTCCAGAATCTCGTCGAGTTCGTCAGCAAAGCCCATGTCGAGCATCTCGTCGGCTTCGTCGAGCACCAGGACTTCGAGGTGGTTGACCCGCAGCGAGTTGCGGCGGATGTGGTCGAGTGCACGGCCGGGAGTGGCCACGACAACATCGACTCCCCGCTTGAGCGGCCCGAGCTGCTTGTTGATCGGCTGGCCACCGAAGACAGCGAGGATTCGCGCTCCGACGCCGAGCCCATAGGCCTGAGTTGCCTTGGCCACCTGAATCGCGAGTTCGCGGGTCGGGACCAGGATCAGCGCGGACGGCTGCGCTTCCCCCGTGCCGCGCGAGAGGCGCTCGAGGACGGGCAACGCGAAAGCGGCGGTCTTGCCGGTGCCTGTGGCGGCCTGTCCGAGCAGGTCACGGCCCGCGATCAAAGGGGGGATCGCCTCGCTCTGGATGGGGGTCGGCTCGATGTATCCCAGTCCTTCGACCGTTTTCAGGAGCGACGGAGAAAGACCGAGATCCGCGAAGCCGGCCGGCGAGTCGGAGGGCTCAACTTCGGCAGGGGAAGTTTTCAGGGCAGGGCTGGATGCAGGATTCACGGGAGGCCTAACGGGAAGAAGGGGCGGAAACTGAAGCCAAAAGCGGCTACGAGGGGTTAACCAAGGTAACAGCTAGTCCCCGCGCAATCCAATGCACTCCCGCTAGGGTGCGGGCGTGGACGTGATCGACGAGCTGCTCGCAAACAACCGGGAATTCGCGGAATCGTTGCCGAATCGGCACCTCGACGTGGCTCCGCGGCGGCAACTCGCGATCGTGACCTGCATGGATTCGCGGCTCGATGTCTTTCAGGCCCTCGCGCTTGACATCGGCGAGGCGCACATCCTGCGGAACGCCGGCGGCGTCATCACCGACGACGTGATCCGATCCCTGGCTGTTTCCCAGCGCCGCCTCGGCACCGAGGAGATCATGCTGATCCACCACACCGACTGCGGCATGCAGAAGATCACCGACGACGGCTTCCGGGCAGAGCTCCAGGGAGAGACCGGATTCGCCCCGGCGTTTGCGATCGAATCATTCTCCGATCTCGACGCCGACGTGAAACAGTCGATCCTACGGGTCCGCCGGTCTCCCTTCCTGCTCCACATCGACCGCGTGCGCGGCTTCGTCTACAACGTCGACAACCACGAGCTGAACGAAGTTTCCGTCGATGACTGAGTAATTCAGCTGGCGGTTGTAGCTTGCCGACTGATCCGGCGCTGGGCCACCATCGCGAGCAGTGCCACGAGCAAAACCACTATCCCGTAGGCAAGCGTGGTCGTCTTCAGGCCCAGCGAGGTGCTGCTGGCGTAGCCCGCGATAACCGCAGGCACGCTGAACGTGACGTATGAGATGACAAGAGCCACCGCGAAGAGCTCGCCGCGCTCGTCGGGCAGGGCAATTTTGGCGAGGGTGCCGAAAGTGCCGAGAGCTGACGCCCCGAATCCGACCGCGGCGACAATCGTGCCGCCGGCCGCCAGCAGCGGCAGGTTGGCTTCGACCCCGATCAGCGTGATCACCAGACCGACCGCGAGCGGGGGTGGGGCAAAGTCGAGGGTTTTTTCGATCGGCCAGTCGCGGAGCCGAAAGGCGGTAAAGGCACCGGTCCCGCAGAGCAGGGTGACCACGATGCCGCCGACCAGATGGCTCTTGATCCCGAACACCGAGGCGGCCACCGACGGTCCGAGCGAAAGGTAAATCCCGCAGAGCGCCCAGCTCGCGGCGAGGATCGGGATGATCGCGTAAACCTGCGGGCGAATCCTTGCCGGGATGCCGACCCGCGGAATCAGCGAGTCGCGGGCGCCGGGTTTGCGGGTCGTGGTCTCGGGCATGAAGAAGACCACGACCGCCATGGCGGCGGCCATTCCGGCCAGCAAAAGGGCGAAGACCAGTTGAGTTGGGGCCGGGGCGTATTGGACGAGGGCACCGCAGCCGATCGCCCCGATCGCGAGGCCTCCGAGCGGAGCCACCCCGCTGACCAGCCCCGCGCGGTGGGGCGCGTGCGACGGGTTGAGGTCGACGAGCGCCGCGCCGAGCGTGGTCATCGCGGCACCAGTCGCGATCCCCTGGAGGAACCGTGCGACCGAAAGCACGGTCAGGTCGCCGGCAGTCATGAAGAAGATGAGCGCCACGGCTTCGAGCCCGATCGCCCCGATCAGGACGGGCCGCCGGCCGATGTGGTCGGAGAGCGCGCCGATCACGAGTAGCGAACTGAGCAGGCCAACCACATAGATCGCGAATACGAAAGTGAGCGCAGTCGCTGAAAAGCCCCAGGCCTCCTGGTAAACCACATATAGAGGAGTCGGAACGGCGGATGCCGCCGTGAAAGTGACGAAGATGACGGCGATCGCCGCGAAAGCGGCCCGCTGTGAGAAACGGGCCCCGAAGGGCCCGGCTTGACGGGTGTCTGCGGATGTTACGGTGGACGAGCCCATATGAATTTCCCCGGAACGATATTCGAGCCCGGCGTCGGCGCCTTCATCCTGGTCCGCCAGAGCGACTTCGTCGTCAATCCCGAAGTTCCGGCTCCGGAACCACCGAAGTAAGCGTTGCGGGTCCCTGTTTGACCGCAGCGCGGCTGAGCATCCCGGCCATGTCGCCGGCGATCGCCGGCCACCCGTAACGGGCCGTGGCCTCGCGCCGACCAGCGAGACCTCGCCGGGATCGCTCTTCGCCGTCGTCTACGGCATCGACGATTGCGCCAGTCAGGGCCGGCTGGTCGTCCGGCGGCACCAGCCATCCGGTTCGCCCGTTTTCGATAATCGCCTTCGGGCCGAAGCGGTCCACCGCGATCGGCGGCAAGGCGCAGGCCATGCCTTCGACCAGCACCAGGCCGAACTGCTCGCGAACCGACGACAGCACCTGGGCATCCGCCACATTGAAAAAGTCGGAGAGGCCGGCGTGATCGTGCCAGCCCGCTAGAAAGACATCCCTGGCACCGGAGGCCGCGATTGCATCAACCGGATGTTCACCCTCCCATTCGCCGGGATGCCCGCCCACCAGGACCAGGGCGATCGGGCGGCGGGCCCGCTGGCGGGCCTGCTCGAACGCGCGGATGAGCAGTCCAAGCCGCTTGACTTCAGTGAACCGCCCGGCGGCGACCAGGACAACCGCCCGGTCGAGAACGGAGACCTCCTTCGATGAATAGGAAATGCTGCCGGCGGCCTCCCCCGGTCTCCAGCCCTGGGGGTCTTCAACCAGGTGACGGTGCCAGAAGGCCCCGCGGTCGAGCACTTCGGGCTTGAAAATGTCGGGGTCGAAGCCGTTCGGCACGACCGCGAACTTCTCTTCGCCGACCATGAGAAGTGCCGCAGCCTCGGGGATCTGTTCAACTGTCTGGACGACCAGCCTCGAGCACGCTCCCGCCCACCGGCGCATGCGGCGGGCCCAGGCTTCGGCGTGTGTCCAACCTTCAGGCGGGCCCGCTGCGATCCGCTCGAGCATGGCCAGTTCGGTTCCGTGGAGGTGTCCGATCACCGGAACATCCGGAGCGACCCGGGCGGCGGCCTCGTTCATCGGCGTGAGGTGGTGGAGGTGGAGCGCGTCCATGCCGCCGGCGTCCGCCGTTTCCAAGGCCCGGGACCAGGCGTGAACCTGGGCGCTGTATTCCTCGTCGTCGAGCCGGGCGAAGCAGCGATCCGGTGCGCCAGGCCGGTCTTCGAACGAAGGATGCATCGGGGCGTCACCGCGATCGAAGTCGACCACTTTGGTGTCAAGCCCGGCGTAGAAAGTCCTCGCATCACCCAGCCCGGAGCCCAGCGAGCCGGAAAGGAGGGTCACGTCGCAGTCGTGATCAGGCAGATACGTGGCCAGGTCCCGGGCCACCTGAGCCGACCCCCCGCGAGGATAGAAGAGGATGGCGGAGAGGATGTGCATGCATCCAAGTTACCCGCACGCCGCTTTTCCACACCAGTCCTGCGAAAGCGCCAGACCTGCTACCTGCGGGAGAGGAAAACGATGGCGGTGCTGACGGGACGGCCCCCCGGAATCTCGGTCCCGTCGCCCTCGCGGGGCACATTGACCAGTTGTCCACCCCTGATCATGGAGGCCGATCCCCCACCATCGAGGTTGAGCGCCGAGGTCGCGCCCAGGTCAATCATCTGTTCGGCGAGTTCGTCCAGCGTAAGCCCCGCTTCGCGTTCAGTGCGGCCGTCGGTGACTACCGCCAGAAGGCTCCCGTTCCTGATCCCCAGAGCCGCTCGCGGATGCCTGCCTTCAGTGATGTCGGAGTCGAACTGCCCGGAGCCGGCCGAGAAGCCTTCGCGGGCCATGTCCGCCGGACGACCGTCGGCAACGAGCATCGGGCCGGCCTGGAGCAGGTCCCCACCCACAATTGCGGGCAAATCGTCACGCGGGGCGATCGTTACGGTGCCATCGACCGAATGGACGCAGGCCCGCCGCTCGCCCCACGGCGCTTCGAAAGGCACAGAGGCGCAGACTTCCCCGCCAGAACGAAGCTCGCCCAACGGCATCCCGCTGAGTAGTGGATCGGTCGCGACCTGCGGTTCCCGGATGTAGAACCCGCCAACCAAGGCCTCATCAACGCCCTCCTGTTCACACCACTGGAGCAGCGTCATCGCGGCAGGGAGAACGGCCACCTTGAGTTTGAAATCCGCCACCGCATACTCAGCCACCTGAAGGGTTGTGCGCAGTCCGTCACCGTGACTCAGGATCATCGGGGCGATCTTAAACATCGCTGAATCTACACGGAGCCGGCCCGGTAGATTCGTAACATGGCGATAACGCGTCCCGCGCTGGCCCGGCCGGTCGATCGGGCCCTCGAAATCATTTGAGCAGGCGCGAGAGGCGGCGGTCCTTCAATGGCTCTCCGCCCGTCTGGTCGGTCGGGCAATAACACATGACGTAGTCGCTGTAATGGACCGCTTCGATCGTGTCGCCGCACCGTGGACAGGGTTCCCCTTCATGGCGGTGGACCTGGAGCGGTAACGGCAGTTTGTCCGGCAACGGGATAGTCAACTCCTTCCCGTAGAACTCGAACGCACCGCCCAGCCGCTCGATGATCGCGTCACGCAGGACCCTGGACTCTTCGCCGGTCAGGTCCGCCCCGCGCTTGAACGGCGAGATCTTCGCCGTCCAGAGGATCTCGTCGACCCAGGACCGGCCGATGCCGGTGATCACCTTCTGGTCGCGCAGCGAGGTGTAGAGCGGCCGCGCCGAATCGAGCAACGGGCCGAGCTCCGGCGGGTCCGGCCAGGCCTCCGGCCCGAGTTTCGACAGGTACTCGTCGGTCTCGACCTCACCGGTTGGCACGACCCTCGCCCAGGCTCGCTGGTGGGTGCCGAACTCGCGCAATCTCAGTTCCCGGTTGCCAGGGAGCCGGATCAGCAGACGGGAACGCTTGCCCTTCGGTGATGCCCTCTTCTCGAACAGCTGGAGGCGCCCGGCCGACATCAGGTGGATCAGAACAGAGAAGCCCGACCCCGAATCGAGGATGAAGACCTTGCCCCGTCGCCGCAGGCCCGTCAGAGGTTCGCCCTCGAGGACCTGAATCGGCGGTTTGAAGGTCTTGATCGTGTTGAGGCCGGGAGCCATCACCGACTCCACGACCTCGCCCGTCACCGCGTCGCCGATCAGGCGGGCGGTGATCTCTACTTCGGGCAGTTCGGGCATGCCCCAAGTCTGGCAAAACCCTTCGAGGTGGTTTCAAATATGCCCCCCCCCGGGGGGGAATTGGATCCACCACGGCAGATGACGGAGAGTGGCGGCCCCCCGGG
>JBBSKC010000102.1:0-6738 GCA_038256675.1 Solirubrobacterales bacterium | reverse complement strand
GCGATCGGCTGGACCTCAT
The DNA here is from genome assembly GCA_038256675.1 of Solirubrobacterales bacterium. Lineage (GTDB taxonomy): Bacteria > Actinomycetota > Thermoleophilia > Solirubrobacterales > 70-9 > 67-14. Next base: position 6,719 of record JBBSKC010000102.1, on the reverse strand, counting down.
CCGCGAGGTCGCCTACCCGCTGCCCGCCATCGTGATCGCCGAATTGCTGGGCGTGCCACCTGAAGACCGCGACCGGTTCAAGCGGTGGTCGGATGACATCAGCGCCCTCGTTTTCAGCGCTTCCCGCGACGACGGACGTTACGCCCGTGCGCAGGCCGGCCTCGTCGACCTGCACGAGTATCTGGGCGAACTGGTCGATCAGTACCGGGCCGCACCGGGCGAGAACCTCATCTCCGAGCTGGTCGCGGTCGAGGAAGAAGGCGAGCGTCTGACGCACGAGGAGCTCATCGCCAACTGCGCACTGCTCCTGTTCGGCGGCCACGAGACCACCACGAATCTGATCGCCAACGGCATGCTTGCGTTGCTGCGCTCCCCGGTTGAGACCGAGCGCCTGCGCGCTGACCCCGGGCTTTACCCGTCCGCGGTCGAGGAGGTGCTGCGCTACGACGGGCCGTCACGCATGCAATACCGGGTCGCCGCCGTCGACCACGAGGTCGGCGGCCGCACGATCCACGCCGGTGAACGGGTGCTGCTCGTTCAGTCTGCGGCGAACCGTGACCCCGCCGTCTTCGACGATCCCGACCGGTTCGACGTCGGCCGGGACCCGAATCGGCACGTCGGGTTCGGCATGGGTCCGCACTACTGCCTGGGGGCGTCGCTGGCCCGTCTGGAGGGGCGGGTCGCGTTGCGAGCGCTCGTCGAGCGGCTCGACGATCCGGTCTTGGAGGACGAGACCGGGCTGCGCTGGCACGCGGCGATGGTCATCCGTGGTCTGGAAGAGCTGCCCCTGAAGGTGAACAGCATCAGGCCGCGCTCGATGGCCGAGACCCACGCCGGATGATGGGCGCGCGCACGGCCTCGTCAACCGTCCCGGACCCGCGTCCCTCCGTCGTCGGGCAGGGCAGCGCTGCCCGGGTGCTTGGGGCGCGCTGCAGCTCGTGTGGGCACCCGTCCGCGTTCGCGGTCCCGCGCTGCCCTGCATGTCGGGCGGTCGTGTGCCCCGAGGCGTTCGGGCCGGGCGGGACGGTGTGGTCGGCGACCACGATCCGGATCCCCGTGCCGGGTCGCACCCCGCCGTACGCTCTCGCCTACATCGACCTCGACGACGGCCCCCGCGTGCTGGCTCACGTGCGCGGCGGCGGGCCCGTCGAGATCGGCGGACGGGTCCAGCTCGTCGGGCTGGGCGCCGACGGGGATATCGAGGTGGAGCCGACCGAATGACGGCCTTCGTGTACGGCGTCGGCTCATCCCGCTACGCCAAGCAGCCACACCTGAGCGCGGGCGATCTCGTCGCCGACGCCGTGCTGGAGGCGTTCGGTGACGCGGCCGTTGACACGGTGGATGCCGTCTGGGTCGGGACGGTCTTCGGCGCGCCGGGCGTCGCCCAGCGTGCGCTGCACCGCGTTGGCGTGACCGACGTGCCGGTGATCACCGTCGAGAACGCATGCGCGAGCGGGACGACGGCCCTGCACGAAGCCCGGGCGGCGGTCCTGGCCGGTCGCTACGAGCGGGTGCTCGTCGTCGGGGTGGAGACCATGACCGCGGAATTCGACGGCGCGATTCATCCTGAGGAGACGGACGCCGAGGGCCGGCAGGGCCTGGCTTTTCCCGGCCTCTACGCGTTGGCCGCCGCGCGCTACCTGCACGAGGGGTACGTGACACCCGAGCAGCTGGCGCAGGTAGCGGTGAAAAATCACCGCCACGGACTCGGGAACCCGCGGGCACAGTACGGCGGGGAGATCACCGTCCAGGAAGTCCTCGGATCCCGCCCCATCGCCGACCCGCTCACGCTGCTCCAGTGCTGCCCCATCTCCGACGCCGCCGCGGCCGCGATCCTCGGGCCGGAGCGCGGGCAGGCGCGGGACGTGGCGATCCGGGCGAGCGCAATGCGCTCGGGCGGGCTCTGGGATCACCGCAGTCCGTCCGTGTGGGGTTTCGATCTGGTGCGCGAGACTGCGCTGCAGGCCTTCGCCGAAGCGGGCGCGGGCCCCGAAGACGTTGACGTGTTCGAGGTCCATGACGCGTTCACCATCGGGGAGATAGTCACGACCGAAGCCCTGGGGCTCGCGGAAGTCGGCGGGGGCGGCGCGCTCGTTGCGTCCGGCGCCACGACCATCGGCGGTGCCACGCCGGTGAATCCGTCAGGTGGTCTGCTCGCCCGCGGGCACCCGCTCGGTTGTACAGGCGTCGCCCAGGCAGCCGAGATCGTCTGGCAGCTCCGGGGCGAGGCACCTGGGCGGCAGGTGGTGGACGCCCGGCTCGGCGTGGTGGAAACGATGGGCGGGGGCGTATCCGGGATCGACGGAAACGCCTGCGTTGTCGCCGTGCTCGGCGAGTAAGGACGACCGTAAAAAGACCGAGAGTGGAAGCGGCTCGCCGGGCCAGCATCGACACTCCGCCCCCTCTCGCCTCGGGGTTTTGTGTTCTAAGGACCCGGCGATGGCCTCCGAGACGGCGTCTGACGGATCAACTGCTCGATTTCGGCCAGCCCGTAGTAACTACCGGTGAAACAGCCCGGCCGCGCTCGTAACCTGCCTGTTCAGGAGTTGTCCGGGAGTGCGAAAGGAATCAAGATGCGCAGAAATATCATTCTGGCCTTGGCCACTCCGTTTCTGGCGCCGCCGCCGGCCACCGCCTCCTTTCAGTATTCCAGCGGCATATACACGAGGATGGGCTTATGAGCGATTCACGATCATCGGACGAAAAGGAACGCCGTCACGGAGATGCGCTCGCTGAGGAGTTCGCGGTGCGTTTTCAAGACGCACTCGAACAGGGTGATGCCCTGTCCGCCGAGTCGATCGCAACGGAGGCACTTCAGGCGAACCTCGAGGTCGAGGAGATCTACGACAAAGTGATCGGTCCCAGCTTGATTCGAATCGGGCACATGTGGCAGGAGGGGACGGCTTCTGTCGCTGACGAACACCTGGCGACTGCGATCAGCCAGCAGGTAATGGCCAGCCTTTTCCCAAGGATGCTTCGCAACTCGTCACATGAACGCCACAAGGTCATGCTTGGCGGTCCCGAGGGCGAGCATCACGTAGTGGGCCTGCGAATGATCGCCGATACGCTGGAGGGTGCCGGATACGAGGTGCTTTTTCTGGGCCCGAACGTGCCGAACGAATCACTGCTGGATGCCTGCCGCAGGCATAACCCGACAGCACTCGGCCTGACTGCGGCGATGCCTTCGGGCGTGCCCGCACTGGTCGACGTGATCAAGGCTGTCCTCGAGTTGGAGGAGCCGCCGGCCATCTTCGTCGGCGGCCGGGCGATGGCAAGTGTCAGGGAACTCGGGGTTGATATTCCTGTGGCGCGGACCTGCGAAGAAGTGGTTGAGTTCGTCGCGTCACTGGTGGACAACCCGGTTTCTCCCGAAGACGTTCGTGGATACATCAAATCTGGCCGCAAGGCATGGGAAGAGAACCTGTCCGGGCTCTCCGAGGTTGAAGCTGAGGCACGCCTGAATACCGGTGACCTGAACCTGGCCAGCGCCTTCTCGACCAACTCCGAATTGGCAGCTGCAAACGCGAGGGCGGCCGCTCGAGATGCCTTCAATACGAAAGAACTCGCCTACCGCGACGGCCTGACCGGCCTCTGGAATCGTCGTGCGTACGACGACCGGTTGCGGGAGATGACGGACGGGCGATCGAGAGGAGCGGTTCTGATGTTGGACGTCGACCGGTTCAAGGGCGTCAACGACAACTTTGGCCACGAAGCCGGTGACCAGGCACTGATCGGAGTCGGCAGGGCCATTCTGCACAGCATCCGCCCGGCGGATTTCGGCGCCCGTTACGGAGGCGATGAGTTCATGGTGCTGATGCCGGGTATGGACCTGGCGGCGGCGACCGAAGTCGCGGAGCGCATCAGGAGCACGATCAAGAAAGAACTACGTGATCCGCCGGTGACCGTCAGCATCGGGGCTTCAACCCTCGATAAAGATCCGAGGGCGTCGTCCCTGGCGATCGATCAGGCGCTCTACGGCGCCAAGCGGGCCGGCCGGGACCGCGTCGTCTCAACCTGATTGACCCTGGGCACCATTTCCAGTACCAGAGCCTGCCGACCTTCTGACCTCGCCTCGTTCGAGCATGCCGCATTCGGTTCAGCGCTGCGACCGTCTGTCCTGTTCGGCCTCTGCCCGTTCGCGCTCGCCGGTTTCGAGCCGGATCCGCTCGAGCTGTTCCGCAACTGCGCTGACCCGGGCCCTTTCGCCTTCGTTGCCGGCTCGCCGGTGGTCGAGATCCTCGAGCCGACCGGTTGGGCCATAGAGGATCAGGGTGTCGCCTGGACGGGTCTTCATCTCGAAGACGGGCGCGCCGATATAGGTTCCGTTCAGACAGACCAGGCCCAGCACCGCCACTCCCTCCGCGCGCAGATTCAGGTCTCCGAGCGTGCGTCCGCAGATCCAGTCGTGGTCGTCCACCGCAACCTCCGAGATGCCGTAGTCGCCACCGAGGTGCAGGAGATCGGCGAGTCCGCTTTCGTTCAGGTCGGTCCAGCGGCTGAGTCCCATTCCGATCATCCGGTTCAGCCAGCGGTCGGCGAAGCGCCTGCGGGAGATCAGGAGCATGACACCGAGCACGACGATCAAGACACCCAGGCGCTCGAAGGCCTGCTCACGGTCAGCGTTCGCGAAGGAGAGGATCAGGGTGGCGATCACGGTGACCAGACCGGCACTTCCCAGGAGCATCAGGGTCATCACGATGCGCCGGCGTACCGGATTGTTGACCACGAGTTCGGCCTCGGTCGTCGTATAGCCGGTCCCGGTCAGGGCGCTCCGGGCCTGAAAGCGCGCGACTTCACGCGACAGGCCGGTCAGCATCAGGGCTGCGGTGGCGACTCTCGCAACCAGCAGCGAGACCAGAATGACGATGATGATCGTGCCGAGAGCGAGGATGCCTGCTCACCCTACTCCGCTCTAATTCGATTTGGGGGGCGGACCATTCGCTGACATCGGTGGCGGCCACAGGGGTCTGGCGTTTACCTCAAGAAAGGGACCAGGCGGTCACGGTCAGTGCGCCGGCGACGACCAGGTTCATCGGGATTCCCGCCCTGAGGTAGTCGGAGAATCTGTAACCGCCGGGTCCGTAGACCATGGTGTTGGTCTGGTAGCCCATCGGCGTGAGGAAGGAAGACGAGGCGGCGACGGCGATCGTCATCGCGATGATCCTCGGGTCGAGCCCGGCGCTGGCTGCTACCGACACGGCGATCGGAAAGACCACCACCACCGCGGCGTTGTTGGTGATCACTTCGGTGAGCAGTGTGGTGGCGACGACGAGGCCGAGGATGATGCCGAAGTCGCCCCAGCCGCCGAAGACGTCGAGCAGGCCGGTGGCCAGCGACTCGGCGAGTCCGGACGACTGCATCGCCTCGCCGACCCCGAAGGCAGAGGCGATCAGCAGGATCACGCTGAAGTCGATCGCCTCGCCGGCTTCGGAAAAGCTGATGGTCCTGGTCGCGATCAGGACCCCCGCGGCGATCAGTGCCGCTTCGAGAATCGAAAGCACCTCGATTCCGGCAAGGACGATGACGGCCAGAGCGAGCAGGCCGACCAGGGGAGCCCTGCGGGTGGCCGACGGCGTCGGCCCCCCGATCCTGGACACCAGCAGGAAGTCGCGGCTCCTCCTTGAGCGGACCTTGAAGTCGGGTCCGGCCAGGAGCAGCAGGGTGTCGCCGGGTTCGAGTGCCACCCGGCCGAGGCCTTTGTCGATCCTCACGCCGGCGCGATGAAGCCCGACGACTGCCGCCTGGTAGCGACCGCGGAACTCGACCTCGGCGAGGGTACGACCGGTGAGACGCGAATCGGCGCCGACCACGGCCTCGAAGAAGGTGTGTTCCGGACTGTCGATCTCCAGCATGTGCTGGCTTTCGGCCGAGCGCAGGCCGCTGGTGCGCTGGAAATCGACGATCGAGTCCGAATCACCGGCAAAGGTGAGCCGGTCGCCACCGGCGAGCCTACGGCTGGGAGAGACGGCGGGCAGGACCACGCCACCCCGCTGGATCTCGACCAGGAAGATGCTCCTCAGGTTTCTCAGGCCGGCATCGGCAATGCTGGAACCGTCAAGGGGGCCGCCTTCGATTACCTCCATCTGAAGGGTGAACTCACGCATTTCCTCGGTGAACTCTTCGATCGCCGCGCGCCGGGTCGGTAGCAGCCGGGGGACCACCAGCACCAGTACGAGCATTCCGAGAACCACCGATAGTCCGCTCACCTTGGTGATTTCGAACAGCCCGATGGGCGACTGGCCGCTTTCTTCCAGGAGACCTGAGGCGACAAGGTTGGTCGAGGTGCCGATCACCGTCAGGGTGCCGCCGAGGATGGCGGCGTAAGAGATCGGCAACAGCAGTTTCGACGGCGAAACGCCGCGGCGGCTGCACCAGGAGGTGACCTGTCCGATCAGCATCGCCACCAACGGTGTGTTGTTGATGAACGCCGAAATGCCCGCGGTCGGTGCGTTCAGCCTGGCCAGGGTCGTGCGCGTCACCTCATTCTCCTTGCCCAGCATCCGGTTGACGAGTGGTCCGAGCAGACCGGTCTTGTCGGCGCCGTAAGCCAGCACGTAGAGCGCGGCCACGCTGAGCGGCGCCGAATTGGAAAAGCCGGAGAACGCCTGGGTTTCGTCGATCACTCCGAAAAGGAGCAAGCCGACCGTCGCCGTCAATACGGCGGCTGCAGGAGGAAGCAGTTCAAAGGCCAGCGACACGAGCATCGTCGCGACCACGGC